>CALKVW010000109.1 GCA_938004785.1 uncultured Polyangiaceae bacterium
GAGCGCCGCCACAGGACGACCCGTCCCGCAAGACCGGCTTCGCCGATCGGTCACGTTGCCGCTCCGCCCCGCCCGCCCCACCGCTCACTTCTTCTCCTCCTCCCCCGGCCATTTCTCGGCGCTGCGCAGCCTCGGCGAGGCCGGAATGCGCGTGCCGTCGGGCAGCCTGGCCACGCCAGGCTTGCGCCACGTCGCGATGGGCACCGGGTCGTTCTGGAGCGGCACGTCGCTCCCTGGGGGCGGGCACTTGTCGCGCACCCAATAGACGTCGAAGGCGACGAGCTCGTCTTCGGGGCGGCCGGTCTGCTCGTGCCAGCGGCGCAGGTAGTCTTTGAGGCCGTCGCGGTAGGTGGCGTTGCGGTCGAGGCGGATGCGGTTGCCGTAGTCTTGGCGGAGCTGCGAGAGGCCAGCCCCGCGCACGGTGGAGAGGTCGAGCACGGCGGGCTCGCCGGTGAAGGGGTCGAAGCGGCGGCCGTCGATCGTCCAGGCGTCGACGACGAGGATGCCGTCTTCCTGGATGGGGTTGGGCGCGAACATGCCCCAGCCCTGGAAGAGCCTCGGATAGCCGATGAGCAGCTGCTGGAGCTTGGGCTGCTCGAACTTGATCTGCTTCGGCAGCGCCTTGTTCTCGTTCCAGGCCTGCATCGCGAAGGCGAGCGCCATGAGCCCGAGGAAAGCCTCGCGCAGCCGGCCCGACCATTTCGCCGCGCGGAGCGCGAGCGGCGCGGGCGGGTTGGGCTCGGGCACGGGCAGGGTGTCGAGCCCGAAGAAGCGCGTCGTCGCTTCTTCGCGGGCGAGCGCGCGGCGCATCCACCAGCCCGAGAGACCGAGCGTGAGCAGCGCGAGCAGGCGCTCGGCGTGGCGCCCGAAGGGAACGGCCTCGAAGATGCGCGATACGATGGTCCGAGGCTCCTTGGACCACGCGGCGCCTTCGGCGTCGTCGCGCACCGCGAGGCTCGCGCCGAGCTCCTCGCGATCGATGGCCTCGAAGCGGATGCGCTCGGCGCCGTCGAGGCGTTTGGCGATGCGCGCCACGCCGATGGCGAGCGCCGAGCCTTCGTCGACGCCGAGCACCACGCCGCGCGTGCGCTTCGCATACCAGGCGGTGAGCGCGTCGAAATGCACCGGCAGGAGCAAGAGCGTCGACCAGCCGATCATGAACCACGAGAAGGGCCCGAGGCGCATCATCACGCCGAAGGTGCCGTGCAGGCCGGCCATGAGCAGCATCGCGAGCGGGCGCGCCCACTTGCGACCATAGGGCGACCAGATGCAGGCCATGATCACGGCCTCGACCGAGAGCACGACCCAGGAGCTCGGCATCATCAGCACCTCGGGCAGGTGCTCGCGTACGAATACGGCGATGCCCGTGACCATGCGGTCGATGTGCAGCACGTAATGCACGGTGTCGCCGACGCGCCAGATCCTCCCCGACTTGTTGACGACGTTGAAGAAGTAGACGAAGCCGAGGTTGAGCAGCGTGAGCAGATAGGCGAAGGTCACCATCGTCTGCCGCTCACCGCTCGCGTCGCGGCGGTCGGCGAGCTCGCTCAGGCTCGTCTCTTTGCGTGCGCGCCACGATGCCCGCCAGGCGTCGATCGAATAGCGCTGCCCGATCGGCAAGAAGCACGCATAGAAGAGCGTGAGGTTGACGACGACGTAGCCGCCGTTCTCCACCAGCGGGATGCGCTGGTCCATGCTCGTGACGAAGACCAAGCTCGCGAAGGCCGCGAGGCGCGCGCGATGGCCGAAGAGCAGCGCCAGGTGCGCGACCAGCCCCAGCGCGAAGAGCAGCTTCACCTCGCCGAGCGTCGAGAAGGCGTGGAAGAGGCTGAGCTGGTTGCTCGACGAAGGGCGGAAGAGGTGCGCGTGGTTCGAGAGCACACCCTCGTTGGAATAGAGAAAGCGCGCCTCGGTCGCGTGGCGCAAGAGGTCGAGCGAGCAGAGCAGCCCGAGCACGACCCGAAAGATCCCCGCGGTGCGAGGGTCGATCGTCGTGTAGCGCTCGCGCACGACGCGCCGAAAGCGGTGCCAGCGCCCGGGCCGCTCGGGCGCCGGCGCTGCTTTGGCGGGCTCCGTGCGCCCTGTCTCCGAGCGCGGAGCCTCTCCGTGCTGAGGCTCCGCAGGTCGAGGCTCGGCCGCCTCCACGCTCGGTCTACTCCCCCGACTCTTCGCGTTTGCCTTCGCCTGGCGTCTCCGCGGCGGGCGGCGGCGGCGCGGGCTCCTGCGCGGCAGGATCCTCTTCGGGCGGGCGGCGCAGCGTGCGGCGCTCGGGCAGCGTGGGTTTGGCCTCGGGCACCACGACGCCGCCGGTGAGGGCGAAGTCGCTGCCGCCGCGGCCGTGGCGGAAGAGGCGCCTGCGCTCGGCGCCCTCTTGGCGGTTGCCGGGCGCGGGCGCCGTGTACCACCACACCTCGAGCCCGAGCACCTTGTCGTTGGGCTCCTCGCCCGGCCAGGCCGGGCCGCGTTTGCCGAGGTAGGCCTTGAAGGCGTTCTGGTAGGGGCGGAAGTCTTCGCGCTGGATCTTGTCGAGGTAGCGCGACCATTGCGGCCCGAGCGTGAAGGGCCCGGCCGGCGCCGCCACGGGCTTGACGCCGGTGAAGAGGTCGATCGCTTGCTCGCTGCGCACGACGGCGTCGACGACCATCCAGCCCTGGCTCGACGGCGGCTCGGGCGCGAGCACCTCACCCCATTGCGCGAGCGTGCGCGACCACCACGAGAGCCCGGCGAGCGTCTCGCTGGCGGGCAGCTTGAAGCCCACCGCGTTGGCCTGCGTGGTCGTCACGAGCACCGAAGCGAGGAAGACCGCCGCGAACAGCTCACGCACCGAAGCGCTGAGGCGAAAGCGCAGCTTGGTGGAGGGAGGGGGCTCCTTGGGCAGCGCGGGCGGCGCGTCGGCCTTCGCCGAGGGCACGCCGCAGGCCGCGAGGCCGAGCTCGGTGCTGATGGCCGTGCGGCGCTTCGCGAAGGCCTCGTAGGCGACTTCGACGAGCGAGGAGAGGCCTGGCACCCGCAGGAGCACGCCGAGCCACCCGAAGAGCGGCAGCGCGCGCAGCACCTCGCTCACGGCGGCGGCGCGGGTGTGCACCTCGCCGCCAGGGCCGACGACGATCACGGTCTGTTCGCTGAGCTCGGCCGTCACGCCCGAGGGCAGATCGACGAGCGCCACCTTCTGGGCCTTCTCGTCCCAGCGGCGGAGCTTGGGCTCCGCTTCGGAGAGCGTGTCGTTGCCCTGGAAGACGAGCTGCTTGCGGGTATCGAGCTGCGCCAGGAGGCGGCACATCCAGAAGCAGATGCCGCAGTCGGTGTCGTAGATGACCGTGCGCGTGCGTGCGGCGCTGTGCTTGGTGGTGAAACGGTCCCAGGCCTCGGTGGTGAGCAGCAGCACGCTCGAGGCGGCGATCGCCCAGCCGAAGAGGCCGTAGTTGAAGAGCAGGCCGTAGGCGAGGCCGTGCACCACGAGCAAGACGGCGCCGAGGCTGCGCCCGAGGCCGCGTGGGATGGGCAGCAGCACGAGCGCCGGCACGAGCCACTGCACGACGTAGAGCAAGCGCGTGAGCAAGCCGGCGATCGCGCTGCCCTCGAGCGAGGCGCCGAGCGGCGAAGCGAGCAGGTGCACCGAGAGGGCCTTGGAGATCGCGCTGCCGTCCTTCCACGCGGGGCCGTTCTGCTGCATCGCCAGCGCGAGGAAGAGCAGGGCGATCTGGAGCAAGAGGCCCAGCGCGGCGAAGGAGCTGGGGCTCCAGCCCGCGAGGCGGAAGGCGGCCGTCTGCTCCGGGGTCGCGACGTCGACGCGCGCTTCGAGGTCGGCGTCGCCCTGGGCGCGTGAGCGCCGCATGCGCGCGCGGAGGGCGTCGATCGAGTAGCTCGTGCCGAGCGGGAGGAAGACCGCGAAGCCGAGCAGCGCGATGCCGAGCCAATCGCCCGGGCCTTCGGCGAGCGTATTGCGCGCGGCGAGGCTGAGCAGCGAGAGCAAGGAGAGCACCGCGAAGGCGCGTGTCTTCCAGCCGATCGTGAACGCCAGGTAGAAGAAGAGGATCAACCAGAAGCCGAACACCGCCTCGCCGGGCGTGGAGAAGGCGTGCAGCGCGCTCCACACGAGCGTGCCGGCGTTCTTCAGGTTGAAGATGTGGTTGTGGTTCGGCAGCACCCCCTCGTTCGAATAGAACGCGAGCGACTGCGCATACCTCGAGCACCAATCGCCGATGAGCGCGAGCCCGAAGAGGATGCGGAAGAGGCCGAGCGAGCGGGGGTCGATGCGCGTGTAGAAGGAGAGGATCGCGTTCACGGGAGCTCGTCTTCCACGCGGAACTTGAAGTCGTCGGCGTGGGGGATGTGGGGGACCGCGACCTTGGGCAGAAGCAAGGTCCGCACCGCCCAGAGATCGCCGAAGACCCGGTACGTGAGCGCGGTCTTGTCGAGGTAGTCGACGCCGGCCGAGCCACCCGTGCCGGTGCGCCTGCCGATGATGCGCTCGACCATGCGCGCGTGGCGCTGTCGCCAGACGACCATCGCCTGCTCCATCTCGATGATCGCGTCGACCGCCTCACGCGGCCAGGCGAGGCGAGGCAGCTCGCGGTAGCTCTCGAGGAAGACGAGCGCGGCGCGCACGGCGCGGCGCTCGGCGCGCTGCTCCTGGGTGGCCTCGGGGTCGTCTTCGCCCAACAAGAAGCGCTCTGCGAAGACGAGCTCGTCGTCGTAGCGCTTGCGCCACAAGGCAAGCTCACTCTCGGGCAGCTTCATGCGCTCCTCGACGATCGCGAGGCGTTTGTTCGCTTCGGAGCGGTGCGACTCGACGACCTGCCGCAGGAAGGCCTCGGGGCCCTCGGGCGAGACGGGCGTGCGCACGAGCCAGGCGGTGACGACGTCGCGCAGGCTCGGGCCCTTCGCGAGGCGCTTCTCCACGCGCTCGAGCGCCGGCGAGGAGCCGCCGTCCATGCGCCGCAGGGCCTGCTTGTAGCTGCCCTCCACGCCGAGCGGGATGCGCTTGGTTTCGTCGAGGCCGAGCAGGATCTCGATCTCCCGGAGCTGCGCGCTCTGGAAGCCGCTCGCGCCGATGAGCGAGTCGCGGAAGCCGAGGTAGTCGCGCGTGGTGAGCGTCTCCATCACCTCGAAGTGCTTCTGCGCCTGACGGAAGATCGTCGTCACGCGGCGGAAGGAGCGCGTCGCGCCCGCGAGCGCCATGTCGGGCACGGGGTTCTGGTGGAAGAGGTCGCGCGCCGACTCGAGCTCGCGCAAGACGAGCTTGAACCAGAGCTCGTAGACCTGGTGCACCACGATGAAGAGCACCTCGTCGTTCGACATGGACGCTTCGTCGTCGGCCATGCCTCCCTGCAGCGAGAGGAGCTCTTCGACCCGGATGTACTCCCAGTAATTCAAGCGGCGTCCTCCCGTGGGTTCACGAGGCGCGGAGTCTACTGCAAGCGTGGCGCCGACCCCCAAGGGACGGCGAGCCCGGAGCGCGATTGTGTCGGCCGCGCGCGTATGCCGAGCGCCGCCGGCGGCGGCCGCGCGCGATCGTCTTGCAGGTCGACGAAAGCGCTGCGCGGAGCGCGGCGGAGGAGCTGACGCTAGGGAAGCGCGCTCACTCGACGCGGCGCAGCCCGGCCGGGCCGAGGTCGATCGGCGGCCCGTAGTAGCTGAGCTCGGCGCGCTCGACGGCGCCGCCGCCCGAGGCCTCGAGCGCGGTGATGCCGACGCCGGGGCAGAAGGTCGTCGTGATGCGCAGGGGTTTGTCGCCGCCGCGCTCCTCGAGGGTCTGGAAGCAGCGCTCGTAGCTGCCGGCTTCGACCGTGACGCGCAGCTCCGAGGCGACGATGCGTGTGGTGCCGCCGTGCTCGCCGTTCCAGCTCGAGCCGCTCTCGAGCGGCAGGTGCAGCACGTAGCCTCGGCGGCCCTCGGGCGAGACGCTCTCGACGCCGTCGGCGCGGTAGTGGATGCGCCGTTTGCCGGCGGGCCCGGTGAGCGCGCCTTCGTCGGCGGTGCTGCGCGAGGCCTTCAAGACGAGCAGACCCTGCTCGGCCTCGGGTGCGTCGCCGTAGCGTGTGGTGCGGAACTGGTGGATGTGGCCGTCGACGAGCGGAAAGTAGGCCTCGGCGGCGGTGCCGCTCGAGGGCGCGGGCCCCGCGACGACCGGGCCTGGCTCGGTGTTCGGCGTGGCCGAGGCGCAGCCCTCGGAGGCGCCGGCGAGCGCGGCGACGAGCGCGGCGCACGCGACGATGGGCGCGGTGCGCGCTGCGCGGCGCAGCGGGGAGGGTGCGGATGCCTCAGTGACCGTGGCCATGCGAGTAGAACCAGTAGGCGAAGAAGGCGAGCAGCCCGGTGGCGACGAGGATGAGCAAGCTCGAGAGCGGATCGGGCCGCGTGCGCGCCAGGAGCTGCTCGGCGGCGCGGCGCACGAGCTCGTCGCTCGAGCGCTCGGCGAGCGCGGGTGCGTCGCGCTTCACGAGCGCGTAGTCGCCGCCGTCGAAGGCGGCGAGCAGGCGGTCGAGCTCCGCGTCGCGCGGCCAGTCCTTCGCGAAGGCTGGCCGCTCGAAGGAGGGTGCGCTGGGCTGGGCGGCGGGATCGTCGCTCACCGCGTCGGATCTCCGGGCGCGGGGCGGTCCTTCCAGCCGGGCAGCGGGTCGGCGTCGGAGGAGACCGAGCATTTGACGCCCTCGCAGATCGCCCGGTAGCGCGCGGTGCGGCCGCAGCCGACGGCCTCGAAGAGGCCGCCGAGGCCCTCGGTCACGCGGATCTCCTTCTGCGGGCAGTCGAGATCGCGCTCGGCGTAGGAGTAGACGATCGGCTTCGCGTTGCTCGCGCCGGTCGCGTAGCCCGTGCCGCAGCCGAGGCCTGCGCCTGTGCTCAGCAGCCCGGCCGCGAGCGCGAGCCGGAGCACCTTGGAGGCGGGCAGCTCGAAAGAAAACCGCGGCTCGGATCGAAGTTGGGCCATGGAGGAGTCCTCGGCCTGGCATGTTGAACGTCGCCTCGGGCCATGCCAAGGAGAACCGAACGATGCCGATCCGACTCGTGCTGGGCCTGCTGAAGGGCGCGTTGATCGGCGGGCTCATCGGCTTGGGGCTCGCGAAGCTCGGCTTCGTCGCGCCCGGCGCGATCTTCGCGTACCTCGGCATCGCGCTCACGGGCGCGCTGGTGGGCCTCGTGGCGGGCAAGCCGATCTGGGCCGAGGGCGCGCGCATCGAGGCCGGCATGAAGGCCTTCGCCGGTGCGGTGCTCGGCCTGGGGCTGCTCTGGGTCGTGCGGCGCTGGCTCACGATCCCGCTGCCGGTCTCGCTCGGCGCCTTCTCGGCGCCCAACGAGGCGCTCGGTGAGACGGCGGCGAACGGCACGCTCGGTGGCCTCGCGGTGAGCTCCTACGCGATCGTCGCCGCCGTGCTCGGCGGCTTCTTCGAGGCCGACAACACCCCCGACGGCGAGAGCAAGAGCGGCGGGGCGAAAGCTGCGCAGCAAGAGCCCGCGGCCGCAGCCGGGCAGAGCAAGAAGCGCGTCGCGAGCTCCTCGTCGACGGGTGATCCCGAGCTCGACGCGCTGCTCGCCGACGACGAAGCGCCGCCCGCGGAGAAGAAGGGGCGGCGCTGAACCGCGAGGCGCTTCCGGCCGATGGAGCGAGCGCGTCGAGGCCGCGCACGATGCGCCGCGTGCTCGTGGTGCTCGTCGCGACGGCCTACCTCGCGGCGGGCTGGTCGCTCTTCGTCGAGCCGCTGCCCCTGTGGTCGCTCGGCGCGCTCGCGCTCGCCTACGCCGTGGTCATCACGCTGAGCGTGTGTCTGCTCGAGCTCGGCACCTTCCTCGACGTCGATCTCTCGGTGCCCTCGGCGGGCGCGCGCGTCGCGCTGAGCTTCGACGACGGCCCGCACCCGGTGCATACGCGGCGCATCCTCGACGCGCTCGACGCGCGCGGCGCCAAGGCGAGCTTCTTCGTCATCGGCGAGAAGGCGGCGGCGCAGCCCGAGCTTCTGCGTGAGATCGTCGCGCGTGGGCACGAGCTCGCGCTGCACTCCTGGGCGCACGACCGGCACCTCTACCTGCGCGATCCGGTGGCGATCGCGCGCGAGCTCGAGCGCAGCATCGAGGTCGTCGAGGCGGCGACCGGCCAGCGGCCGAGGCTCTTCCGGCCGCCGATCGGCTTCTCCACGCCGCGCACGCGCGCCGCGGTCGAGCTGCTCGGCCTGCGCGTCGCGGGCTGGTCGGTGCGCGCCTTCGATGGCGTCGCTTCGGCCTCGAGCGAGGCCGTCGCCAGGCGCGTGGCGAGGCGCCTCGCTCCGGGCGCGATCGTGCTCCTGCACGACGCCGCCGAGCGCGGCGATCGCGAGCCCGCGAGCGTCGCGGCGCTGCCCGCGATCCTCGACGCGATCGCCGAGCGCGGTCTCCGTGCGGTGACGGTCAGCGAGCTCGTGAGCGCGCCCGACGAGCCTTGCTCGTCGGACGTCGCGGATGCACGCGTCGCGGCGTACTGAGCGAGGTGCTCAGAGCTTCGCGAGGATCGCCTCGGCGCTCGAGACCTCGAACTTGCCCGGCGCCTCGACCTCGAGCGCCTTGATGACGCCGTCTTCGAGGATCACGGCGTAGCGCTGCGAGCGCTCGCCCATGCCGAAGCCCTTGCCGTCGAGCACGAGGCCCATGGCGCGGGTGAAGTCGCCGTTGCCGTCGGCGAGCATCGTCAGCTTGCCGGCCACGCCCTGATCGCGGCCCCAGGCGCCCATGACGAAGGCGTCGTTCACCGAGATGCAGGCGACCAGATCGACGCCCTTCGCCTTGAGCGCGTCGATGTGCTGCACGAAGCCCGGCACGTGCTTGGCCGAGCAGGTGGGCGTGAAGGCGCCCGGCACCGCGAAGAGCACGGCCTTCTTCTTGGCGAAGAGCGCCTCGGTGCTGATCTCCTCACCGCCGCCGCTCTCCGCTGCGATCTTCACGTTCACGCTGGGAATCCTGTCGCCGACCTGGACGGGCATGCTGTGTCTCCTGGTGGATGTCGTTGGCTCTTCGCGCGCGGCGAGCCCTCCCTCACGCCGGCGCGCGCGGTCCTTAGCCCGAGGCAGGCGCCCGCGCCAGCCGCAGGTCCGGCCTCGCCCTCAGGCCTCGTCGCGGGCCGGCAGCTCGACCACGAAGCGCGCGCCTCGAGGCTCGACCTCGTCGTGCGTGATCGTGCCGCCGGCCGCCTCGACGAGGCCCCGACACACGGCGAGCCCGAGCCCGGTGCCGCGCCCCGGCTCTTTGCTCGTGGCGAAGGGCTCGAAGAGCCGCGCGCGCATCGACGCGGGCACACCCGGGCCGTCGTCCTCGACCTCGATGCGCACGCGCGCCTCGCCGGATCGCGCGGCGCGCAGCACGATCTTCGAGCCGCCCTGCTCGAGCGCGTCGGCGGCGTTGAGCACCAGGTTGAGCAGGATCTGCACGAGGCGCTCCTCGTCGAGCTTCACGAGCGGCAGCTCCTCGTCGAGCTTCACCTCGACGCTCAGCTTCTTGAGCGACTTCTGCGGGCGCGTGAGGCCGACCACGGTCTCCACTGCGCTCGCGACGCTCGCGATCGCCCGGCCGTCGCCGCTCGGGGGCGCCTCGCCCTCGCCGCGCGGCCTGGCGAAGTCGAGCAGATCGCGCAGCACGCGGTGGATGCGCTCGGTCTCGCGTTTGCAGCGCGCGAGGAAGTCGGCGCGCTCTTCCTCCGAGAGGCCGGGCGTCTGCAGGAGCTCGAGCAGGCCGAGGATCGCCGCGATGGGGTTGCCGATCTCGTGCGCCATGCCGGCGGCGATCCGGCCGACGCTGGCGAGCTTCTCGGAGCGCACGACCGTGGCCTGCGCGCTCGCGAGCTCGCGTGTGGTGCGCTCGAGCGCCTCGATCTTCTCGCGCAGCTCGCGCTCCTCGTCGCGCAGGCGCTCGGTCATCGCGCGCAGGCTCGCGCCGAGCTCGACGAGCTCACGCGCCCCGCCGAGACGCGCGTCGAGCGTCCGCGCACCCGAGGCCACGCGGCTCGCGGCCCGGCCGAGCTCGTCGACCGGCTTCACCACGAGGCGCGTCATCGCGAGGTAGGCGAAGACGAGCAGCGCGAGGCCCACGATGCCGGTGTAGAGCGCGACCAAGCCGAGCAGCGGGGCGGCGAGCGCCGTGCTCCCGCCGAGCGTCCAGGCGAGCACCACGCTGCGCCCGCTCGCCGCGTCGCGCGCGCCGATGAGCAGCGTGTCGCCGCCTTGGCTCGAGCGCTGCTGGTGCTTCGCGCCGCTCCAGCGCAGCGGCACCCGCGAGGCGTCTCCGCGCGCCTCGACGAGCTCGCCCGTGCGATCGTAGAGCGCGAGCGCGCGTGGGCCCGGGCCCTCGCTACCGAGCAAGAGGCCCGAGTCGGCCGGCAGCGCTCCGCTCGGCCCGGCGACGGAGGCAAGCTCGGTCACGAGCACCTGCCCGGCGTCGCCCGCGCTGCGCGACTGCACCGAGCGCAGGGTCGCGCCGGTCAGGCTCGAGACGGCGAACCACAGCGGCACGAAGGCCACGGAGAGCAGCAGCCCGAGCGCGACCAGGAGCTGGAGCCGGATCCCCATCGTCGACCGAGCCCCACTCTACGGCGCCTCCGCCAGCGGCGCAGCTTTCGCGCGAAGCTCCTACCTGCGCGAGCAAGCTCAGCAAACTGGGCCAGCCTCGGGGCCCTCTGCTACCGGCGGGTGACCCGATGGCCCCTCTCGTCCGCTTCGCGCTCGCTCTCCGCCGCGTGCTCCGTGGCCTGGCGACCTTGGGCATCACCCTCGGCCTCGCGGGCGCCGTCGTGCTCGACGCCGTCGATCCGCTCGGCACGCCGCAGGCGATCGCCGTCGGCCTCTTGCTCCTCGGCCTGCTCGCGCGCAGCATCGCGCGCCGCCTCGCTTCGCTCGACGCCTCGGTGCTCTCCGAGGTCGAGCTCGGCTGCATCGCGATGGTCACCGCCTTCGCCCTGGCGGTCCGCCTCGACGGCTCGCTCGACGGCGACTTCTACCCGGCGGTCTTCGTCTGCCTCGCGCTCGTAGGCGCGCTCGCGCGCCCCGCGGCCGCCTTCGGCGCGCTCGTGCTCGCCGCCGTGCTCGAGGCGACGATCCGCATCGTGGCCTTCGGCGCCGACGGCGTGATGCCCGCCGTGCCCCACGTGGCCTTCATGGTGATCTTCACCGGGCTGAACGCCGCCGTGCTGCGCACCGAGATCGCGCGTGTGCGCAACGTGAGCGCGAAGAAGCTCGACGAGGAGACCGAGCGCGTACGCAACGAGGCGCGCAACTACCGCCTGCTCGGCGCGCCCAGCGCGGGCGACCGCAGCCCCGAAGACGCCGAGCTGCGCCTGCGCTCGGGCGTCGAGGAGATCCACCAGTCGGTGCTCTTCGCGCTGCGCCTCGTGCGCGAGGCGCTCGGCCTGCACACCGCGATGCTGCTCTGGCAGAACGACGCCGGCACGCACCTGCGCATCAGCGAGCTCGTGAGTGACGCGGGCGACGTGCTCGACGGGCCCTTCCTCGTGGGCGACGGCATCTTCGGCGCGGCGGCTTCGCGCGAGGCGCCCGTGAGCCTCGGCGATCTCAAGTCGAGCTACCAGCTGCCGTACTACGCCGGGCCCTGCCCGGTGCGCGCGGTCTCGGTCGTGCCCGTCTTCGAGCACGGCAAGATCCGCGGCATCTTCGTCGCCGACCGCGTCGAAGATCGCCCCTTCACGCCGCGCGAGGAGGCCATGCTCCAGGAGGCCGCGAGCTACGCGGTGCGCGCGATCCACAACGAGCGCGTCTTCCTGCAGCTCGAGCGCGCGAAGGTCGAGCAGGGCAAGCTCTACCGCGCCGCCGAGGCGCTCGGCTCGGCCAAGGCGGAGACCGAGGTGATCGACGCCGGCGTGCAGAGCGCGCGCGAGATCACGAGCGTCGACTACGCAGCCTTCGTACTCTACGACGAGGCGCACAAGACCCACGAGGTGCGCGCCGTCAGCGGCGACTTCGAAGACGCCGAGGCCATCGTGGGCACGCGCTTCCGCCACAACACCGGCCTCGTCTCGATGGCGCTCGAGAACCGCCACCCCTTGCCCTACCGCGGCGTCTACGACGACAAGAAGCAGGTCGTCTTCACGCGCAACCACGCGCCGCCGTCGATGCCGTCGATCCTCGTCTTGCCGCTCTTCGCGCACGACCGCGCGCTCGGCACGCTCGTGCTCGGCTCGCGCCGCCGCGGCGCCTTCAACGAGGCCGCGCGCAATACGCTCGAGGTGCTCGCGAGCCACATGGCCGTCTCGCTCGAGGGCGCGCGCATGCTGCGTCGGCTCGAGGAGCTCGCCACCACCGACGGCCTCACGGGCCTGCTCAACAAACGCGCGATGATCGAGGTCGCCGAGCAGAAGATCGCCTCGGCCAAGCGCTTCGGCAAGAGCCTCAGCGTGCTCGTCACCGACATCGACTTCTTCAAGAAGGTGAACGACACCTACGGCCACGACGTGGGCGACGTGGTCATCAAGGGCCTCGGCGACATCCTGCGGCGCATGAAGCGCACCACCGACGCGGTCGCGCGCTTCGGCGGCGAGGAGTTCGTCGTCGTCTGCGAGCAGACCGACGAGGCGGGCGCGCTCAACTTCGCCGAGCGCGTGCGCCAGGAGCTCGCGCGCACGACCTTCATCGCGCCCTCGGCCGACGGCAAGGAGCCCAAGCAGGTGCGCGTGACCTGCTCGATCGGCGTCGCGACCTTCCCGGCCGCGGGCTCCTCGTGGGAGACCATGTTCAAGGCCGCCGACGTCGCGCTCTACGCCTCGAAGACCGGCGGCCGCGATCGCACGACGGTGTACCAGCCCGGCCGCGGCTCCTCGGCGAGCGCGGCCTGAGCTCGAGCGCTCGTGGGCGCCGCGCCTTGCGCGCGGGCGCCGCACGACGCACCTTCCAAGCCTCATGAGCGACGAACCGACCCAGCACCGCGGCGCTCCCGAGCAGGAGCCCCGCGCCGAGCAGCCCGCACCTCGCCCCAACGGCCGCGGCCCCTTCGGGAGCGGCCCCGATCCGAAGGGCGCCGAGCCGAGCGCGAAGGCGCCGGTCGACGCCGCCTTCGCTTCGCTCGAGAAGGGCCTCGGCAGCCTCTTCCGCGTCGCCGAGACGGCCGTGGGCTCGATCAAACGCGAGCTCGACAAGAGCCAGGTCACGCGCGAACTCGAGCGCGCGCTCGAAGACGCTGGCCGCGAGGTCGTGCGCGCGACGAGCAACGTCGCCTCCTTCGTGGGCAACGAGCTCACCGACTGGTCGAAGAAGGTCGAGGCCAAGGTCGGCGGCGCCGAGCCCCAGGCCACGCAGGCGCAGGCCGGGCACGCCGCGTCCGCTCCGAGCGAGCCAGGCGCCGCCGCGCCGCCCGGCGTGCCCGTCGAGGCCGCGAGCCCGATCGACTGGCCGAAGACGCGCGAGGACTACGAGCGCCGCTATGGCCCGATCGAGGGCGAGTGGCCGCGCTCGCCCGAGGAGTACGAGCAGCGCTTCGGGCGCAAACCGAAGCCGAGCGGCCCCACCGACGACGACCCCGGCTTCACCATCCTCGGCGGGTGAACCTCACGCTGCTGTAGACTGCCCGCCGATGGCTCTCCCGCCGCTCCCTGGTCACCGCCTCCACCTGCTGGAAGACGCGCGCCCGCCGGTGGCCGAGCGCGGCTTCATGTACGTGCGCAAGCTGCGCCTGAGCGCGCGCTTCGCGCAGGGCACCGAGAGCGCGCCCTTCGCCTACGACTGCGCCGACCGCACGCGCATGGACGCGGTCGTCGTCGTGCCGCACTACACCGACGAAGCAGGCAAACGCTGGGTCGTGCTGCGCTCGGCCCTGCGCCCGCCGCTCGCCGCGCGCCCGCGCGAGGTCTGGCCGATTCCGGAGAAGGACTCGCTCGGCGAGCTCTGGGAGGTGCCGGCGGGCCTCGTCGAGGAAGACGAGCGCAGCCCCGAGGGCCTGCGTGGCTGCGCCGCGCGCGAGCTCCACGAAGAGACGGGCTACGAGGTCGACGTCGCACGGGTCTTGCCGCTCGGGCCGTCGACCTTCCCCACGCCAGGCGTCATCGGTGAGCGGCACTTCTACTTCCACGCCGTCGTCGATCCGAGCGTGCGCGTGACGCCGCCCGAAGACGGCTCCGCGCTCGAGGCGCACGCGGTGCTCTGCGCCGTACCGCTCGACGAGGCCCTCGAGGCCTGCCGCTCTGGCGAGATCGAAGACGCGAAGACCGAGCTGGCGCTGCGGCGGCTCGCGGAGCTCTGAGCGCCGATGCCACATGCACGATCACGGCCGACGGTCGCCTACCTGACGAAGCGCTCCGCGTGGAGCGTCTTCGTCGATCAGGGCCAAGACGACCACGTGCGCAAGCTCGTGGCGCGCGGCGACCCGACCGTAGCGCGCCTGCGCACCTCGCACGACGCGCACGAGCGCACCGTCGAGCACGTCATGGAGGCCTTCGAAGAGCTCGGCGTGCGCGCGGTGGAGATCGGCCCCACGCACCGCGATCTGCGCTCCGAGCGCTTCGATCTCGTCGTCACCGTCGGCGGCGACGGCACGCTCCTGCGCGCCTCGCACCACGTCGCCGACGTGCCGGTGCTCGGCATCAACAGTGCCCCGAAGTCGTCGATCGGCTTCTTCTGCGGCGCGAAGAACGGTGAGGTCCACGCGCGCGTCGCGCGCGCGCTCGAGGGGCGCCTCGCGAAGAGCGAGCTCTCGCGCATGCAGGTGAGCGTGAACGGCAAGGTCGCGCACCGGCGCGTGCTCAACGACGCTCTCTTCTGCCACGTCTCCCCCGCGGCGACCTCGCGCTACCTCGTCGAGCTCGGCAAGCACGCCGAGGAGCACAAATCGAGCGGCTTCTGGATCGGCCCGGCCGCAGGCTCGACGGCGGCGCAGCGCTCCGCCGGCGGCAAGGTGCTGCCGCTAGGGAGCAAGGCGCTGCAGCTCGTCGTGCGCGAGCCCTACACGCCGCAGGGCAACCGCTACGCGCTGCTGCGCAAGCTCGTGCGCCCCGGCGAGCGCCTCGTCGTGCGCAGCAAGATGCGCTCGGCGGCGATCTTCCTCGACGGCCCCGACGAGGTCGTCCACGTCGCCTACGGCGACGTCGTCGAGTTCACGCGCTCCGACCAGCCGCTCTGTCTGCTCGGCATCTCTCCGCGCCGCGGCCGCGCGAGCTGGTAGGCCGAGCCTCCGGCGCAGCGCGCCCCGCCCGTGCGCAGCGCACACGGCGCGGAGCGCGGCTCAGAAGCGGCCGACCACGCCGAGCTCGCCCGCGCCGACGTAGGGCTGCACCGAGGCGCTCGCTTCGTCCGGTGCGTCGTCCGCGCCGACCGTGAACGCGAGCACGATGCCCGTCGCGAGGCCGAGCCCGCCCACGGCGAAGGAGACGGTCGAGACGGTGCCGTACATCTGCACGCGGTCGACGTCGGCCGCGCGATCGGGCGGGCAGGTCGTGCCGCCGCACACCTCCGTGACGGCCGCGGTCTCGTGGAAGCCGAGGATGCCGAAGACCGAGCCGAGCACGATGCCCGCGCCGCCGACGCCGAAGGCGATCGCCGCAGGCAGCATCGTGCCGCCCGAGCTCGGCTCGCTCGGCGCGCTCGACACGCCCGACGAGGTGGTTGCAGCTGCGAGCACGAGCTCGACCTTGCGCTGCTCGCCCTCGACGAGGTCGACCTTGCTCTTCGCCTCCGCGCCGCCCTCCGCGACCGCGCGCACGAGGTAAGAGCCCGGATCGAGCGCGAGCGGGCTCCCGGCCTGCACCTCGTCGCCGTTGAGCGTCACCGTGGCCGAGGCCGCCGCTTCGCCACGCACCGCGATCTCGAGCGTGGGGATGCGCGGCGCGAGCGAGTCGGCGAGCTTCTTCGCGGCGTTCTTCGCCATCTGCGTGTTCGCTTCGGTCGAGCGCACCACGAGCTCGGCCGTCTGCTTCGCCTCGAGCAGCTCGCCGGCCTCGGCGAGCGCGCGCGCGAGATCGAGCTGGTACTGCGCGCTCGGCGCGAGCTCCGAAGCGGTGCGGAAGGCCTCGACCGCCTCGACCCACTTCTCCTGCGCGACGAGCTTCTTGCCCTTCGTCCAGGCCGTCTTCGCCTCGGCGCGCTCCTTCGCGGTGGGCGCGGCGTGGAGTTGGGTCGCGCCGAACAGGGTGCTCGCGGCGAGCAGGGCCGCGGCCAGGAGTCGAGGTCGCATCGAGAGCGAGGTTACACCGAAGCCGTCGCCGCCGCGCGCGACCTCGCGTCGAGCGCGAAGGAGCCGCGAAAACTAGCCGAAACTACGCGCCTTCCTCGGCGCGCGCCGCCGCGCAGCTGCCCTCCGCGCCAGCGCGCCGGCCGCCCTCGTGGCGCGATCGAAGCGGAAATTCCGCCGATCGAAGCGCAGCGCGTGGGCGTTCGCCTCTGGATTCGATGGACGAGCTGTGGTTGTATCCGCGGCGATCGAGCTGATTTTCCAGGTATCCAGCTCTCTAGGGAGGAATCCATGGCTGCGAAGAAGGCAGAAGCGAAGGCGAAGAAGGCTGCGGGCGCGCTCAGCAAGAGCGGCCTCATCAACGCGCTGGTCGAGGCGTCGGGCGAGCTCACCCGCAAGCAGGTGAAGGCCGTGCTCGAAGCGCTCGTCGAGGTCGGTCACAAGGAGCTCAAGAAGAACGGCCTCTTCACGATGCCGGGCTTCGCGAAGTTCCGCGTCGTGAAGAAGCCCGCGACGAAGGCGCGTCAGGGCATCAACCCCTTCACGAAGCAGCCGATCACGATCCCCGCCAAGCCGGCCAGCAAGTCGGTGCGCGCGCGTGCGATCAAGGCCGTGAAGGAAGCGGTCTCGTGAGCGACTGAGATCGGCGAGGGGCGAAGGTCCCTCCACGCACGAGCCCCCACGGCTCCTCCGCTCGCAGCGCGCGAGCCGAGCGAGCACCACGTGGGGGTTTCGGCGTTCTCAGCCCGCGCTCGCGCTCGCGGCGATCTCTTCGGCCAGCGCGGCGTAGCTCTCTTCGCGCGCACGGTGGAGCGACGCGAGCAGGGCCTCGATCGCTGCGAAACCCGCCGAGAGCTCCGCGCCGCTCACCGGGCCACCCAGCCTGCGGAAGGTGCTCTCGACGTAGGGCTCGTCCGACGGCGTCTCGCTCGCGTGCACCGTGCCCCCGGCCTGCATGCCCGGCGGGATGAACTGCACGAAGGGATCGGGCGCGCGGCGCAAGAGCCCCACCATGCGGTGCGCGTTCTCGTAGCCGCCGACCATGCGCGGGTGGAAGCTCGCGTGCACGAGCGGCTCGGAGCGCGCCTTGCGCACGCTCTCGGAGAGCTTGTTGCCGAAGCGCTCGAAGGGCGGGGCCTCGCCGCGTACGAGCGGGAAGAGCACGTGCGCCACGTTGCTGCCCGAGGCGAGCAGCGCCGCGGTGGTGCGCGCGACGTCGGGCTCGGTGTCGAGCATCACGCACACCGCGCCCATGCCCGTCTCTACGTTCTGCAGGAAGGGGCAGAGCCGGTGCGCGTAGACGACCTCGCTCGCGTAGCGGTGCAGCAGCGCCGAGGCCGCCGCCGCGAGCTCGGCCGCGCGCGGGTGCCCGGCGAAGCGACCGCCGAGGTGGAGCTTGCGTGCGCCCGCTGGCTCGGCTGCGTGCTCGGTCGGACCGCCGGGTGCATCGATGCTCACGCTGCTCGTTCTATCAGGGAGGCGGCGCCCGCGGCAGCGCGAGGATTGCGCGCGGCCGGCAGAGCCCGCGAGGCCGCCCACGGATCGAGCTATCTAGCGATGCCGACCCGTCAAATCGGTGCTGCCCGTCGCAGCGGGCATGCTAGCGTACCGCCGCTTCGGGCAAGGCCGCTGGCCGAGCCCGCGAAACAACCCTACGCCTTGCAGAGCAAGGCGCACCTGTGGACGCCAGAAGGAGGCCGTGTGGCTGAGCACGCGAAGCTGACGCTCAACGTCGGGGGCAACGAGCAGACGGTGGAACTTCCCGTGGTGGAAGGCTCCGAGCAGGAGAAGGCTCTCGACATCGCCCAGCTTCGAGCGAAGACGGGCTACGTCGCGCTCGACCCGGCCTTCATGAACACCGCGTCGACCTCGAGCGCGATCACCTTCCTCGACGGCGAGACGGGCATCCTGCGCTACCGCGGCTACCCGATCGAGCAGCTCGGCGAGAAGTCGAGCTTCGTCGAGGTCGCCTACCTGCTCATCTACGGCAAGCTCCCCAACAAGGCGGAGCTCGACGCGTGGACGACGAAGCTCACACGCCACAGCATGATCCACGAGGACATGAAGCGCTTCTTCGACGGCTACCCGTCGACCGCGCACCCCATGGCGATCCTCTCGAGCATGGTCTGCTCGCTGTCGAGCTACTACCCCGACGCGCTCGACGTGAAGAACCGCGACGTGATCGACATCACGATCACGCGCCTGCTCGCCAAGGTGCCGACGATCGCCGCCTACTCCTACAAGAAGAGCATCGGGCAGCCCTTCGTCTACCCGCAGAACCACCTCGACTACTGCTCGAACTTCCTGAACATGATGTTCAGCGTGCCGGCCGAGCCCTACGAGGTCGACCCGGACATCCGCGCGGCGATGAACCTACTGCTCATCCTGCACGCCGACCACGAGCAGAACTGTTCGACGTCCACGGTGCGCCTCGTCGGCAGCTCGCAGGCGAACCTCTTCGCCTCGATCGCCGCCGGCATCCTCGCCCTCTGGGGCCCGCTCCATGGCGGCGCCAACCAGGAGGTCGTGCAGATGCTCGAGCAGATCCGCGCCGACGGCGGCGACGTGAGCAAGTTCATCGGCCTCGCGAAGGACAAGAACTCGAGCTTCCGCCTCATGGGCTTCGGCCACCGCGTCTACAAGAACTTCGACCCACGCGCGAAGATCATCAAGCAGGCCTGCGACCGCGTGCTCGCGAAGCTCGGCATCAACGATCCGCTGCTCGATATCGCCAAGCGCCTCGAAGAGGCCGCGCTGAGCGACCCGTACTTCGTCGACCGCAAGCTCTACCCGAACGTCGACTTCTACAGCGGCATCATCTACCGCGCGCTGGGTTTCCCCACGAACATGTTCACGGTGCTCTTCGCGCTCGGCCGCCTGCCCGGCTGGATCGCGCACTGGCGCGAGATGAACGAGAGCTCCAGCACGAAGATCGGCCGTCCGCGCCAGATCTACACGGGCGACAACGAGCGCGACTACGTGCCGCTCGCCCAGAGGCCGTGAGGCCGGGCTCCGCCTCCGGAGCAGGCTGCGCCTCCGGAGTACGCCGCGCTTCAGCAGTACACCGCGCCGTCGTCGCCCTCGTGGCGGCGGCGGCGTTCGCCGTCGTGGCGACCGGCTGCGAGACGCAGCAGCACGTCTGCGCCGAGCAGCGGAACTACCGCGGTTGCCTGAGCGCCTGCGAGGCAGGCGACCGCGCGGCCTGCGTCGCCGGGCAGCGCATCGCGCACAAGGTCTGCGACGGCGACGCGAGCGACCCCTACTTCGACGGCAGCCTGTCGACGCGCTCGGTGCAGGGTGCCTGCAACGACGCCGTGCGCCTCCAGAAGCGCGTCGAGGCCCTGCCGAAGTGAGCGTGCCCGCGGGTGGCACGCCGCGCCGCACCGGCGCGGGCTGAGCCAGCCCCTGGCACGCCTGTCGTGCAGATCCTGTCGCAGGGCCAAGCAGTGCGAAGTGATTTCCATGGCTTGGCGCGTGTTCGCGGTTGTGAACGCTTCTTGCTACGCTGCCGCTCCATGCGCGCCGCCGCCCCCCTCGCCGCCCTCTCCCTGCTCTCGCTGATCGCCCTCGGCGTGGCCTGCGACGACCGCTCACCGCCGGTCGTCGAAGAGGAGCCCACGAACGACCTGCTCGAGCCGCCGCCCGAGGGGCAAGGCTTCCAGTTCGGCACGCCGGAGATCACCGTGCAGCCCGGCGACGAACAGCAGAACTGCTACTTCTTCCGCGTCCGCGACCTCCTGGAGCAGAACGGGCTCGACGCGAGCAAGCCCATGAACCTGCACCACGTGCAGCTCCAACAGTCGAAGGGCTCGCACCACATGAACATCTTCCGGGTACGCACGATCGTGCAAGACGACCCGGCGACCGAGCAATTCGAGGGCCTCGATCCGGCAAAGGGTCCCTTCGAGAACGTCAACGGCACCGGCCCCTGCTTCGTGAGCTCCAACTGGGCCGACTGGCCGCTCGTCGCGAACACGCAGCAAGACGGCACCATCGACTGGAAGTTCCCCGACGGCGTCGCCAACAAGCTCGATCCCGACGAGTGGCTGATGCTGCAGTCGCACTACGTGAACGCCAGCACGCAGAAGACGCCCGACGGCTTCGGCAAGGTGCTGGTGAACTTCTGGCACCTGCCCGACGAAGAGGTCGTGCACGAGATGGGCACGCTCTTCGCGACCAAGCAGTCGATCCGCGTCTGTCAGAGCAACCCCACGCCCGAGTTCGGCGGCAGCTGCCAGTTCAACAGCCCCGAGCCGGTCACGATCGTGGGCGCGAACGGCCACTTCCACAGCCGCGGCAAGCAGTTCGACATGTACGCCTGGGACGGCACGAGCGTCACCACGCCCTCCGACGAGGCGCGCTTCTACGAGTCCGACGTGTGGGACGAGCCGCTCATGGCGATCGGCGACTCGCTCGCGCAGGTCCCCGCGAACGGCGGTGTGTTCTACACCTGCGGGTTCCAGTGGACGCCGCCGCCTCAGGAGATCGGCTGCACCGATCTCAACGAGTACGACATGACGAAGTACGGCACCTCGCCCGAGAACACCGACTGTTGCTACACCTTCGGTCCGGTCGTCGACCGGAACGAGCACTGCAACATCTTCGTCTACTACTACCCGAAGTCCGACGACATCAACTGCTTCTGAGAGGTCTCTCGCTTGAGCTCGCTTCCTTCGGACGGGCGCGCGTCGCGCGCGCCGCGCGGCGCCGGCGCGAGGCGCGCCTTCGCGCTGGTGATGCCGCTCGCGCTCGTCGCGCTGCTCGCGGGAGGTGGCTGCCCCGAAGAGGAGTCGCCGCCGAACGACGACGACGACGGGCCGCCCGCGTGCACGCTCGCCTTCCTCGGTGACGAGAGCAAAGACCCTTCGATCGAGCTCATCTACTTCGGCGCCGACCAGATGGATCACCCCATCGTCGACGGCGGCGACATCGATCTCATCTTCCCTCCGCAGGGTGGGCGCGTGCTCTTCGTGGGCGTGCGCGCCACCGACGTCGACCCCTGCGGCGTGAAGCTCACGGGCGCGCTGCGCGACACCTCGACGGGCCAGGTCCGCCTCGATACGCGCACGGTCAACCTGCGCGCCGATGGCTCGGGCTACGGCGCCAGCACACCCGGCGACATCGCGAGCTACGCCAACGTGCCGATCTGCCCCAACCAGTGGACGGCGCTCGACGCCTACGGCTCGAGCTTCGAGCTCGAGGTCTCGCTCAGCGACGCCCGCGATCGCACCGTCACGAAGAAGCTGCAGGTGACGCCGCGCTGCGCCGAGCCAGCCAACGAAGCGGAGTGCCTCTGCATCTGCCAAGGCGGCTACGTGCTCGGCCAGCAGTGCACCGACCCGACAGGCTCGGGCGGTGGTGGCGCAGCTGGCGGCGCGGGCGGCGCGGGCGGTGGCACGTGAGCGCTCGACACGTCGAAGCCCGGCGAAGCTCGAGGCGCGCGACGTGGCTCGCGCTGCTGGGTGTGGCGCTCTCGAGCGCCGCGCTCGGCGGCTGCCCCGAGGAGGAGTCCGACGGCTCGGGTGGCGCTGGTGGAGGCTCGAGCGAGCCTGCGTGGCAGGTCGTGTTCGACGGCGGCGAGCTCGACCGCGCGCTGCTGAGCGTGTGGGGCAGCTCCTCGAAGGACGTCTGGGCCGTGGGCGGCCCGCTGGGCAACGCCGGCTTCGAGGCCCTCGTCCTGCGCTTCGACGGCTCGCGCTGGCGCTCGCCCAGCGTCGGCGGCGCCGACTCTTACTGGTGGGTGCACGGCAGCTCGGCGAGCGACGTGTGGCTCGTCGGTGAGCAGGGTCGCATCACGCACTACGACGGCACACGCTTCGAGGAGCACACGAGCGGCACCACCGCGACGCTCTGGGGCGCGATCGCCTTCGCGCCCGACGACGTCTGGGCCGTGGGTGGCATGCCCGGCGGTCCTGCGACCGGGCCCGACGACGTCGTGCTGCACTACGACGGCGCCGCCTGGAGCGCGGTCGAGCTGCCGGGTGAGCCGCTCGGGCGCGCGCTCTTCAAGGTCTGGGGCACGAGCTCCGACGAGCTCTTCGTCGTCGGCGAGTACGGCACCGTCTGGCAGAAGTCCGGCGACACCTGGACGCTCGCCTCGGATCCGCCCGTCGCGACGGGCAACCTCACGACGGTGGCGGGCTGCTCGGGCAGCGACGTCTGGGCGGTCGGCCAGCGCGACGTGCTGCACTACGACGGCGTGGCGTGGACGAAGCAGGCGCGCCCCACGCCGAACGACGTGAACGGCGTCGCTTGTCGCGATGGCCAGGTGTCGCTCGTCGGAGGCGGCGGCCTCAAGCAGCGACGCCTCGCCGACGGCAGCTGGTTCGACGACTTCTTCGACGATCCGCACGGCGATTTGCACGGCACGTGGATCGACGAGACGGGCGCGATCTGGGCGGTGGGCGGCGACTTCATCTCCTCGAAGGTGCCCGACAAGCCGCGTAACGGGATCGTCACGCGTTACGCCGCCGGCCGGATCGCTGCGACGATCTCGCCGTGACGATCGCAGCCCCGCGCTGCTCGGTGGGTGTGGGCTCGGGTGAGCGGCCGCACACAGCCCGAGGCCCGTGCTGCGAACCTCCGTTCACAGTGCCCTGACCGGGCTGTCTCGTCGGCCCCCCGCGAGCGCCCCGAATTCCCCGCGAATCGGTGGTCGTGCACCGAAGCCGGGCGGCGTGGCTCTGCGATCACTGCCGATCCTTCGCCCACTGGCCGGTGTCTTGCTTACGATGCGTTCACCTCGTCCCACCAAGGAGATGCCCGTCATGCGTAAGGCCACTTTGCTTCTCGCCGCTGCCACCGCCACCGCTTCGCTCTTCGGCGCCAGCCAAGCGCAGGCCTACAACCTCGACGCCTGTGGCGACATCTTCCTCGACGGCAGCGGCTCGGTGGAGTGCACCGTCGAAGCCAAGGGCGGCTGCACCGCCAAGTGCGAGCCCATCGCCTTCAACGCCTCGTGCTCGGCCGAGCTGCAGGTGGGCTGCAGCGGCACGTGCAACGCCACCGCCTCCGCGGAGTGTACGGGCAGCTGTCAGGGCTCCTGCGAGGCCGACTGCCAGGCCGACGCGAACTTCGACTGCGAGGCCTCCTGCGAGGTCGACTGCACCGGCAACTGCGACGCGCAGTGCAGCGGCGCCAACAACCAGGGCGAGTGTCGTGCCTCCTGCGAGGCGACCTGCTCGGCCGAGTGTCAGAGCGGCTGCTCCGGCAGCGCCTCGGCCGACTGCACCGCGCAGTGCCAGGGCTGCTGCGGTGGCAGCTGCACCGCCGAGGCGAACCTCGACTGCCAGATCGACTGCCAGGCCTCCGGCTACGCCGAGTGCAAGGCCGAGCTCCAGGGCGGCTGCGAGGCGCAGTGCGAGAAGCCCGAGGGCGCGATCTTCTGCAACGGCCAGTTCGTCGACACCGCCAACGTCGACGCCTGCATCGCCTCGCTGCAGGACCTCTTCAACATCGAGGTGACCTACAACTTCGAGGCGGAGTGCAGCGGCAACTCCTGCGAGGCCTCGGCCGAGGTCTCTGCTTCGGCCTGCTCGGCGAGCCCGGGCTCGACCTCGACGGCTGGCTTCGGCGGCGCGGCGCTCGCGCTCGTGGGCCTGGGCCTCTTCGCTTCGCGCCGTCGCAAGAGCGCCTGAGCCACAGGCCGCTTGGGCGTCTTCGGGCGCCCATGCGGGAAGCCTTCGCTCACCCCGAGGCGTTGGGAAGGAGACGCGCAGCTCGCGCGGATCTGGTACCAACGCCTCGATGCTTTGGGGTCGATCGATGAGGGTCTGCTCGACGCGCCCGGAGCGCCTCAGGCCGTGGCTCCTGCTGCTCGGCGTCGTCACCGCCTGCGCCGACGCGCCCCCGGTGGTACCGCCGAGTGCGGGCGTCTCGAGCTCGTCACCGAGCGCCGTCGCGCAGAGCCCCTCGGCGGAGCCCTCCGCCAGCGCGAGCGCTGCAGCGCCACCGGAGCTGCCCGAGCTCCCGCCGCCGCCCGCGCCCGATCCGCCGATCCGCCTCGCTTCGGGCGGCAAGGCCGCCGTGCGCGGCTCCGCGGGGATCGTCAGCTCGGTGGAGAGCCACGCGACGCGCGCGGGTGTGGAGGTGCTCGAGCGGGGTGGCAACGCGATCGACGCGGCCGTCGCCGTGGGCTTCGCGCTCGCGGTCACGCACCCGAGCGCGGGCAATCTCGGCGGCGGCGGCTTCATGATCGTGAAGCTCCGCGACGGCAGCTCGACGGCGATCGACTTCCGCGAGATCGCGCCGAAGACCGTGACCACCGAGAAGGTGCTCGCCGAGGTCGCCGCGGGCGGCATGGGCTGGGCCTCGACGGCGGTGCCAGGCACCGTGGCTGGGCTCGAGCTGGCGCGCTCGCGCTACGGCAAGAAGCCGCTCGCCGAGCTCGTGGCGCCGGCGATCCGCCTCGCAGAGAAGGGGCACCCGCTCTCGTCGCGCGCGGCTCAGGCCCTGGCGTGGCAGCACCAGGCGCTCGCGAAGGACCCGAGCGCGAAGGCGATCTTCAGCAAAGGCAAAGACCCGCTGCGCGAGGGAGATCGCCTCGTGCAGAAGGATCTCGCGAAGACGCTGCGCGCGATCGCCGAGCGAGGGCAGGCAGGCTTCTACGAGGGCGAGGTGGCCGAGGCGATCACACGCGCGATGAAGGCCGGCGGGGGCGACGTGACGAAGGAAGACCTCGCCGCGTACCAGGCGAAGCTGCGCGAGCCGCTGCGCTTCGGCTACCGAGGCTTCGACGTGGAGACGATGCCGCCTCCTTCGATGGGCGGCATCGCGGTCGCGCAGATCCTCACCAGCATGGAGCGGCTCGGCGCGCATCAGCACGCCGCGGGCGACGCCGAGTGGATCCACCTCTTCGTCGAGTCGGCGAAGCACGCCTACGCCGAGCGGCGCACCGTGGGCTCGGACCCGGACTTCTGGGGTGAGGGCCTCGGCCCGGAGAGGCTGCGTCGCATGATCGGCGGGCGTTACCTCGAGGCGCGCAAGCCGAGCATCGACGCCTCGCGTGCGAACCCATCGACGAGCTTCGCCGCGGGCGGCGCGCGCGACGCCGAGTCGCCCGAGACGACGCACTACTCGGTCGTCGACGCCGAGGGCAACGCGGTCTCGTGCACCGTGACGCTGAGCGCGAGCTTCGGCGCGAAGGTGATCGCGCCGGGCACGGGCGTGATCTTCTCCAACGCGCTCGGCGCCTTCTCGCCCGACGGACCGAACGCGGCCGCGCCTCACAAACGCATGGCGAGCTCGATGAGCCCCACGGTGCTCAGCCGAGGTGGCAAGCCGCTCGTGGTGATCGGCTCGCCCGGCGGCGACACGATCCCCAACACGGTGGCGCAGGCGATCGCGCACCTGGTCGACCACGGCATGACGGTCGATCGCGCCGTGCTCGCGGGCCGCGTACACCACCAGCTCCTGCCCGATCAGATCCGCATCGAGCGGAGCCGCGAGCCTTCGAAGAAGGCGCAGGACGCGCTGAAGGCGAAGGGGCATGCGATCGTGAACAAACCCATGCCGCTCGGCGACGTGAAGGCGATCGTGATCGACGAAGTCGACGGCACGGCCTACGGCTACGCGGATCCACGCGAGGGTGGGCTCGCGCTCGCGGCGAAGCCAGCGAAGCCCGCGAAGCGCTGAGGCCGATCGGCTCGGGCGCGCGCCGCGCTTCGCGCTTCGATGCGCAGCGGCAGCGCACTATGCTCGCCGCGCCATGATCCCCCGCTACACCCCCGCCGATTTCGCCGAGCTCTGGTCGCCCCGCGCACGGTACGCCGCTTGGCTCGAGGTCGAGCTCGCGGCCTGCGAGGCGATGGAGCGCGCGGCCGTGGTGCCCGCCGGCACGGCGCAGTCGATCCGCGCACGAGAGGTCGAGCTCGACCCTGCGCGCATCGACGAGATCGAGCGCACCACCAAACACGACGTCATCGCCTTCCTCACGCACGTCGAGGAGCTGGTCGGTGACCCTGCGCGCTGGCTGCACCTCGGCATGACCTCGAGCGACGTGCTCGACTCGAGCCTCGCCGTCTTGCTCGTGCGCGCGACCGACAAGCTGCTCGAGCGCTGCGATCGCTACGTCGAGGCGCTCGCGAAGCGCGCCGTCGAGCACCGGCGCACGCCGATGATCGGGCGCAGCCACGGCATCCACGCCGAGCCGCTCAGCTTCGGCGTCGTGCTCGCGGGCCACCTCGCCGAAGCGAAGCGTGGGCGCACGAGGCTGCGCGCGGCGCGCGAGGAGATCGCCGTCGGCAAGATCGCCGGCGCGGTCGGCACCTACGCGCACCTCTCACCGGCGATCGAGGCCGACGCGCTCGCCTCCCTGGGGCTCTCTCCCGAGACGGTGAGCACGCAGGTCGTGGCGCGCGACCGCCACGCGGCGCTCTTCTCCGCGATGGCGCTCGTCGCCGCGGGCATCGAACGCCTCGCGACCAACGTGCGCCACTGGCAGCGCAACGAGGTCGGCGAGGCCGAGGAGCGCTTCACCGCCGGGCAAAAGGGCTCGAGCGCGATGCCCCACAAGCGCAACCCGATCCTCAGCGAGAACCTCTGCGGGCTCGCTCGCATCGTGCGCGCGGCCGTCACACCCGCGCTCGAGGGCGTGGCGCTCTGGCACGAGCGCGACATCTCGCATTCGTCGGTGGAGCGCATGATCGCGCCCGACGCCACGGCCACGCTCGCCTTCATGCTCGACCGCGCGACTTCGCTCGTCGACGGGCTGGTCGTCTACCCCGAGGCGATGAAGGAGAACCTCGCGATGACCGGCGAGCTCTACTTCAGCGAGGCCGTGATGCTCGCGATGGTGAAGAAGGGCCGCCCGAGGCAGAAGGCCTACGAGCTCGTGCAGCGCAACGCGATGCGCGCCTTCCACGGCGACGGCCGCTTCCAGGAAAACCTCCAGGCCGACGACGAGGTGCGCGCGCTGCTCTCCGCCGAGGAGATCGCCGCGTGCTTCGATCTGGAGCACGCGCTCGCCCACGTCGACGCCATCGTCGACCGCGCGCTCGCCGCGCCCTGAGCGGCGCTCGCGCGAGCGCCGAGGCCCAAGCATCCGCTGCTTGCGTCCAGAGCGCCGAGGTCGGCTAGACTCCGGCGCATGAGCAACGAGCGCCGCAGCCACGTCCGCGTCCGCCCCGTTCCCGAGACGCCGATCAAGGTCGAGCTGCTCGGCGACATCCGCATCTCGGTCGAGGTCTTCGACGTGTCGGTGGGTGGGCTCGGCCTCCTGCGCGAGGGCCCGCTCGCCGACGCAAAGATCGGCTCCGACCTCGGCTTCCGCGTCACCGTGGAGGGCCAAGAGGCCATCGACGTGAGCTGCAACGTGCGCCACACCGGCTCGGCCAGGCACCCCGTCGTCGGCGTGGCTTTCGGTCAGCTCGAAGACGACGCGGCGAAGCGCATCCGCGCCTACGTGTCGGACCTGCTCGAGCGCGGCGCGGGCTGAGGGGGGGCGGCGCGCGGTCCCGGTGAAGGGAACGCGCGCCTGCGCTTCATTGAGGGCCCACCGGTAGGCAGGCCTCTTGGTAGAGCGGATGCGGCGGTCCGACGGGGCATTCGTCGACGCATACGCCGTACGAACTGCCACCGAGCCCGTACTGAGGCTTGCAGGCTGCCGTGCGACCGAGAAAGTCACCCATGTAGCAGTAGCGCTGCGCGCCGCAGCACTCGGCGCTGCCGTGGAAGCAGTCGCTCCTCCCCCCGCAGTTCTCCGACTCATCGAAGCAGCGCCCTTCGAAGTCGCCCGACGGATCGAGCCAGAGGCACTCGGCCGAGCAGCACGACTCTTTGTCAGTGAACGGAGCGCAGCGGCTCGGCTCCTTCGCTGGGATCGGCTCCTGGGCTGAGCTGCCGCCTTCGCCGCGTTCGACGACGTCGACGTAATGGCACGCGGCGCTCAGCGCGAGCACAAGGCACGCTGCGCCGAGCATGGAGCTCGGGCGAGCGGCCCTCGGTCGTGCTGCGCCGCATCCCATTACTGCGGACCTACCGGTAGGCAGAGCTCGCTGTAGAGCGGGTGCGGCGGACCAACAGGGCACTCGTCGATGCAAACGCCGTAGGACCGGCCGCCAAGTCCGTAGTTGGGCTTGCACGCGGCTGTGGCGCCCAACGTGTAGCCCATATGGCAATACCCTTGCTCACCACAGCACTCGGGGCTTCCCTCGAAGCAATGCGTATGGCCTGCACAGTCTTCTGTTTCATCGAAGCACCGCCCCGGGAAGTCGCCCGACGGCTCCAGCCAGAGGCACTCCGCTGAGCAGCAGGCCTCCTTGTCGGTATACGGCGCGCAGCGGCTCGGCTCCTTGGCCGGGATCGGTTCCTGGGCTGCGCTGCCGCCTTCGCCGCGTTCGACGACGTCGACCGAATGGCACGCGGCGCTCAGCACGAGCAGAAGGCACGCTGCGGCGAGCACTGAGCTCGGGCAACGCGCCTTTGGTTCGCCTGCGCCGCATGTCATCACTGCGGACCTACCGGTAGGCAGAGCTCCTTGTACCGCGGGTGCGGCAGACCGACGGGGCACTCGTCGATGCAAACGCCGTAGGATCGGCCACCAAGCCCGTAGTTGGGTTCGCAGGCGGCCGTCGAACCCAACATGTCGCCCATGTAGCAGTAGCGCTGATCCCCGCAGCACTCGGCGCTTCCCTCGAAGCAATCCGTGCGTACGCCACAGTCTTCTGTCTCATCGAAGCACCGCCCCTGAAAGTCGCCCGAGGGCTCGAGCCAAAGGCACTCGGCCGAGCAGCATGCCTCCTTGTCGGCATAAGGCGCGCAGCGGCTCGGTTCCTTAGCCGGGTTGCCGCCCTCGCCGCGTTCGACGACGTCGATCGAATGGCACGCGGCGCAGAGCCACGCGAGCGCGGCGATCCAACTGACCGAGCGCCTCACAGCAGCACCGCCGCGTAGCCGCCAGGGATGAAGTCGGTGCCTTCGCAGCTCTGCTGATCACGAGGCCACGTGAGCCAGACCTGGTAGGTGCCGCCTTCGCCGGCTTGCACGGTGTAGTCGAAGCCCTCGTTGTTGTCGTCGAGGCTCTGGGAGCCCCACACGTAGCCGAGCGCGGGGTTGTAGAGGAAGAGGTCGAAGTCGACCGACACCGCGACGGGCGCATCGCCTTCGTCGTCGAGAGCGCAGGCGTCCCACGACCAGGTGTAGCGCAGGCGGTCGCCCGGGCTGAGGCTGACCTCGAGAAGCTTGTCGGCCTTGAGATCGCTCGAGCTCGGATTGTTGCTGAAGTCTTGCAGCTCCGCCCCCGGCGCTCCGAGAGACTGCGTCTCGCCGGCTGGGTTCCAGCCGGGGGTGTAGAGTCGGCGGTCGTCCGGCGGGGCGGTGCCGCCGCTCAGGTCGATCGTGATCTCGCCGAAGTCGCCCGACGGAGAATCGCACGCGTCGTGCAGCTTGGGCGCAGTGATGAGGCCGCCACCGTCACGGTGGTCGACACGGGGTTTCGGCGTGGAGTAAGCCGGCCCGTGAGGGTTGCCGGCATAGGAGGCCGTGCGAAGCAGCGCCCGAAAGATGCGCTGGTTGAAGCGCTGCTCGCGGATGGGCTCGCAGTACTCGCGGAAGAGCGCGATGAGCGAGCTGACGGTGGGTGCGGAGAAGCTGGTTCCCCATTCACCCGCCCAGCCGCTTCCCACTTCCGCGAGGCACACACGTTCAAGCTGGGCGCCGTCCTGACCACCGATCGCCACGAGATCAGGTTCCTCTCGATCGTGGTTGTACGGAGCGTCGGGTCCGATGCCCGAGGTGAGCCCGGGGTTGGTGTAGCTCGAGAACCCCGACATCGCCCCTGTGCTGCTCGCGCTGCCGACGCAGATGCTGTTCAAGGTGTAGGGGCAGGCCTCGTGGCGCTCGTCGTCGCAGTTGCGGTTCCCTGCGGCTTTGACCACAGGCATCCCATAGATGCGCGCGTAGTAGTCCTGGGTCACGCCATCGACGCCCCGCCCGCCAGAGTGGAGGCAGGTGATGTTCTGGTGAACGCAGCCGAAGCTCTCGTTGACGACAGCCATGGTCGGGTCGTCGAAGGGGTCGGCGTAGTCGCCCACCGAGGCGAACCATTGGTAGGCCTTCACGATCGCGTCAGGGTTGCAGCCCACCGTGTCGACGGTCCCGCTCGGGAAGCTCATCGGAGAGCCGTCGTTGGCGTAGTAGAACTCCACGTCGCTCGCCCCGCAGCGCGTGCCGTCGACGCTGCCAGAGATGACGCTCGCTACCTGCGTTCCGTGAGTCGTGATGCACGAGCCCGAGGGAGACGCCGAGTAGTGGAAGCCGGAGGTGAAGTCGAATGCCTCGTGCGCACTGCCGAGCACACAGTCGCCGTCGTCGACCTCGACGATGCCGACGCGCTGCTTGGCCCCGTAGAAGCCGCTGGCGTTGAAGGTGTCGTCGATCTCGTGGACCTCGACCGGGTCGATGTGGCAGTTCGGCGGCGTGTTGCCGTCGCTCTTCGATGCGCCGCCGTTGCATCGCTGTTCGGCACCGAACACGGCCTGCTCGAGCACGATGCGGATGCCGTCGACCTCGCCCAGCCGGAGCAGCGCCTCGGCCGGGCCGCGCACGTGCACGGCAGGCATCGTGCGGCCTACGAAGCTCGGCTCGAGCCCGAGCGTGCGCAGTCGCTCTGCGAGCTCTCGTGCCCCTCGCTCGGTGGCGGCCTCGACCTCCGCGAGCGCGGCGCCTTGCACGGCGGTGTCGCGCGACGAGAGCGCAGGCTCGATGCGCGCCCAGTCGACCTCGGGCTGGAAGTACACCCCCACAGAGCGCGGCTCGCGCGTCGCGCTCGAGCCGGCCTCTGCCTGGAGCGACTCGTAGAGCGAGCGGCTCATCGGGCCGAAGCGCGCACGGTGACGCTCTCGCTCGAGCTGCTGGAGCTGATGCCACGCCACCACCGTGCCATCGCTCCTACGCGCGAACCTGCCAGCGGGCGACTTGGTGATCGTGACCTCCTCTTCGAGTGCACTCAGCCACTGCTTGCGCTCGTAGAGCAGGCCGTACCGACCCCCCCCAGCAGTATCCATGCCACGCGCGGCGGTTGGGCTGTGGTCTGCACAAGCTCCGAGCGTCAGCCCAGAGACCGCCGCTGCGCCCGCTGCGAGCAGGGCCACAGCAGACGAAGCTCGAGTGCGAGCTGGATTCAACACTTCGGCACGCCCTAGGCGCGCCGAGCCCCGTCGGACTTCATTCCCCATGCGAGGGACCGTAACCGACCGGGGCGGGTCGTCAAGATCGATGGAGATCAAATCTGAGGAGCAGCAAGCTCGGCGCGCCTGCAGCTCGCGCCCGCGCTCAGTCGGCGCCGCCTTCGTAGGCGCCGATGCTCGGCGGGCTGAGATAGCACTCGCCGTCGAGGTCGCCGAGCAGCTCGGCGAGCGCCGCGCCTGCGCCGATCGCGGGGCTCGCGCTCTGTAGGCGGTGATCACCCGTCGCAAGCGAGACGAACATCGGGTCGACGCCGACGAGGCCGCCGGATTCGGCCACGGGCAGGCTCGGCGCGGAGTTGCCCGGCTGGTCGTGCGCGTACCAGAGGTTGTTCTGGAAGCTGAAGCTCGCCGCGTCGGTGTTGCCTCCCACGTTCACGTGGGTGGAGATGCCGGAGCGATCGTAGTGGACGAGGTTGTTGACGAGGCGCCCATTCGACGCGGGCAGGAAGGTGTAGCCCCCGCCGCTCACCGTCTCCTGCAGGATGCGCACGATCCAGTTGTCGGGGTCGACGATCGTATTGTTGGCGGCGAGGCAGTCGACGCAGCCCACGAAGGCGAGCGGCACCACGCTGCCCTCGATGAGGTTGGCGATCACGTGGATGCGCCGCGCCTCGGCGTTGGGGGCGCTCGCCGACAGCGGCGGGCGGAAGAACTCGAAGCCGGTCGAGCCGCCGAGGTTGATGGCGCGCGCGCCGCCGTCGGTGATGTGGTTCGCCACGATCGTGAGGTCGCTGCTGCCGCCTTTGCATTGCACGGCGTTGCCCGAGGCGGAGAGGTCTTCGAAGCGGTTTCCGGCGATGACGCCGTCGTGGCAGCCGACGTGGTCGATGCCGCTGCCCGCCTGGCCGCCGCCGCAGCGCGCGAAGCGGCTCGAGAGCACCCAGAAGTCGTTCAGGCCGGAGAGCTTGAGGCAGTCCTGGTTGCCATTGGATCCGATGTCGTGGATGTCGAGGCCGCGGAAGACGACGTGGCGCGTGGCGTCCGGGTTCGCGTAGTCGGCGCCGTCGTCGCAGTTGATGCCATTGGCGGTCGCGCCGGTGATCTCGAGATCGTGCACCACGAGATAGCGCACGCGGCTCAGCCCCAGGCCGTTGGGGCCGCCCTGGATCACCGGGCGCCCCTCGCCCGCGGCGCCGCCGATCCAGATCGGCGCGGCCTCGGTGCCCGCGAGGTTCGACACGTAGCCGCCGCCCGCGTAGCTGCCCGCGTGCACGACGATCGCCGTGCCGGGCTGCGCTCCCTGGGCTGCGCGCTGGATCGTCGCGAAGGGCGCGCCGCTCGAGCCGTCGCCCGTCGTGTCGTTGCCCGTGGTCGCGACGTGGCGCTGGGTCGTCGGCAGCTTGCCAGCTTCGAAGCTCGGGTAGTCGAAGCAGCTCCCGCTCGGCCCACCGCCCGCGCCGCCGCCTCCTGCCGAGCTCGTGCTCGCGCCTTCGCCGCCCGTGCCCGCGCCGCCCTGCGAGCTGCCGGCGCCGCTGCCCGGGCCGGTCGAGCTGCTGCCCGCGCCGCTGCCGCCGCTTCCGCCCGTGTCGTCGCCGCAGGCCGAGACGACGAGGAGCCCCGCCGCGAGGCCGAGGCCGGAGAGTGCGAGACCGAGCGTAGAGAGAGCGCGCATGCCCGCGATGCTACAAGCAGCCCGCCCGGGCGCGACAGGGGCCCGGGGCCTGTGCTGCTCCTCGCGTCTCTTGGCCCAGGAGGCGAGAGGCTCAGCGACGAGCGAGTCGCTCGCGTGCGCCGCCGAGCAGCGATTCGCCCTCGGCGTCGGCGCGCTCCTCGACCCAGCGATACAGCAGCTTCTCCTCGCGCGCTGCGTGCGCCTGCAAGAGATCGAGGAAGGCCGCCGCCGCGTCGGCGCGCAGCACGTGCAGGTCGACCATGACGTCGAGCTCGTCGAGCTGCTTGCGGATCGCGTCGTGCTCGGCGCGTAGCGCGCTCGCCTCGCTGGGGTCGGTCTCGGCGAAGCGAGGCAGGGCGTGCTTCTCCTCGGCCTCGAGGTGCGCGCGCAGGCCTGTGTCGAGCTCGGTCCACAAGAGCGGGATGTCCTCGCGTGCGTCGGCCTCGAAGGCGTCGCGCAGCTCGCTGAACAGGCGCTCGAGCCTGAGGTGGTCGTGCGCGAGCAACATCGAGGGCGTGGTCGGCGTGTCCATCGCGGGCAAGCTAGCGCGACTCGCTCGTGCAGCCGAGCCACGTCGTAGTAGAGGTCGTCGGGTGAGCTACCTCGTGCACCGACACTGGAAGGGCCCGCTCTACCTGAGCCTGGGAACGGCCACGAGCGCCGACGAAGAGCGCGTCGACGTGCTCTACCGCTGCCTCTACGACACCCCCGAGCCGCGCACCTGGTCGCGCCCTCGAGCGAGCTTCGAGGAGCTGCTCCCGAGCGGAACGGCGCGCTTCACGCCGATCGCGCGTGTGCGCACCCTGCGCGCCGACGAAGAGAAGCACGTGCTCGCCTTCGGTCACGACGCCTGGGGCAGAGGGCGCCCCATCGACGATTTCGTCGCGAGCTACGCCACGAGCCCCGATCATGTGCGCGGCCAGAGGTACGTGCTCGAGTCGCTCGAGGGCGAGCTCTACGCGAACCTGAACGTCTTGCGGCTCGGCGACGGCGCCATCGGCATCGCGTCGGTCGCGACCGACCCGGCCCACCGACGCCGCGGTCACGCGCGTGTGCTCGTGCGCAGCGTGCTCGAGCTCTTGCGCGCCCAAGCCGGGGAGGGCCCGGCGCCGAGGTTCTTCCTCTACTCCGAGGTGGCGCCGGCGATCTACGAGGCCTGCGGCTTCCGCGTGCTCGGCCCCGAGCACCAGCGCTTCGCGCCTTCGCTCGCCATGGCGACCGGTGAAGCGCCGCTCAGCGAGGCCGAAGCGCGGCTGCTCAGGCGCTACTTCTGAGGCTGCTCAGGCGAGCCGCTCGATGGGGCGCGCGGCGAGCTGCACGAAGCGCGAGAGCAGCGCCGTCGATACGACGACGAGCCCAGCCGAGAGGCCCCACCAGAGGCCGGGCGCGCCGATCCCGAAGCCGAAAGCGAGCAGGATCGCGAGCGGGATGCCGACCGCGTAGTAGCCGACGAGGTTCGTGTATTGCGTGAATCGCGTGACGCCGAGGCCACGCAGCGCGGCTGCTCCCACGACCTGCACGCCGTCGAAGAGCTGGAAGAAGGCCGCGACGTGGATGAGCGGCACGGCGGCGGCGAGCACCTCGGGGCGATCGCTCAAGAGGCGCGCGAGCGGCAGCGCGGCGGTGATGAAGATGAGCGCCGTGGCGAGCATGAAGATCGCCGCCATGCCGAAACCCACGTAGCCGCCGAGGCGCGCGCCCTCGGCGTCGCCTCGGCCGACGGCCTGGCCGACGCGCACGCTCGTCGCGTTGGCGAGGCCCATGGTCACGATGAAGCTGAAGCTCGCGAGGTTGATGGCGACGTTGTGCCCTGCGCCGGCTTCGGGGCCGATGCGCGCCGCGAGCACACCGACGAGCGCGAAGGCGCCGACCTCGGCGAGCAAGGTGAGGCCGATCGGCGTGCCCACACGTAGGACGTCGCGTATGCCGAGGTTCGTATCGCCGCCGCCTTCGAGCGGCGGCAGGCTGCGCTGCGCGCGCGCGAGCACGACGAGCTGCGAGGTCGAGGCGATCGACGACGCGAGCGCGGCGCCGAGCACACCGAGCGCCGGCAGGCCGACGGCGGGCAGGCCGAAGCGCTCGAGCGTGGCGTCGCCGAAGATGAGCAGCGAATTGGCGACGACGTTGACGAGGTTCGCGACGATCGTGCTCGTGAGCACGGGTTTGGTGACGCCGCGCGCCTGCAGCATGCCGCGGTAGGTGATGAAGCCGAGGAAGGGCAGGGCGCCGACCGCGCGCCCGGTGACGTAGTCGCGCGCGGCGAGGCTCGTCGCAGCGTCGACGCCGAGCGGGCCGAGCAGCTCGAGCGCGAGCAGCGCGAACGCGGCCACGGGCAGCGTCGCGAGCACCGCGAGGCGGATCGCCGCGCGGAAGGCCGCGGTGGCGCGCGCGCCTTCGCCCGCGCCCACGGCCTGCGCCGCGAGCGGGTCCATGCCCTGGATGCAGCCCATGGCGACGACGCTCACCGTGAAGAAGAGCGCGTTGCCGACCGAGCAGCCCGCGAGCTCCACCGCGCCGAGGCGCCCGACCATCGCCGTGTCGACGAGGCCGAGCATCTGGCTGCCGGCGAAGCCGATGACCAGCGGCCAAGCGAGCTTCGTGGTGTCGCGGATCTCGGTGCGGAGCGGGGACATGGCGGGCGAAGCGAAGTGCGAAGGCGCCGCGGCGACTGGGCTGGGCGCAGGGTAGCCGCCACGTGTGCCACGGCTGCGGCGAGAAGCAAGGGCTTCGCGTGCCCGCCGCGGCTGGAGTTCGCCCGGTGAGAGGGGCCCTACCGCGCAGCGACCGGGGGCCAGTACTAGACTCCGGCCATGGCATCGTCGGACCTCGAAGCCCTGATCGGTGGCACGCTTCCAACGACGGACGACGCCGCTGTGCGCCTCGCCGCGGAGATCGTCGGGCGGCTCGGCGCCGAGTTCCGCTCGGCAGGATCATTCATCGAGCACCCGGGTTCAGGCGTGTCGTTCGCCATCGTGCCTGGGGGGGCCTCGGTGATGGGCGCGCTCGCTTCGGAGCAGGCCCACTTCGACGAAGCAGCGTTCCTCGACGATCCACGTCACCAGGACGCGGTCGACGCTGGGGAGCTGGGTGTCTTGCGTCGAACCACACTCGCGAGCGTTCCCGCACTCGCGACCCGGCTCTCGCCATTCCTACTCGCGCGCGCGCCGATGACTCGCGCGCAGGCGGAGGCTTCGGGGCTCTTGGAGCGGTCGAAGACGGATCCGCGCATCTTCGGGCAGGCGCTCGAGGAGCCCTACTACTTCTTGCCGGGAGAGCTCGAGGCCCTCGACGTTCCGAGCGGATTCCGCCTGCCGGATGAGCAAGAGTGGGAGCACGCGTGTCGTTTCGGTGGCTCGAATCCATTCCGTTGGGGTACCGAGCTGCCGTCCGAGCCCATCGATCCCCCGCACCCGCTCGGGCTGCGAGCACTCGGCTGGCATCGTGAACGCTGCGCCGGACGGTTTCGGCAGAGCTACCTGGCGAATGCCGGCGCGACGAGCGACGGCGTCGCGAGAGGCGGTGCTGCGGCGCTTCACCCTTGGCAGGTCGGCTGCGCCGAATGGACGCTCATGCTGCCCTCCAGGCGCGTGCGGCTATCGAACGATCCGATCGATGGTCAGTACGCCGTGCGTTGGGCGTTGGACATCCCAGGGCTACGGCAGGCCGCGGCCGAGCCCGCGCCACTGTCGGAGCGGATCGTCCCGACCTCAGCCGCGGCCAGCACCCGCGCGATCGTCGAGGCCCTCGGTTCCGGTGAGCCCGGAGCACGCGACGGCGCGCTCCAACAGGCGGCACAGCTCGGCGCCGGAGGGTTGTGGAGTGCCCAAGGGGTTCACGTGGTACCGGCGCTGATCGACGCGCTGTCGGCCGCCGACGATTCCGAGGTACCGCGCGTCGCAGGCGCTCTCGCCATCCTCGCGGCAGGTGATCCGGCCGCCTTCTCGGCCACCGGCTTCGATCCCGCGCGACCGGGGTGGATGGCGGCCTGTGCGACCAACGCCTCGCGCGCCGTGAGGTGCGCGCTCGACGAGCAGGCGCCACGACTCGCGAGGCTCCTCGAGCAGGGCTCAGCTCGCGCGCGCATCCACGTCGCCTACCCGCTGCCGCTCGTGGCGCCTCGGTCGGAGATCCTGGCCGAGGCCTTGGCAGCGGCGCTTCGACGCGAGGACGACGAACTCGCGCTGCTCAGCGAGGCGATCGCCTATGGTCTGGTGGCGGGGCGGCTCCGATGGAGCGCAACCCCGGACTTCGCGCTCCCCGACGGACCACTGCCGCGCGCGGCCCGCGCGCTGATGCGCGTGCCCATGGCACACCCACCCTCGGAGGACGAGCGTGCCGCCCTCGTCGAGCTCGTTCGTCTGCGACCGGCGGATGCTGACGACGTCCCTTGGCGGGGCGGGCGGCTCGACATGCTGGCCGCGTTTCACCTCGACGCACACGACCCGAGCCCGCTCGCCGCCGCTCGGTTCCTCGCGAGCTTGGCGCGCGCCGCAGGCGCGGAGCACGCGCTCGTGCAGAGCTACGTCTCGGGAGCGCTGGCGCTCGGGTTCAGGGGGCGCCGAGTCGACGGCGCTGGCGAGCTCAGCGACGCCGAACGTGCCGTGCTGGACGCGCTCTCCCACTTCGACATCGAGAGCCCGCGAATCCACGGGAGCTTCGAGGCCTTGGGCGTGCCGGCGAAGGCAGAAGCTCGTCGCCGCTGGCTCGCATCATGACCTCTTCTTCGCTGCGCTCGGGGGCTTGCCGGCGGAGCTGACGCGCGCCTTCGCCGCTTCCATGGCCTCCTTCGGCGCGCCGAGCAGGGCATACTCGGCGTCGGCGCGCAGCTCTCGGTCCTTGCTCTTCGAGTGGGAGAGCGCGAGCTCGAGCCAGCGCTCATCCGCGTCGCGAAACCCGACGCGCTCGAACTCGAAGCGGCGGTCGGCGTCGCGTCCGACCACGTGAAGCAGATCACGTAGTCGAGTGACGTCCCCAGCGCCGGACGACTCGCTCGCTCCGATCCGGTCGAACGCGGTCGCGACGTCGCGCAGCATCACCGCGCGCAACGCTCGCCTGCGCACGTTGACATCCCCGTCGACCAAGCCGTCGCGAAGCAGCTGCTCGTGATCGGTGCGTCCCCAACGCTCGATCGTACGGCAAGCGGCAAGCCTGAGCTCTGGCAATGGGTGGCGCAAGAACACCGACCCGACCCTGGCCGCCACGCCGGTGTCGCGGTGATGTGAGAGCGCGTAGAGCAGGGACTGCGCGAAGAACGATGCTCCCGGTGCCACGGGCGCCAGCTCCGCGGCACCGGCCGCTGGCGCGCTGCCATTCGACCACTCGGCGTCCGTGGAGTCGTCGGAGGATGCTCGCGCGAGCAGGTCGTCGTCGTCGAAGAGTCGGTCCAGCCACGGGAGCGCCCAGGGCTCCGCGAGCAGCGCCTGGACCGGTGGATCTGGGCGGTCGACCAGATCGCGCATGCGCTCGAGCGAGGGTTCGGCGCGACAGCTGGACAGGAGGACTTCGAGGTCTTGGGGGGAGGTAGGGGTGCGAATGTGGGCTCAGCTCCGGGCGGACTCATGGCTACCCCGCCATTCGGCAAGAGCCGCGCGAAGCGCTTTCAACAGGTGCTCATCTCGCGAGCCGGTCGCCTCCCCCTGCGAGAAGCTTGCCACATGCTGGGTGGTGCCTGCCTTCAGGAGCTGCCCGTCATCGCCGCAGAAGAGGTGCAAGTCGTACAGATGACGCCCTGACTCGTCGCAGACCGTGAACAGCTGAATCAGCTCCTCACCACCCTCCCCCTCTCCTTCGGCTTGCTCGAGCAGAGGCCCGAGCTGCTCTCGCAAGAGTTCGCCCATCTCGTCGAACCGGGGCGTCGGTCGCGAGTGAAAAACGAGTCTCATCGCCGGAGAATGCCATATCCTCTCGACCGATGGCAACCGAACTGCCGCGCCTCTCCGTGACGGGAGACAAGCCGGCCTTCACCGTTGGCAAGAAACCCGATCCGAAAGCCAAAGGGGGTCTTCTCGAGATAGCGATCGAGCCGAGCGCTCGAGACACCGAAGAGCTTCGCGCGTTTCTGGCAGAGCATGGGCCTCGCACGATCGTGCGAATCGGCGCCAAGGTACCGCTATCAGTGCTGGAGCATGTCGCCGGTGCGCCGGTCGTGATGCTCCAGGGCGGGAGAAAGGCGTTCGATGGGCTGGGCGCAATGCCGAGCTCGGTGCGGCGGCTATCGATCGGTAGGCACGCCAAGGCGTTCTCGTTGCGGGAGCTTCCCTTGGACCACATCGAGCAGCTCGAGCTCGACGTCCCGTCGGTGGACGACTTCGGACCCATGCCGAAGCTTCGCACGCTCGGCTGGACCCACCTGGATGACTCCGGCGCCGCCTTCGTGTCCGCTCAGCCGGCCCTCCATGAGCTGGGGTTGCGTGCATCGACCATCACCCATCTGCCCACGTCGAGCTCGTTGGAGCGGCTCGTCTTGCTCCAGCCTACCAAGCTCGTGTCTCTGGTCGGGCTCGAAGGTCTACCCTCCTTGAGGTTCCTGCGCATCGATGCCCCCAAGGGCATGGCTCGCCTCGGTGCCCTCGACGCTGCGGGCTCTCTGGAGACGCTGCTGCTCGTCTCCGGGCACCGTATTCCAGATCTGTCGGACATCGCCTCTGCGCCGAAGCTCACCATGCTCGGGCTGATCGAGACCAAGCTCGACGAGACGCCATTTCTCGGTCTCAAGGGCAAGCTGACCGGCGGAAGCTTCTTGCTCAAGACGCCTGCAGCAGGCAAGCGGCTGTTCGCACATCTCGAGATCCCCTACAGGAAGGCCGAGCTCATCGAGAACCGCTTTTTCGACGACCCCTGACTACTTGTTGTCCCAGTAGGCCCTGAATACCCCAGGCGGTCGACTGACCCCCCAGGTGTCACGGCCGCTGCGCGCAGGCGCGGAACCCGAGCCAGGCTGGGACCACTCTTCTTCCAAGGCAAATCGACCGTAGCCCCGGTCGCGTAGGTCTCGTGCCGAGGCGCCACGATAGTTGCCCGGCGGAACCCCCTGGGGAGTGTAGGTAATGCTGTTGTTGTTGGGCGGTACGCCCCAACTGTAGGTGATGACCGACCCTGTTTCGTGAGCCGTTCGCATCATCGCGCCGTGGCAGTTGGGACACGGCGGGAGCGAACCGCCCAAACGGTATCTGCCACCGGTCTCTCCGCTCCTCAGGAGGTCGTGGCAGAACGTCTGTTCGCTGTGGCCGAGGTGACCGGAGGAATGCGACAGCACGCGCGGACAACTGCTTGCGCCCAGGCGCGAATCGTATTCGACGGGGCGGGTTCCGACGCCGCTGGCCGAGTGTCGCGCTCCTGCAGGGTCGAAGCCCGTGACGCGCAAGAAGTGGGTGGACGCCCACCCCATGGGGTCGATCCACGCCACCGGGTTCGGGCCGTAGGCGTAGAGCTCCAGGCCACCATAGAGCCCCATCGGGTCGGGCGAAACGTAGCGCCCAACCTCTGGATCGTAATAGCGATAGCGATTGTAGTGGAGGCCGGTTTCTGCGTCGAACCACTGCCCTGAGAAGCGGATCGGCGTGTCGACTGAACCACGCGTCCTCTGGAGTGCCCCGAACAGCGAGCGGTCGTACTCCGCGACCAGGCGTCCGCTGCCATCCACCAACTCGAGCGGAGCCCCATTCACGTCGGCGACGTGAAAAGCCCAGTCATCGCCGTTTCGCTGTGCGATGGGTTCGAGGAAGCGCTCGTCTTCGAACACGAAGGTGTGGCGAATGGACGGACTCTCGCTCGATGCGTCCACTTCGTGCACGACGGCGGTGAGATCCCACACGTAGTGTTGGCGCTCGATGACCCGCTGCTCGTTGATCACGCACTTCTCGAGCCTCCGGGCGAACGCGTCGTATGCAAACTCGGTCCGGCAGCCGTCTGGAGTGGTCACCGCGGCGAGGTTTCCCCAGCCGTTCCACTCGTAGTGTGTGACTTCGACACGGCGGCCGTCATGGAGGACACGGCAGCGCTCGACCATGCGGCCATGGTCGTCGTACCGGTATCGGACGTCGCCTCGTGCGATCAGTCTTCCGCCCTGCTCGTAGGTCCGTGCAGGACCCGGGCTCGCCTCCGCATAGCGCCCAGTGGCGTCCGGAGGGAAGGTGTCGAGCAGCGTGCCGCGCGACCGCACGCTCGTCACGTGCCGGCGGCTGTCGTATTCGTATTCGACGCTCGAGTCGTCCGGGCGCCAGACGCTCTTGATTTCGTCGATGGGGGTATAATCGAAGGCGTAGCGGCGCGAGGCGCTCGAGGCGTTCCCACGGTCGTCACGGTCCCATCCGGCCTCCAGAATCTCGCGCGATTGGAGGCGCTTCGAACGATCGAACTCAGAGATCAAGCTTCCACCGGCCGACAGCCGCCGTTCCACGGGGGCGCCGCGGCCGTCACGATGGATCGATACTACGGTTCGCTCTCGGTCGTCGACACGGACGGTCTGCCCCAACGCGTTTCGCTCGAATCTGAGCTCGTGCCCGAGCGACGTTCCCAGAGTCGCAACCTCGCCGGTGCGTGCACGTCGTTTCGTCACTTCGTAGCGAGCGGTCCCGATGAGCAACTCCTCACTCAGGATCTGGCCAGTGGCGTCGCGCGTCCAGACGAACCCTGTGCGCCCAGACCTTGCGGCGACGAGCTCGCCTCTTGCGTCGTACTCGAACGACCGCTGTTCGCCGTTGTGGCCCTCTTCCGCGACGATTCGTCCGAGTGGATCGCGCGTGATCTTCCTACGCAGCCGCCCCTCGATCACCTCGATGATGTGACCGACCTTGTCGCGTTTGAACCGTGTGGTACGGCCGCAGAAGTCCCGCTCTTCCGCGATCCATCCATTCCGGTCCCTGACGAGCTCGTAGCGCTCTCCGCGCTCGTTCGTCACGCGGATCGGAGCTCCTTCGCGATCGAATGCGACGCGCACCTCGGATCCATCGGGGTAGCAAGTGAGCCAGGGCCAGTTGAGCCCTCCGTAGCTCACGGTCGTCACGGTTCCGTCGGGGCGCTGGTGGGTCGACTTGTTACCCATGGCGTCGTAGCTGAATCTGGTGACCCCACCGTTTGCGTCGGTGATCGAGACCACCCGGCCGGACGGCGTGTACTCGTATCGGCGGCCGCCTCCCGCTGGGTCCACTTCGCTGGTACAGCGGCCCCACCAGTCGAAGGTGAAGTGGATGGTAGAGCCGAGCGGTGTCGTGAGCCGCACTGCGTTTCCGTGCGGGTCATAGTCGTACCGAGTGCACCCTCCACGGTCGTCATGGACGGCGACCGGCAGACCTCGATCGTCCGACTCGATGCGAGTCAGGGCCCCGTTCTGGTCTGTGACGCTCGAGACCTCCCCCGCGTCATCGCGCGTCATGACCACCTGGCCGCCCGCGGCGTCGACGATCGTCACGATCCGCCCGGCGTTGTCTCGCTTCAGCTCGATCGCATTGCCGAGCGCGTCGATCTCGCGCGTGCGCTCTCCGAAGTCGTCGTACTCGAAGCTCGTCGTCGCCTGGTTGGCGTCAGTCTGCGACAGCACGTGACCGGTGGGGCTCGTCTCACGCGAGACGACGCCCCCGCGAGCATCGACGGCTTTGCCGACCTTGCCGTCTGGTGAGGGCTCGAAGCGCTGGATGCCGCGTGAATTCGTGACGGAGCTCGATCCGTCGTGCTGGAAGTCCATGACCACGTGGTAGATGCCGCGCGCCTTCGTCGTGCCATCAGCGAGGTACTTCGGGGCGTCGTCCGCGAGCGCCGGCTCGACGCCGCCACCACGATCGCACCACGACTCGACACAGCGGTCGGAGGAGTCGTAGCGGAAATGAGCGAGCAAGCCGTTCGGATACTGGATCGTCGTGAGCTTGTGGCCTTCGTATGCGTAGCGCGTCGAGTGACCGTCCGCGTCGACGAAGTGGACGAGGTCGCCAGCGTCGTCGTAGGTGTACTGCGCGAAGGTGATGCTGGTGCCATCCGGAGCCGGGACATGGATTCGCGTCGTCCTACCGGCTGCGTCACTGGCGAAGTGAATGTCCCGACCTGCGCTGTCGCGGATCTGGGCGAGCACGCCCGGGGCTCTGTACTCGAACTCGATCGCGCCTCGCCTTCTGTAGGTGATCCCGACGAGGTCGAAGGAGGATGACTCGCGGCTCTGGCGCCGGAACCAGTGCATGAACTCGTTGCCGGGGCGAACACAGTAGCCGCCGTCTACACGTCGCACCGCCCAACCACCCGAAACCGACTCCTCACCGTCGAGCTCGATTCGCGGCAACACGACGCGCTGGCCGTTCCCGGTGTGCATCACGAGGTGGTCCCGGTGCTCCTCGAGCCGACAGCTGATCGTCAGCATCCAGCCGTGCCCCAAACCGAAGTCGAGCTTTCGAAGGGCCGAAGAGTAGGAACGCTTGAGGTCGAGACAGAACGGACCCGGGAGGAACAGATCGCGATGTGGGACGGTGAAGGCGTTGCCCGTCGAGACGTCGACTGGGTCGCCCGCTGCCGTGCCGACCGAGCAACTGCTGCAGCTCGAAGTGGTGCCGCTGCCGCACGAGCCAGCGCCACTGCCGTCTCCGCTGGCGCCTTCGCCGGTGCCACCGCCGTTGCCGTTGCCGTTGCCATCTCCGCTGCCCGCGCCGCCGCCGGAGCCGCCTCCGCCACCGCCTCCGCCGCCCATGACGGCGATGCTGGGGCACATTCCGGGGATCGGAGGGATGTTCGGTACCGGCGCAGTTCTCGCCATCGCTGTCTCCTGACGGCGAAGAGGCTACCGCCGACCGGACCGTGTGCGAAACCCCCGCCGGCTGTACAAGGCGCGATTCTGCTCTACGGCGCAGCAGCGACCGCGAGGTGCCGCGGCACGGCACCCTCGCCACGGCTCACTCCGCCCAGGCTTCGCGTGGCGCGGTGGCGGCGACGAATGGCAAGAACGCCGCGTAATAGAGCACGTTGGGCACGATGCGCAGGAGGAAGCCGCCGTCGCCTCCGGTCGCGAGGATGACGACGTCGGCCGTGGCCCAGAGCGCGTATTGCACGGCCACGAAGCTCGTCACGCCGAGGAGCCAGAGGCGAATGGGCTCGCTCGCATGGGCGAGGCGCCTCGGCAGCACGCCGAAGCGCAATGCGAGGGCGAGCACGAGGAACATCGCCTCGTAGAGCAGGAAGGTGCGGCGCGGGTCGGTGAAGTGCTCCGGCAAGGCCACCGTGTGCACGAGGGTCGACGCGATGGGCACGCCCAGCGCGAATGCGAGCGCGACCAGCCAGGTGCGCGCGGGGCCGAGGCCCGCGAGCGCAGCCTTCGAGGGCTCGCCTTCGATGCTCGCGTAGCGCTCGACCAGCAGGAAGTATCGATGATCGCCGAGGATCACGAAGGCGATCGCCACCGGCGTGGCGAGCCCGGCGGCGGCGACGAGCGGCGAAGCGAGCGTGCCCGACTGCCAGGCGTCGGCGAGGATCTCGAGCGTGAAGAGCAGGAGGAACGACCGCAGGAACGGCCGCGCTCGCAGGAGCCACACGAAGAAGCCGGCACCCACCAGCCAGAAGAGGCCCGGGTTGTGCCAGCCGCTCGCGTAGAGGCGCTCGAACATCAGCCCCAGCTGGGCGGGGGCTCGCTCGCGCCGGGCAGAACCCTCGGCGCCTTCTCGGGCGTCATGTCGACCATCATCGTCGGGGCGACGTGCAGCGCGAGGATCTCGGGCTTCGGCGGCGCCGTCGTGCGCGCCATGCGCAGGGCCTCGTCCATCGTGCGCGCCGTCTCCCAGCCCATGAGCTGCGGGATGTATTCGTTGTCGGCGCCGACGATGATCACGCGGCCGGTGTGCTGCCTGCCAGCCTCGCCCCAGTACCACATGAAGAAGGCGTGGGCCGGGTGGTAGGCGTGGCCCGAGCGGTACATCTCGACGTAGGCCGGGTTCGACGCGAACTTCTTCTCGAAGCGTTTGTGCAGCTCGAGGCCGTCGCGCGTCTCCGGGAGGATGCGGTGCACGAACTCGATGTAGGGCGCGTGCTGCTCGTTGTCGAACTTGTCGGTGCAAGGGTGCAGGGCGATCATCGTGCCGCCCTTCTTCAACATCGGCGCGTTCTTGTAGAGGTTGAAGAGGTAGCCGTTGATCATCACTTGGACGAGCAACGGGTTCAGGAAGGCGTGCACGTTGTAGGGGCTGATGAAGGGCACGCCCGTGACGAGGATGTCGGCCTGCCCGGTGACCGGCACGAGGTATTGGTCGTAGCAGCGCTTGAGCGTGTGCGCGTGCGCGGCCTCCGTCTCGCCGGCGAACACACCCGTCACGCCATAGGGCGAGGGCACGCGGTCGAAGACGAATTGGCGTAGCTCCTGGGGCGTCTTCTCCAGGGTGAGCTTGAGCGCGCGGCTCGCGGCTCGTTCGGCGGGGGTGTAGTCGTCTTCGTTCTTCGCGAGGAACTCGAGCGGGCGATCGAACATGCGGTTGTTGATCGTCGTCTCGATGGTGAAGACGCGCTTCTTCGAGTTGAGCAGGCGGCCCTGGCGCACGACGCGCGTATTGAGCTCGCTCTTCTCCGGGTCCATGTAGGAGTGGCAGTTGCGCATCGTGCGCGGGTTGTGGTGCGCGGCGAGGCTCCTGTACCCGGCGAGGCCCGTGGTCACCGACTTGTGCCCGCCATCCATAGGCACGTAGTTGAGGTTCACGTAGATGATGAGGTCGCTCTCCGCCGCGCGGCGGTTGATCTCGACGACCTCGCCTTCGTCGGTCGTGCCGAGCTCGGTGAGGCCGTCGGGCGCCTCGGCGTCGTGGTTGTAGAGCTTGTCGGGCCAGTACTTGTCGAAGATGCGGTCGCCCACCATGTGACGCACCTCCCAGTCGCGCATGCGCCGGTGGAAGGCCGTGGCGATGATGAGCTCGACGTCGTCGACGGCGTGGTCGGCGAGCAGATCGAGCACGATCGTGAGCACGCGCTCGCGCACGTCGGGCCGCTTCATCGGCGGCAGCGGCAGCGAGATGTCGTCGATCGCGATCGTCACCTTCATGCCCGGCTTGAGCAGCGCGTAGAGCGGCTCCGAGTTGTAGGGGTGGTTGATCGCGTAGCGGATGGCCGCGTCGACGTCCTTCAGCGGGTCGAGCGGAGGCTTCGGGTAGACGACGCGCGTGCCGGTGGGCAGGTCGACGTCGACGAGCTGGTCGCCGTAGAAGAGGGTGCGCGGCGCGCTTCGGCTGTCGATCGTGACGACGCAGGGGTGGCTCATGTGGCGTTTGCTTCGTTCTGGGATCAGGCCGCGCGGCGCAGATCGAGGATGGGCCAGTGGTAGGTGCTCGCGAGCAGGCGCAGCTTGCGGTCGGGGTTCACGGCGGCGGGGTAGCCGACGATGCTCAGCATCGGCACGTCGGAGTAGCTGTCGCTGTAGGCGAAGCACTCGTCGAGATCGTGGCCCTTCTGGTGCGCGTGATCGCGGATGAGGCGAGCCTTCTCCGGCCCGGCGACGACGGGCCGCATGAGCTTGCCCGTGGCGTAGCGGTCCTTCATCTCGAGCTTGTTCGCGATGACGCTCGTCGCGCCGAGGTGGTCGGCGAGGATCTGCATCAGGAAGTCGAGCGCGCCGCTCACGAGCACGACGTCGTGCCCCTCGTCGCGGCAGCTGCGGATGAGATCACGCGCGCCGGGGAAGAGGTTCGGTTTGAGCACCGTCTCGAAGGCCTCCTCCGCGAGCGTGTAGAGGCGGTCTTCGCTCATGCCGCCGAAGGACGAGAAGAGCATCTCGTTGAAGAGGCGGCGGTCTTGCAGCTCGGCCAGCGCCATCCACGGCGCGCGCGCCACGGCCTTGCCGAGCCTCGCGAGCGAGTGCAGCGGCGTGGGCTGGCGCAGCATGTAGAACAACGTCGGGTGGACGAGGTTCGTCGCGACCAGGGTTCCGTCGACGTCGAAGTAGCTCGCAGGCATGGCTCGGGGCGCTTTTTTCCCCGTTGTGACCTACCGTCAAGCGCTCGTTCACTTCGCGCGCTCGGCGCGCTCGCTCAGGGCTTCGGAGTGGCCTTCGTCGCACCGCGTTGGACGATGACGAACTGCACGCGGCGGTTCCTCTGGCGGCCCTCGTCGGTGGTGTTGGGCGCGACGGGGTGGTTCGCGCCGTAGCCGCGCGCGACCAGGCGTTTCTTGTCGATCCCCTTTCGGACCAGCCACTTGGCGACGGCGTCGGCGCGCGCCTTGCTGAGCTTCTGGTTGAAGTCGGCGGTGCCGACGTCGTCGGCGTGGCCCTGCACCTCGATGACCTCGATCTCGGGGTGCTGGAGGATCACGTCGCGCACCTCGGTGAGCAGGTCGTCGCTGAGCGGGTCGATCGTCTGGTCGACGGAGGACTCGCCGAACTTGAAGCGGATCTGCTTGAGGATGACGATCTCGCCCGTGGTGACGCGCACCTCGCGCGGGCAGCCGTGTTTGGTGTGGTCGAAGGCGTTCGGCTCGCCGCGCTCGTTCGGGCAGGCGTCTTCGAGGTCGGCGATGCCGTCGCCGTCGCCGTCGGCGACCGGGCAGCCGTGCTTCGACGGGTCTTCGTTCTTCGAGCCCTTCTGCGTCGGGCAGGCGTCGACCTTGTCGGCGATGCCGTCGAGATCGCGGTCGAGATCGCCCGGGCAGCCGTGGCGCTCGGGCTCGACGCTCGCGACACCCTTCTGGTTCGGGCAGGCGTCGTCGGCGTCGGGGATGCCGTCGCGGTCGTAGTCCGCTGGGCAGCCGTTGCGCGTGGGATCGTCGTTGGCGCGGCCCTTGAGGCTGGGGCAGGCGTCGACCGCGTCGGACACACCGTCGCCGTCGCGATCCGGCGGAGGGCAGCCGTTCTTCGCCGGATCGGGGTGCTCGAGGCCCTTGTCGTTCGGGCAGGCGTCGGCTTTGCCTTGGATGCCGTCGCGATCCGGATCGGGATCGACGGGCTCGCGGCGCGTGCGAGGGGCCCAGGCGAGCGAGGCGATGAGGCGGTACGAGGGGGTGCCGAGGCCGGACGCGATGCCTGGACCGGCGGCGAGGCCACCCTCGAGGCCCTCGAGCGGGCGCAGCTTCGCGCCGAACAGCAGCTCGAGCGAGGTGCGCGAGGCGGGCTCGATCTGCAGGCCTTCGACGCTGAGCGGCGAGGTCGAGGAGAGCTGCGCTGCGCCGTGGAGCTCGGGGCCGATCTGCACGAGCTCGTCGAGCAGCGTGATGCCCGCGGCGCCGCCGAAGCTCAGCGAAGCCGGCGCGCCCGAGCCGCGCACCCAGAGCCCACCGTTGGCGGCCCACACGAAGCCGACGTCCTCGCCCTCGGCGACGCGCCCGCTCAGCAAGACCTGCGGCAACAAGACGCGCGCCGCGCCGTCGCCGAGGAAGCTGTCGCTGCCCGCGGTGGGCACGTGGATCTGAGCGCCGAGGCCGGCCTGGAAGCCCGAGGCGTTCGCGCCGTAGAGGCGCGCGCGCAGCCCGAGGCGCAGATCACCGAGCCCGCCGACGTCGGGTGAAGCCAGCTGGATGCCGTTCACCGTGGGAGAGTCGCCGCCTTGCGAGAGCGCGAGCGGCATCGTGACGCTGAGCAGCAGCCGATCGAAGAGCGTGAACGAGCCTCCGACGTGCAGGAGCGTCTGGTGGCTCACGATCGACTCGCCGTTGCCGAGCACGAGCGGGGCCTCGGCGTGGCTCAGCAAGACGAGCGCGCGCGGCTCGAGGTGACCCTCCGTGTGCGCCGCGTGCACGCTGAAGAAGTCGTCGCCTGCGGGGGCTGGATCGAGCTGATCGAGCGCGAAGCTGCCGAGGCTCTCCTGCGCGAGCGCGCCGCCCGAGAGGGTGAGGGTGCCAGCGAGCGCGGCGATGGCCGCCGCGCTCCTCCTACGATTCGAGGTGCTCATCGTCGGGTCGTTCTCGGGTCCCAGGCTTCAGCTAGCCGCGCTCCACCGTGGAAGCCCTGCGCCGGCGCCTCGCGCGCGCCGCGAGCAAGAGCGCCGCGAGCCCGCCGAGCGCCAGCGCGCCGCCGTCGTCGCTGCGGCCACCGCTCGCGCGGCAGTCGCAGCCGCCACCCTCGATCGGCACGGTGTTGCCGCCGCCCTCGCCGGTCGAGCCGCAGGCGGGATCGGGATCGAGCGGGCAGGCGTCGTCGACGTCGAGCACGCCGTCGCCGTCGTCGTCGTCGTCGCAGACGTCGCCCTGGCCGTCGCCGTCGGTGTCGAGCTGGTCGGCGTTGGCGATGGTGCCGCAGTTGTCGGTCGCGTTCGGCACGCCGTCGCCGTCGACGTCGTCGTCACAAGCGTCGCCTCGGCCGTCCTCGTCGAGGTCGAGCTGATCGGCGTTGGCCACGTCGGGGCAGTTGTCGACGACGTCGAGCACGCCGTCGCCGTCGGCGTCGGCGTCGTTCTTGTCGTCGCAGGCGTCGCCGATGCTGTCCTCGTCGATGTCGTCCTGGTCTTCGTTGGCGACCAGCGGGCAGTTGTCGTTCTCGTTGAGCACGCCGTCGCCGTCGATGTCGTCGTCGCAGACGTCACCGATGCCATCCTCGTCGAGGTCGAGCTGCTCGGCGTTCGCCGCGAACTCGCAGTTGTCGCTGCCGTTGGGCACGCCGTCGTTGTCGTTGTCGCCGTCGCAGGCGTCGCCGATGCCGTCGAGGTCGTTGTCCTCCTGCAGCGGGTTCGCGACCGACACGCAGTTGTCGTCGTCGTCGAGGATGCCGTCGCCGTCCTGGTCGCCGTCGCAGGCGTCGCCCTGGCCGTCGTTGTCCTCGTCGGCCTGGTCGGGGTTCACGACGATGCGGCAGTTGTCGCCGCCCGTCACCGGCGTGCACACGCCGTCGCTGAGCGGGCCGTCGCAGACGCCGTCGCCGTCGGAGTCGAAGTCGCGGTAGTCGGGTGTGCCGTCGGCGTCGGTGTCGACGGGCGGCGTGTTCGGATCGTCGTCGCCGCACTCGATGAGGTCGCTCACGCCGTCGTTGTCGCTGTCGCCGTCGATGGCGTCGATGACGCCGTCGTTGTCGGTGTCCCAGGGCTGGGGGCCCGGGCCGAACTCGACGAAGTCGCCCACCGTGTCGCCGTCGGTGTCGGGGTTCAGCGGGCCGGTGCCGATCGCGAGCTCGACCACGTTCGTGAGTCCGTCGTTGTCGCCGTCGGGGTCGCAGGCGTCGCCGAGCGCGTCGCCGTCGTAGTTCTCCTGCGCCGGGTTCACCACGGTCGGGCAGTTGTCGGCGGCGTTGAGCACGCCGTCGCCGTCGATGTCGGGGTCGCAGGCGTCGCCGATGCCGTCGCCGTCCATGTCGGCCTGGCTCTGGTTGGTGACCGTCGGGCAGTTGTCGCAGGCGTTGCCGAAGGTGTCGGCGTCGCTGTTGGTCTGCGCGGTGTTCGCGACGTTCGGGCAGTTGTCGCAGACGTCGCCGATGGTGTCGGTGTCGACGTCGGACTGGTTGGTGTTCGCCGCGTTGGGGCAGTTGTCGCAGAGGTTGCCGATCGTGTCGCCGTCGGAGTCGAGCTGCGTCGTGTTCGAGACGAAGGGGCAGTTGTCGCAGAGGTCGCCGACGGTGTCGGTGTCTTGATCGCCGCCTGCGCAGACGAAGCCGCTCGCGCCGCCGCAGACGTCGCTCGGCGTGCAGGCGTCGCCGTCGTTGCAGCTCGTGCCGGCGCTGACGGGCGCGTCCATGGGGCAGGCGTTGCTCGAGCCGGTGCAGTTCTCGGCTGCGTCGCACTGGTTGGCGACCGGGCGGCAGACCTTGCTGGCGGGCTCGACCACGTCGGCCGGGCAGAGCTTGCTCGAACCGGTGCAGTTGTCGGCGACGTCGCATCCGCCGGGCACCGCGGGGCGGCACACGACGCTGTTCGCGGCGACGGCGTCGGCCGAACAGGCGGCCGCGTTGCCGGGGCAGAAGTCGGCGACGTCGCAGACGCCGTCGGCGGCTCGGCACATGAAGCTGCTGGGGCGGAAGCTGTCGTTCGGGCAGTTCGGGCTCGAGCCGTTGCAGACCTCCGCGAGATCGCAGTCACCCGCGACGGCGCGGCACACGGTGCCGGCGGCCTTCTTCGGTGTGGTCGGGCAGCTCTTGGCGGTGCCGTTGCAGACGGCGTCGTCCTCGCAGAGGCCGCTCGCGGCCTGGCAGACCGAGCCCGAGGCACGCACCAGATCGTTGCAGGCGCCCGAGCCGTTGCAGAAGTCGTCTGCGTCGCAGCTCTGCGAGGGGTTCGTGCTCGCCGTCCCGCACTGCGTGGTCGTGGGCGCGAAGGCGTTCGTGGGGCAGTCGTCGGAGCTGCCTGTGCAGAACTCGGCCGGGTCGCAGACGGCGCTCGCGCCAGCGGGGCGACACTCGAAGCTGCTCGGGCGCTTCGCGTCGGCGGGGCAGTCGTTCGAGGCGCCGTCGCAGGTCTCGGCGGCGTCGCAGGTGCCGGCGGCGATGCGACACGTGAAGCTCGAGCTGCGCTTCGCGTCGGCAGGGCAGGTGTTGGCGACGCCGTTGCAGGTCTCGGCGAGATCGCAGTCGCCAGCGGAGGCGCGGCAGACGGTGCCGTTCGTCGCGACCGTGTCGCTCGGGCAGGCGTTGCTCGAGCCGGTGCACACCTCGGCCACGTCGCAGCCTCCAGGCACGGCTGCGCGGCACACCGTCGCGGCTGGCTGGAACAGATCCGGGCCGCAGGTCTTGCTCGTGCCGTCGCAGGTCTCGGCGACGTCGCAGCCGCCTGCGACGGCGGGGCGGCAGACGGTGCTCGTGTCCGCGACGAGGTCCTGGCAGCTGCCGGCGCCATCGCAGAAGTCGTCGGCGTCGCAGGCGCCGCTCGCGGTGCCGCACTGGGTCGTCGTCGGCGCGAAGCCGCTGTCCACGCAGGCGCCGTTGCCGTCGCACTTGTCTTGGGGCGCGCAGGTCGTGCCGGGCGCGCCGCAGTCGGTGTCGGCCGCGACGTGGTTCGGCTGGCAGACGCCGGCGGCGTCGCAGGTGTCGGGCGCCGTGCACTCGGTGCTGCTCGCGTCGCCGCAAGCCGTGTTCGGTGCGACGAGGCCGCAGGTGCCGTTGACCGCGGCGCCCGCGGCGACGCTGCAGGCCTGGCAGTCGTTGGTGGCGCCTCCGCCGCAGGCCGTGTCGCAGCACACGCCGTCGACGCAGAACTGGCCGTCGTCGCAGGTGCCTTGGCCCGCGCCGGTGCACCCGTCGCCCAGCGCGAGCCCAACGCCTCCGGGCGCCGTGGGCGCCTTCGGAACGGCGAGGGCGGCCTCGGCGCCGTAGCTCCCCGCTACGAGCGCGTCGTCGCCGAGCTTCGCGCCGTCGCCGAGCTCGTCTGCGCCGCTCGGCGCGGCCTCGTTCGCGCCTTCCGTCGTGGCCTGCTCGACGGCGCGCTCCGACTGGGAGGCTTCGCTCTGGCTCTCCTCGGTCTGGCAGCCAACGAGTGCGGCGCTGCAGAGGAGCAGCGCAGCGAAGAAGGAGGAAGCGGGGCGACGCGGCATGGGGATGGACCTAGCCCGGGGCTCGACGGGCTGTCGAGCGCATGGAGGCGAGGCGTGCATGATCGGTCAACGAGCGCACGCGTGGCAACCACCGTGGCACACCAACAACCCGTCACGTGCTCGCGTGTAGAGTGTCGGCCTCGGCCGACGCGACGTGCGACGGGCGCTCGCGGATCGCCCCAAGGCGCCGCGGAGCTCGTCAAACGCGCGCGGGGCTGCGCCAATCATGGGGCCTTCGCTCGCGATCTGGTAGCGTCGCGCCCGATGCGCTCCGCTTCTCTCCTCGCGAGCTGGCCTCTACGCGCTCTCTTGTCGCTCGGGCTCGGTGCCTCGGTCGCGTCGCTCGCGCCGAGCTGCGCCGAGCCTGGTGCCGGCGATCCGAGCCTCGCCGAGTCCGACGCCACCGACGTCGACGTGGCGCAGGCCGCGCGCGACGCCTGGCTCACGCGGCTGCACCCGGCGCAGCGCAGCGCGCTGGCCGTCGATCGTGCGCCGACTTGGAGTGCGGCCGGTCAGAGCCTCCACGCCGACTTCGGCCAGGCGCCCGGCGTGCTGAGCGAGGTCGCGCTGCGCGGCGATGGCGAGACGCGCCTCGTGCAGCGCATGAGCGGCGTCGGCGTGCGCTTCTCGCTCGAGGGCGCGCGCTCCGATGCGGAGGCCGTGCTCGAAGACGGGCTCGTGCTCCACCACGACGCGCTGCCGGGGGCGCTGCGCATCCACCGCGCCGAGCCCGAGGGCGTCGAGGAGCTCGTGCTGCTCGCCGCGCCGCGCGCGAAGAGCGAGCTGCGTTGGAGCTTCGCGACCGAGTCGGTGCGTGCGCTGCGCCTCGCGCACGGCGTGCTCGAGCTGCTCGATCACGCGGGTGTGCCGCGTCTGCGCGTCGCGCGCCCCTGGGTGATCGACGCCCACGGCGTGCGCCACGAGGCCGAGCTCGAGGTCGACGGCTGCGCGGTCGACCGCGATCCCTCCCCCGGCTGGGGCCGAGAGCTCGTCGAGCTCGACGCGCTCTCCTGCGAGCTCGTCGTGCGCTGGGCCGAGGGCCTCGCGCACCCCTTGCTCGTCGACCCCACCTGGGTCTCCGCGGGCACGCTCAACGTGCCTCGCTCGAACCACTCCGCGACGGTGCTGAGCGTGCCGCAGCAGGAGATCCTCATCGCCGGTGGCTACGACGCGAGCGGCGCCGCGATCGACGACGCCGAGGTCTACTGCCCTGCGGAGACCTGCGGCGCGCCCGGCAGCTTCACGCTCGTCGGCTCGCTCGTCACCGCGCGCGGTGGTCACACGGCGACGCTCGTCGCGCCCGATCAGGTGCTCATCGTCGGCGGTCGCGCGTCGCGCACGGGCGCGGTGCGCACCTCGACCGAGCTCTACTCGAACACCTCGAAGACCTTCTCCGCCTCGGGTGCGCTCGCCCGCAGCCGCGTCGACCACACCGCGACCTTGCTGAGCGGCGCGCCCACGCGCGTGCTCATCGCGGGCGGCGACGCTGGCACCGTGAGCACCGCGGAGATCTGGCAGGGCGGCACTTTCGGCGCGCCGATCAACATGATCGCGCCGCGCGTGGGTCACTCGGCCGAGCTGCTCGCGGGCTCCGGGCGCGTGCTCGTGGCCGGCGGCATCGGCTCGCTCGGCAGCGCGGTGCAGACGGCCGAGATCTACGACCCCGGCACGAACGCCTTCGCGGCCGTCGGCAGCATGACGAGCCCGCGCGCCTACGCGACCGCGACGCGACTCGACGACGCGCGCGTGCTCGTGGCCGGCGGCACGAACGGCGTCGGCTTCTACTACAAGACCGCCGACGTCTTCGTGCCCAGCCCCACCGGCGGCGCCTTCCAGCAGCAGGTCATCCTCATGCAGACCGAGCGCGCGCACCACGCGGCCGTCGCGCTGCTCGGCACCGGGCGCGTGCTGCTCACCGGCGGCTACAACGCCAGCAGCGGTGGCACGGTGCTCACGAGCGCCGAGGCCTTCGACGTGGGGCTCAACCAGTTCGTGCTGCCGGCCGACATGCTCGAGCCGCGCTCCTTCCACACCGCCTCGCTGCTCGCCACCGGCCGCGCGCTCGTCGTCGGAGGTGGCTACGACCTCTCGACCGGTCAGCTCGACATCGGCTCGGCGCTCACCGCGGAGATCCTCCAGCGCGACGACGGCGAGGTCTGCGAGACCGATCAGGAGTGCGCGTCGGGCTTCTGCGTCGGCCTCGGCGCGAAGAAGATCTGCTGCAACACGGCCTGCACGGGCGCCTGCGAGAGCTGCTTCCTCGAGGAGAACGACACGATCGACGGCACCTGCTCACCGGTCGACGGTCAGCAGATCGACGCGCTCTGCGTCAACGCCGTCAAGGTCGTGCTCGCGTGCGCGGCGGGCCAGGTGACGGCGCCCGAGGTCCAGCCCTGCGAGCCCTACCAGTGCGCAGGCATCGAGTGCGCGACGACCTGCACGAGCGATGCGGGTTGTACGAACAGCAACTATTGTCGCAACGGCAACTGCCTCGCGAAGCTGCCCACCTCGAACGCCTGTACGCGCGACGGCGAGTGCCAGAGCGGCTTCTGCACCGACGGCGTGTGCTGCAACGCGCGCTGCGACGAGACCTGCCTCGCCTGCGACATCCAGACCGCGACGGCCGATCTGCGCGGCGTTTGCTCGCAGCTGCGCGGCGCGCCGCCTCGCCCCTCGCGCACCGAGCGCTGCATCGGCGAGGGCACCGAGTGCGCCGGCAGCTGCGAGACGCAGCCCGACGCCTGCGACTACGGCGCCGATCTGCGCTGCGGTGACTCGAGCTGCACGGGCTCCGAGCTCTCCTTCGGGCGCTGCAGCTTCGACCTGGCCCAGGGGAGCTCGAGCTGCGCCGCGGCCGAAGAGAGCTGCGGCGCCTACGTGTGCGACGAAGCCGGCGTGGCCTGCCGCACGAGCTGCGAGGGCGTCGACGACTGCGAGGGCGGGCGCGTGTGCTCGGACGGCGAGTGCGTGCTCGTGCAGTCGACCGTGTGCGGCGACACCCAGACGCTCGTATCGCCCGACGGCACACGCACCGACTGCGCGCCCTTCCGCTGCGTGGGCACCGCCTGCCTCAACCGCTGCAACTCCGTCGACGACTGCGTGAGCGGCAAGGTCTGCGACGACGCCGGCGCCTGCGTCGACCCGCCACCGAGTCCTCCGCCTCCGACCGGCTGCTCGGCGAGCGGCGGCTCGAGCTCGGGTGGGCTCGGCGGCGTCGCGCTCGTCGCGCTGGGCCTCTGGTCGGCGCGTCGTCGTCGCTCGATCCGGGGAGGGCGCTGATCATGCGAGCTCGACACCGCGCCCTCTGGGCCCTCGTCTGCATCGCGACGATCTCGAACGCTGCGCTCGCGCAGCCTGTGGCCTCGGCCCCCGCTCCCGCCGCGCCGGCGCCCGCCACGCCCGCGCAGCCCAGCGCGACGCCCACGCCCACGGCGGGCGACGACGAACAAGCGCCGAGGCTCGATCCGGCGAAGAAGGGCGACGCCGAGGAGAGCTTCAGGCGAGGGCTGGAGCTGCTCAAACAAGACGCTTGGCAGGCCGCGCTCGCGGAGTTCCTGCGCTCGCGCGAGCTCTACCCCACGCGCACGGCGACCAACAACGCGGCCTACTGCCTGCGCCGCCTCGGGCGCTTCGACGAAGCGCTCGACATGTACGAGACCGTTCTGCGCGAGTACCCGAACATCGCCGCCGACAAGAAGGCCGCGACGCAGAAGGAGGTCGCCGAGCTGCGCATGCTCGTCGGCACGATCGACGTCGCGGGCGCCGAGCCCGGCGCGTCGATCGTCGTCAACGGCCGCCCGCGCGCGGAGTTCCCGCTCATCGATCCCTTGCGCGTCTCGGCCGGCTCGCACCTCGTGCGCGTCTTCAAGGAGGGCTTCCAGTCCTTCGAAACCACGGTCGACGTCGCCGGCGGTCAGACGGCGCGCGTCGAGGCGAAGATGCCGGCGCTCGTCGCCTCGGGCAGGCTCAAGGTGACCGAGAAGCAGGGCCGCGCGCTCGACGTCGTCGTCGACGGCGCCGTCGTCGGCGTCACACCCTGGGAGGGCACGCTCGCCGTGGGCGAGCACGTCGTGCTGTTGCGCGGCGACGACGATCTCGGCACGCCCCCTACCGCGGCGCCGATCCGCGTGAACGACGTGACCACGCTCTCGCTCGCGGCCGAGACGCTCGAGGCCTCGGTGCAGATCGCGGTGGAGCCTGCGAACGCCGCGGTGCGCATCGGCGGCGTGCTCGTGGGCCGCGGCATCTGGGACGGCCGCATGCGCACCGGCAAACACGAGGTCGTCGTCGAAGCCGACGGCTTCTTCCCGGACAAACGCACCATCGATCTCGAGCGCGGCGAGCGCGAAGAGCTGTCGTTCATCCTCGAGCGCAACGAAGACGCCGACACCTGGCGCCTGCCCTCGAAGATCGTGCTCGACGTGAGCGGCGGCCTCGCGCTCGCGCCCTCCTTCGGCGGTGACGTCACCGGCGCCTGCGCCGACGGCTGCTCCCAGTCGATCGCGCTCGGTGGGCTCGTGATGGTGCACGGCGCCTACGAGCTCGGCTCGGGCGCAGGCTTCGGCCTCGCCGCGGGCTTCCTGCAGTCGTCGCAGTCGGTCGAGAACCGCGCCGCACAGCTGCAGCCGGTGGGGCTCGCGCCGCTCGACGGCGTCGCCAACGACGACCTGCGTCTGCGCGGCTTCCTCGTGGGCATCACCGGCAGCATGCGTGTCGGCGAGGAGTACCCCGTGCGCATGCGCCTCGGCGCGGGCGCGCTCATCGGCTCGGTGCGCGACCAGCGCCGAGGCAGCTTCACGCTGCGCGACGGCTCGAGCTTCGACGCGCCCGAGCTCGTCGCCGAGGCCTCGACGGCGATGGTCTACGTCGACCCCGAGGTGACGATCGGCATGAAGATCGGCGATCGCCTCGAGCTCGGCGCGGGCCTGCAGGCGCTCATCCTCTTCCCGGCGCTCGCGCCCACCTGGGCCGACGACACCGAGACACCCGCCTTCGACACGGGCAGCGACGGGCAAGCCCGCTACCGAGGCGATCTCACGATGACCGGCCCGATGGTGCACTTCGTGCCCACGCTCAGCGCGCGCACGACCTTCTGAGCAGGCCCGGGCTCGGTGCGCGCCTGGTTCCGGCGCCGCATCGAGCCGCTCCTGCGCTCAGTCGCCGAACTTGTCTTCGATGCCCGGCGGAGGCGCGGTCTTCACCGCCGGTGCGGCCGTCGCCGGCGTGGCCGTCGACTTGGCGGCCGGCACCTTCTGACCGGTGCGCACGTCGAGCGCGACCATCGGAGGCGTCGCACCACTCTCGGTGATGTAGACCTCCTCCTCGATCTGGAACTTGCCGGAGCTCAGCTTCACGATGTGGCGGCTCCCGAGCGGACCGGAGACGTCGACGGCGCGGTTCTTCACCTTGGCGGGTTTGCCGTCGACCTCGACGATCGCGTCGATCGGGTCGATCACGACCTTCACGTGCCGCTCGGTGGCCGGCCCAGGGGTGATCGCCGGCTCGACCGCGGGTGCGGCGCTCTCGGATGGCGCGGGTGCCGGCGCCGAGGTGGGCGGCGCGACCACGCCGGCCGCGTTGGTGCCGCCGTTGGCCTCGCTCGTGCCGCCGAACTTGAAGATCGCCACCGCAGCAGCGCCCAAGAGCCCGATGACGGCGCCCACCACCATGAGCGAGGTGTTGCTGCGCTGGCCCACGGCCGGGTGACGCTCGGTCGGCGCGGCGACGCCTGCGTTCGTGGCGGCGGCGATTTGCTGCGTGCTCGCCGGCGCGGGCGGCGGCATGCTCGGGTTCGAGCTGCCCGCGTTCAGCGTGCCGGGCGGCGGCAAGGTGAGGCGCTGCGCGACGAGCTCCCGCTGCGTATCGCCGAGGCTCACGAGCATCGACTTCTCGATCGCCGTGCCCGAGGGCAGGAGCGCCTTGCAGGCCTCGTAGACCTCGTGCGCGTTCTGGTAGCGATCCTTCGGGTTCGTCTGCAGCATCTTGTGCACGACGGCCGCGACCTCGCGCGGGACCCACGGCGCGTGGTCTTGCACGGGTGCGGGGGAGTCGTTGCAGATCGACAAGATGAGCTCGCCGAGCGCCTCGATGTGGTGCCACGGCGTGCGACCCGCGAGCGCCTGGTAGAGCACGACGCCGAGCGAGTAGATGTCGGCGCGGTGGTCGATGGTCTTCGCGCCGCGCGCTTGCTCGGGCGACATGTAGAGCGGCGAGCCGAGGATCGAGCCGGTGCGCGTGAGCCCGGCGTTCTCCATGCTCGAGCTCTGCTCCATCTTCACCTTGGCGATGCCGAAGTCGAGCAGCTTGACCATCACCTCGCCGCCGTCGCGCTCGGTGAGGAAGAGGTTCGCCGGCTTGATGTCGCGGTGCACGACCCCAGCGTCGTGGGCCTTGGCGAGCCCGAGGCAGGCCTGGGCGATGATCTTCAGCGAGAGCTCCGGGCCGAGCGTGCCGAGGCGCTCGAAGAGCTGCTGCACGTCTTCGCCGGTCATGTACTCCATGACCATGAACGGCAGCCCGCTGCCCGGGTCGGTGCCGGTGTCGAGCACCTGGCAGATGTGCTGCGTGTCGATCGCGCCGGCGGCCTTGGCCTCGCGGTGGAAACGCGCCACCAGCGAGGCGTTCTTCGTCAGGTCGTCGGTGCTGATGACCTTGAGCGCGACGCGACGGCCGGTGCCCACGTGCTGGGCCTCGTACACGTAGCCCATGCCGCCACCACCGATGGTTCGGGTGATTTCGTAGCGGCCATCCAGGGTGGCTCCGACGAGGCTCTGAGGATCCACGTTAGCGGATCGAACGGTAGCCTGCGACACCGGGTGGGGGCAAGGATCGCCTCCGCGGAAGCGCGCTTCGTTCACCTCTGCCGCGCGCAGGAGGCGCGCTTCGTTCTGCTCAGCCGCGCGTAGGCGGCGCGCTTCGTTCACCTCTGCCGCGCGCAGGAGGCGCGCTTCGGGGCTCTCGCCCCGCCTGCGATGTACTAAGGTTCGCGCAGCAGTCGGACGATGAAGCCCGCTCCCGTGACACGACCCGGCGACGCCTTTCTCGATGCGCTCGAGCCCGGATTGCTCGGCGCCATCGGCGGGCGGCGCGTGGTGAGCCCGCTCGGCGAGCTCGGCTCGCGGCGCTTTCTCTTCGTCACCGGCAAGGGAGGCGTCGGCAAGACCACCGTCTCGGCGGCGATCGCGATGGCGCTCGCGGCGCGTGGCCAGCGCGTGCTCATCGCGATGTGCAACACCAAGGAGCGCCTCAGCGCGATCCTGGGCACACCGCCGATCGGCGACGATGTGGTCGAGTGTCTGCCCGGCGTCTCGGCGGTGAACATCGAGCCCGAGAAGGCGCTCGCCGAGTACGGCGCGATGGTGCTGCGCGTGAAGGCCGTGTCGAACGCGATCTTCGGGAGCGACAACTTCCGCGCCTTCTTCCGCGCCGTGCCCGGGCTCTACGAGTGGGCGATGCTCGGCAAGGCCTGGTTCCACACGACCGAGACGGAGCGCGGCAAGAACCGCTACGACGTGGTGCTCTTCGACGCGCCCGCCACGGGGCACGGCCTCGACATGCTGCGTGTGCCCCGCATCATCCTCGACGTCGCGCCTCCTGGGGTGCTGCGGCGCGACGCCGAGCGCGCCACGCAGCTCTTCGAGGACCCGGTGCGCTCCGGCGTGGTCGTCGTCACCCTGCCCGAGGAGATGCCCGTCACCGAGACGATCGAGCTCGTCACCGCGCTGCGCAACGAGCTGCGCTTCCCGGTGCTGCAGCTCGCGGTGAACGCGGTCTTGCCGCCGCTCTTCACCGACGGTGAACGCGCCGAGCTCGTCGCGCGCCACGAGCTGCTCACGAGCGACGCCCCGCGACGCGCGCAGGGCTCGGGACAGGCCGCGATCGTCGCAGGTGCGCGCCGCGCGCTGCGCGAGCAGGTCCAGCGCGACAGCCTGCGCAGGCTCACGAGCGCCGTCGACGCGCCGATGTTCCTCCTGCCCCACCTCTTCGACGACGCCAGCACACGGGAGGGCACGCGCCTGCTCGCCGACGTGCTCGGCGCGCCCGTCGTCGCGGGGCGCTGAGGGCGCCGCGCCTGCGTGGTATAGTCGGCGCACCGATGCGGACCCGCAGGCTCTCCTTCGCACCTCTGCTCTTGCTCGTCGCCGGCGCCTGGGCGCTCTCGGGCTGCGACGCGATCTCGAAGCTCGGCGGCAAGGGAGAGGCGACGGCCGAGAGCGACGACGAGGACACGCCCAAGAAGAAGAAGAAGTCGAAGAAGAGCGACGAGGCCGAGGAGGCGCCGAGCGCGTCTGCGGCGGCCACGGCCGAAGCGCCCGTCGCGCCCCCGTCGGACGCCGGCGCGGGTGGGCCGATGGTCACGATCCCCGCGGGCAGCTTCAAGGCCGGCTCGGCCTGCGCCGCGGTGCCCCGCGTGACCGACGAGGAGCTCGTGCACGCTCAAGTGGCGCTCGGCGAGTTCCAGATCGACGTGCACCCCTACCCGAACGACCCGACCCAGGCCGCGAAGACCAACGTCTCGCGCGAGGAGGCCGAGGGGCTCTGCAAGGAGCGCGGCAAGCGCCTGTGCAGCGAGCTCGCGTGGGAGCGCGCCTGCAAGGGCCCCGAGCAGACGGCCTTCCCCTATGGCGCGGCGTATTCGACCTCGGCCTGCGCGGCCTCGGCGGCGCTCGTGCCCGGTCAGCGCGCCAAGTGCCAGAGCAACTTCGGCATGAAGGACCCCTTCGGGCTCGCCTACGAGTGGACCTCCAGCTCCTGGGGCCGAGGCAAGGGCGCGGGCCTCGCCACGGTGCGTGGCTACACCGGGCAGAGCAACGTCGTGCGCGAGCGCTGCGCGAGCGGCGCCGGGCGCGATCCGGCGACGCGCAACGCCGACATCGGCTTCCGCTGTTGCTCCGGGCCTGCCAATGGGGCGGAGGTCGATCTCTCACCGGTGCGCCGCCCGGTGCTGGAGAAAGACGCGAGCGTCTCCGGCTCCTTCTCGGCGGATCTCTTGCGCGCGATGCAGCCCGACCACCGCAGCATCGAGGGCGTCGATCTCTCCTTCGACCAGGTGTGGCGCTGGCACCCGCGCGACAACGAGGAGCTGGTGGTCGCGCGCTGGGTGGGCCGCCCGAAGAAGGGCAAGGCCTTCTACGAGCTCGCGGTCTTCAAGCTCTGCGGCAATGCACCGACGCGCGTGGCGCACATGCGTGGCCCGGTGGGCGAGATCGAGCCTCCCGCGACGACGAGCTCCTCGGAGAAGATCACGGCCAAGCTGCGCACCGAGGGCGATCGAGGCGAGCTCGAGATCACGTATTGGTTCGGCAGCGTGAAGTTCAAGGAGCCGCCCTTCGTGAAGGCGGGCAACAAGCTCGAGGCCGCCGAGGAGACGATCGACCCTGCGGCGAGCGCCTCGGCCTCGGGCAGGCCGCGCATCCCGCGCATCCCACGCGTTCCACCGAGGCGCTGAGCGCCGGACCGCTGCGGCCGCCACGCCGCGAGGAAGTGAAAGCCCATGCTCCTTCGCTCAGCCCTCGGCATCCTGCCCTTCGCGGCGCTGGCCTGTGGCTCGAGCGCGTCTCCGCCCGGCCACGGCGGCGGCTCGAGCAGCGCCGTGAGCACGACGACGGGCGCAGGCGCGGGCGAGGGAGGCGCCGCGAGCTGCCCGAGCTGCGAAGAGCCCGGCTCGGCGGGCGAGCTCGCCAATCCGGCGATCGACGAGACCTCGGGCCTCGTCGCGAGCGCGCTGCACCCGGGCAGCTACTATCTGCACAACGACTCGGGCGACTCGGCCCGCTTCTTCGCGATCGGCCCCGCGGGCGAGGATCGCGGCACCTACCTGCTCGAGGGGGTCGTGGCGGTCGATTGGGAGGACATGGCCCGCGGGCCCTGCGCAGGCGAGGGCAGCTGCCTCTATTTCGCCGATTTCGGCGACAACGCCACGCAGCGCGCCGAATACGTGATCCACCGCGTGGCCGAGCCGGCCCGTCTCGCGCCCGGTGTGCAATCGCTGCCCTTCGAGAGCTTCCGCTACGTGTACCCCGACGGTGCGCACAACGCCGAGGCCTTGCTCGTGCACCCCACGAGCGGAGCGCCGATCATCCTCACCAAGGACGCCCGCCGCACCCAGATCTTCGAGCTGCCGCTGCCGCTCGACGCGAGCCGCGTCGTCACCGCGAGCCTGCTCGGCGAGGCCACGCTCCCGGACCTCCTGCCGCTCGCGACCGGCGCCGACTTCGCGCCCGACGGATCGTCCATCCTCGTGCGCACCTACACGAGCCTCTGGTTCTATGGCGTGGCACCCGGCGAGAGCGTCGCCGCCGCGCTCTCACGCGTGCCCTGCAGCTTGCCGGTGGCCGGCGAGCAGCAGGGCGAGGCCATCGCGTGGGCCCTCGACGGCAAGAGCTACGTCACCGTGAGCGAGGGTGTGGGCGCCGCGATCCACGTCGCGGGGTGCAGGTGACCGCTCAGTCCTCCACCGTGTAGTAGAAGCCGCCGAGGCACATCTCGTCGGTGGTGCCCTCGCCCCAGGTCACGAGCTCGGTGGTGGGGTTGTCCCAGGTGCAGCGCACGCGCAGCCGATCACCGGGCGCGAGCCGGGCGGGCTCGATCAGGGCGTAGCTGCCCTGCCAGTGGAAGTCCCAGCGGGGGATGTCGAGCAGGCAGGTCTCGCTGCCGTCGGCGTGCTCGATGCTGAGCCTCGCCGTCTTGCCGAGCTGGTGCATGTGGAGCAGCGAGCTGTGGATGCGGATCGGCTTGCCGCCGGAGAAGAACAGCGTCGGATCCTGGGCCCAGGAGTGCTCGACGCCGTCGCTCGCCGGAGGAATGGCCATGGTGTCTCCCTGCAGCCATTGCGGGTTCGCCCAGGGCTGCAGGCGCGCGACGCTCGAGACCTCGGCGTCGACCTTGAAGCGCAGGCGCGTCTGGTCGGGCTGCTTGCCCGCCGTGAGCGAGTTGTAATGGACCTGCATCACCACCTTCGAGCCGGGCTCGATGCGGATGCCCGTGCCCTCGGGCATGTCGAGCCCCTCGCCGCCCGGGGCCCACGCGCCGATCCACTCGCCATTGAAACCGGGCCCGCCATAGCAGGTGTAGCCAGGGCCCTCCTCGGCGGCGTCCAGCGCGAGCGCCGCGTCGACCTGCGAGGGTGTCGCGAGGAAGGCGATCACGTGGTGCACGACGGCGGCGTTGCCCGGCGCGGCGCCGAAGCCGGTGACGTAGCTCGTCTCGGTGCCCGGCCAGTCGATCACGAAGCAGCGGTAGTCGTCGGGCTCGACGCGCATCTCGTAGGGTGCGTCGAGGCCGAGCTCGAGGTCGACGCGGCTCAGCGCACGAGAGTCGCCGAGCACGAGCGGCGGGCCCTCGTCGGCGGGCTCACCCGAAGGGGCGCCCGCGTCGACCCAGCGCGCGAGCACGTCGATCTGCGCCTCGTCGAGCGAGCGATCGTCGAGGTATTCGTTGCAGTCGTCGCCGGGCATCCACGGCGGCATCGTGCCGGCGACGACCGCGGCCTTCACCGCGGTCGCGTGCTCGGCCACGGCTTCGTAGCTGTCGAGCCGGAAGGGCCCGATGCCGCCTTCGGCGTGGCAGTTGACGCACTTCGCGTCGAGGATCGGCTTCGCGTCGCGGTAGTACGAGAGCGCCGAGTCTCCGCCGCCCGAGCCGCCGCTGCCGGTGGCGCCCCCGCGGTCGTCGCAGGCGATCGGCAGTGCGAAGGTGGACGCGACGAGCGTGGTCGCGGAGAGGAGGCGCGCGTGCTGCATCGCTCGAGAAGAGCGCATCGACGTGCCGTACGGAAGGGGAACGCGTCGCCGGTAGCTCCACAGCCACGCGGCCCGTGCTCCACGGAGCCGTGTCGGGCTGCCCGCCGCCGCGACGAGCGCAGCCGCCGCATCGCGCGTATCCTCCCGGCGATGGGCGAACGACAGCGCGGGACCGACGACGTGGTGGCGGAGCTCGCCGCGAAGGCCGCGGTCGCTGCCGGCAAGGACGCCGCCACGAAGGCCGCGCGTGGCCTGCTCGGCGACGAGGCGAAGGACGAGGCCGGGCGGCGCGCGCGCAAGTGGAAGCTCGTCGCGGGGCTCGTGCTCGCGCTGTGCGTGGTGCTCGGGCTCATCGGCCTCGTGCTCAACTACTGGCTCTGGTTCCTGGGTGCGGGTGTGCTCGGCCTGGCTGGGCTCTTCGGCTACTGGCGCTTGCGCGCGAAGCTCGCTGCGCGGCGCGAGGCGAAGGGGATCCCCGAAGCCGCGGTCGAGGCGAGCGCCGGAGCGACGAGGGCGATGGCGAGCGCGGAGGGCGTCGCGAAGCCGGCGGCGCGGCGGGTCGACGCCGAAGGCGCCGCGGACGCCGAGCGGCGCGCCGAGGCCGCGCGCGAGGCGCGACGCCTCGAGGCGGAGCGGGACGCACGCGCGCGCGCGGAGGCCGAGGCCACGAGAGAGCAAGAGGTCGACGACGAGCTCGCCGCGATGAAGGCGCGCCTCGGCAAGTGAAGCGAGGCCGCGAGACGGCGATGTAGTCTCCCGAACCATGCACCTCGAGCGCCTGTTCGGGTCGGCGTTTCCTCTCGAGCTCGTCGCCGAGTGGCGCGTCCGGCGTGTCGAGACGAAGGGGATCGCCGCCAACGTGCTGCTCGGCTCGCAGCCCATCTGGCTCGTGCTCACGCTGCGCGACGGTCGCAAGCTCGAGGCGCACGCGCGTGGCCCGGGGCCCGAGCACGAGTCGATCCGCGCCGTGATCGCGGAGCTCGCGCAGCGGAAGCTCCGCGAGGTCCTCGAGGGCCTGGCGCACGGCGCGTCGTTCACGCTGGGAGCGGTCGAGCTACGGCCGGAGGGCGTGCGTTTCGGCGGTCGCCTGCTGCGCTGGGAGGCCGTGGCTGGTTACGCCGTTCGCGATGGAGGGCTCCTCTGGGACGACGAGCGCGGCAAGCTCGCCGGTGAGGTCTGGCTCAACGACGCGCCGTTCTGCGATGCGCTCGTCGGCGTCTTCGAGGCGAAGCTGCCGGGCAAGGACTACGACCGCATGCAGCCCGGTCAGGGACCGCGCCACGGCTACTTCTCGATCACCGCGCGCACGCGCGTCCCCGGCACCTTCAAGTACCAGCTGCACGTCTTCATCCTCGGGCCGCTCCTGGTCGCGCTCGCCTTCGGGCTCTACGTCGGCGGTCGCCGCGCTTGGATGCTCTTCGGCCCCGAGCCACCGCGCATGCCGAAGCCCTACGTCGCTGCGCTGCCCGCGGCGAAGGAGTTCCTCGAGGAGCGCGCCCCGAAAGGCGAGGCCTGCTCCTTCGGATCCGGCGAGGTGGAGCTCCTCGCGGCCGACGGCGGCTCCGCGAGCCGCTACGAGGGCCACGAGTGGAAGCCGATGGAGGTCGACGAGGTCGGCTATGCGTCGACTTTCCACGTGTGGACGGTGGCGCACGGCGAGGTGCGCGTAGCCGAGTGGGACGCCTCGGCAGGTGCCGCGCGCTGCTACGCGGCGGCCCCGTCCGAGGGTGCCCCCGAGGCCCTGGCGAGGAAGCTGGCCCATGGCTGGGAGGCGCCCGCCGCTTCGGCCAAGGCCTCCGCGTCCGCGCCGCCGAGCGCCTCGGTACCGGGTCCCACACGGTCGGCGCCCAAGCCGAGGCGCTGAGCTCGAGCTTCAGGCATCGAGCGCCGCGCACGAGGGCGGCGAGCGTGCCGCTGGCCGCGCGCAACCCTCGGCCCTAGATCCGCGCGATGCCCGTTTCGTCTCCCGAGATCGCCGTCGTCGGCGCAGGCGTCGCCGGTCTCAGCTGCGCGCGTGCGCTCACCGCGGGCGGCGCGCGCGTGCGCGTCTTCGACAAGGGCCGCTCGGTGGGCGGCAGGCTCGCCGTACGACGCAGCGGCGCGCACGTCTTCGATCTGGGCACGCAGTACTTCACGGCGCGCGAGCCGCGCATCGAGGAGCCCTTGTGGAGCTGGATCGAAGAGGGCGTCGTCGCGCTCTGGGACGCGCGCATCGTCGCCTTCGACGACGTCGGCGCCGAGCCGCGCGAGGTCGAGGCCATCGCGCGTTACGTCGGGGTGCCCGACATGAACGCGCTCGCGCACGTGATGGCGCGTGGGCTCGAGGTGTCACGCAGCCAGCGCCTCGAGCGCATCGAGCGTCGCGGCGACAGGCTCGAGCTCTACGGCACCATCGGCGCGGAGGGCCTCACGCTCTCTCCTACGGAGCCCGGCGCCCAGGCGGCCGACGCGCTCGGCAGCTTCGACGCGGTCGCCATCTGCATGCCACCCGCGCAGGCCGCGCTGCTGATCGACGAGGCCTGTCCCGCGCTCGCCGCCGAGGCGCGGCGCGTCGTCATGGACCCCTGCTACGCGCTCGGTTTCGCGCCGGGCGAAGCAGACGCGAGGCTGCTCGCCGCGCTGCCCTTCGATGGAGCCTTCATCGGTCGCGAGAACGCCGACGCGCGCTCCCCGCTCTCGTGGATCGCCCGCGACTCGAGCAAGCCGGGCAGGCCCGCTGGCGAGCGCTGGGTACTGCACGCCTCGGCGGCGTGGTCGCGCGCGATGTTCGACGCACCCGCCGAGGAGGTGACCGTGGCGATGCTCGCCGAGCTCTCGCGCCTGCTCGGACTCTCGCCGCTCCGGCCCGCGCAGAGCTTCCTGCGTCGCTGGGCGCACGCGCGCACCGAGCACGCGCTCGAATGCGGCGCGCTCCACGACGACGCGGCGCGCATCGGCCTCGGCGGCGACTGGGCGATGGGCGGTCGCTTCGAAGGCGCCTACGTGTCGGGGCTCGAGCTCGCGAGGCGCACGCTCGAGGCGCTCGGCTGAAGACGTGACCAGAAATGCCAAACAGCGCTTGGGGCCGGGGCCCCGAGCGCGGCGCGCGGCAGCCGAAGACAGAGAATTCTTCCCCGACATCTCCGCACTTCTCGATTTCTGACGAACAACAAGTCGCAAAAAGCCGAACCCCTGGGTTCGGCTTTTCCGGACAGACATTGAGCGGCGCCCGAGACGCGACGGGCGACTTCTGCTCGCCCGCAGCGCCCCGCGTGGCTCGCGCAGCTCACTCCGCGTCGCTTCGTGCACCGCGCGAGCGCGGGCCCCAGTACATGCGGCTGAAGGCCGCCGCCATGACGAGCGCCCACGCGGCGCCCATGAGCGAGCCGCCGAGCGTGTCGCTCGGGTAGTGCACGCCGAGGTATACGCGCGAGAAGCTCACGAGCGCGACGACGAGGCCCGCGAGCGCGAAGAAGACGACGCGCGCGCCGTGGGTGGCGACGTGTCGCGCGGCGAGCACGGCGAGCGTGACGTAGAGCGCAGCCGACGAGACCGAGTGCCCGCTCGGGTACGAGAACCCCGAGGCGTGGATGAGCTGGGGCACCAGCGTGGGGCGGGGCCTCACGAACCACTCCTTCGCGTGGGAGGAGATCACGTACGAGGCGGCGACCGTGACGACGAGGTGGGCGGCGCCGGCGGGGTCGCGGATCGACAGGAGCAGCACGACCACCACGGCGCTGATCACGATCATGAGCGCGAGCGAGCCGAGCGCGCTCCAGTCGGTCATCATCGCGCTCAGGAAGGGCGTGCGCAGCTCGCGCGCGACGTAGCTCAGGATCGCCTCGTCGGCGCGCACCAGCCAGCTTCCCGGCGCGAGGGAGCGCGACAATACGAGCGCGAAGCCGACGCACAGCGCGGCGAGCCCGGCCCAGAACATCTGCGCCTGAGTGTGGGGAGAGAAGCCACGGAAGCGGTGCGCCACCCGGTCGAGGGCGGCGCGGAGACCCTTGGGCTTGCGCACGGTGGATCGCTCGCAGCACGCCTCGTGCCAGGGTTTGGTGGACGGGCACGCGCGCCACCTCGAGCGGGCGATGCACCTGCGGCGGCGCGTGTCCTTCGCTCGAACGCAAGCGGTGCGCGCTCCGGAGCGCGGAGTGCGGGGAAACCCGGGCTCGACGCCCCGAGGCACGGTCGGTGCATGCACGGCCACTCCCGGCCCCTGATGCGACCGCTGTTCTTCGTGGAGACGACCGATCTCGGCACGCGCTACTGCGCGCTCGCGGCTCGTTCGTTGGGCTACGAACCGATCTTTCTCTGCGACCCGGGCGCCTACTCGGGCGACGTGCGCGCGCAGCTGCTCGAACAGGTCGTGCGTGTCGTCGACACCTCGTCGGTCGACGCCGTCGTGGCGGCCGTGCACGACGAGGTCGGCGCGGAGGAGGCGACGATCCTCAGCTTCGTCGACTCTCGCTTGATCGTCGCCTGCCGTGCGGCGCTCGCGCTCTCGGCGCCGGGGCTCCACCCCGCGGTCGTCGCGCTCAAGAGCAAGGCCCACGTCGCTTCGCTCGTCTCCGAGCTCGGGCCGCCCACGATCGCCTTCCGGCAGGGCGCGATACCTCGCCTCGAGCTCCGCACCCTGCTGGAGCGGTACGGCGCGCTCGTGGTGAAGCCCGATCTGGGGGCCGGGGGCGTGGGCGTGCTCGTGCTCCGCGGTGTGCGGGAGCTCGAGGGGCTCGACGCCCGCCTCGCGAACCTCGAGCTGCCGGTGACGATGCGTTCGGGGCAATTCGTGGCGCAGCCGCAGGTCGCCGGGCCGGTGCTGAGCCTCGAGGGCTACGTCGTCGGCGCTCGTCTGCACGCGCTCGGCTACACCGATCGCCTCGAGTTCGGCCTCACCGAGAGCGGGTCCGAGCACCCCGTCGACGATCGCCTCGCAGCGGATCACGCCGAGGCGATGCGCGCGGCGACGCAGACGCTCGTCGAGCGGGCCGGGCTCGAGCGGGGCTACCTGCACGTGGAGTTCGTACTGAGCGAGCGCGGACCCGTGTTGATCGACGCCAACGTCGGCCGCCTCGGCGGCGGACCGATCGGCGAGCTGCTCGCGCTCGCGCACCAGGTCGACCCGGCCCTCGTCTACCGGCACGCGATCGAGGTCGGCGTGTTCGGCAGCGACGCCTCAGGACCCTATCGAGCGCCCGCCGAGCGCCGCCGCGCACGCGCCGTGCTCTACGGTCTCGCGCGCGGCGGTCGCATCCTCGGCATCGACGCACCTGCGCGGCCGGGTGTGAGGCACACCGCGGTCCTCGGGCCGGGCGACCGCGTCGCGCCGATGGGGAGCGACGACTGGTCCTGGGTCGGCATCCTCACGGGCTACGAACCCGCCGTGAGCGACGCCCTGCACGAGCTCCGCATCCACACCACCTCGGGGACCGAGCACCCCTGCTGCTGAGCCCGCCCATGAGCGAAGCATCCGCCGAGCCCGCCGTCGTGGACAGGACGCTGTCCGAGGCCGCCTTCCGAGCGCTGGCGGGGCGCCTCGCGGGCGTCGAGTTCGTGAAGTTCGTGGTGGAGCGCCGCTCGGCTCGCGTGCACTTCATCGACGAGCACCGCTACGTGTTCCACTCCGACTACATCGGGGAGCAGATCCTCGGTGTGCCCGGCGCCGAGATCGATCGCGAGATCGATCGCTTCAATCAATCGATCTACCGCGACCCCGAGCGCGCCTTCCTCGTGGGCAGCGTATCGCTGCACGCGGGCGACCCCGCGCCCTACTTCACCATCGAGACGGTCGAGATCGACACGATGGACGAGGCGATGATCCTCGAGATGGTCGCCGCCGTGCGACGTTGGGTCGACCCACGCTTCCCCCTCTTGTTCAAGCCCTCGAGCCACGAACAGGAGCGCATCGTCGCTCGGATCCCTCTCGCGAAGCTGCCGCGGATCCTCTCCCACGAGATCTTCTCCGGTGCGACGTACCTGCCGCTGCATGCCGGGCAGGCGACGGGTCGGCTGCGCGTCTTCGAGAGCGAGGCCGCCTACCGTGGGGCGAAGGCGAGCCTCGCGTGGTTCGACGTGCTCGTGATGCCGCGCATCCCCGACGACGTCCCGCGCCTGTCGGGCATGATCCACGCCGAGCGCACCACGCCGCTCTCGCACACCAACGTGCTCGCCCACGGCTGGGGCATCCCCAACGCCGTCGAGGTGGGCATCCTCGAGCGCGCGCGCGCCGAAGCGCTCGACGGGGCCTGGGTGCGCTACGTGGTCGACCCCGACGCTGCGAGCATCGCGCTCGAGCGCATCGAGGCGCCCCAGCTGCCGGCGAGGGCGCCTTGGGCCGAGCACGCGGTCACGCTCGAGCCTCCGCGTCTGCTCGAGCAGGCCATCCTCCCGCTCGACCAGCTCCGCGCTACCGATCGGGATCGCTTCGGCACCAAGGCCGCGAACCTCGGCGAGCTCGCTTGGTTGCTGGCGCATGGATCGGCCAGGCTCACGGGCTTCTACGCGATCCCGAGGCCGCCTCGGCCCCACCTGCGCGCGAAGCTCGCGGAGCGCCTCGGTGTGAGCGCCGAGGCGGAGCTCGAGACCGAGGCGCTCGCGTTCTTGCGCCGCGAGCTCGCCACCGCGCGAGGCGTGGCGCTGCCCTTCGCGCTCGCGCGGCGCTTCTTCGAGTCCTCCCCTGCGATCCAGCAGCACCTGGGGCGCCTCAAGATGGCCGTCGAGCTCCGCGCGCCCGGGCTCGACGCGGTCGCGCTCGAGCTCGGACGTGCGATCCGCGGCACGCGCTTGCCCGACGATCTGCGCGACCTGATCGACGCTGCCGTCGCGACGCACCTCGGTGGCGTTCGCAGCTTCGTCGTGCGCAGCTCGTCGAACGCCGAAGACCTGGAGGGCTTCTCGGCGGCGGGAGTGTACGAGTCGGTCACGCACGTGAGCGATGCGGAGCGGCTCTTCGATGGCGTCCGCAGGGTGTGGGCCTCGCTGTACTCACCGCGCAGCGTGAGGCTGCGCGCCGACGCGCAGATCGCCATCGACGATGCGTGGATGGGCGTCATCGTGCAAGAGGAGGTGCCCGCAGAAGGAGGCCTGGGCGGCGTGCTCGTCACCGCGCACCCCACCTCGCCGGGCGACTTCCGCAGCGCCTTCGTGAACGTGTCGAGGGGGACCGTCGAGGGCGTGGTCGCCGGTCAGGTCGAGGCGGTGCAGGTCTACTGCAACACGGTCGATGGAGGCAGCCGCGCGGTCGCGCACGACGAGCGAGGCGGCGGTCTGAGCGACGACGAGCACGCGGCGATCGAGCGGCTGGCGCTCGCGGGGCGGCTGCTGCAGGCACACTACGCCAGCGACTACACCTTCGCGGCGCCGCTCGACATCGAGTGGATCCGTCACGCAGGCGCGACGTACGTGCTCCAGGTCCGCCCTTATGGGTCCTGAGCGCTCCCTCGCGCTCCGCTCGATCGTCCGCCGCTACTACGGCTTCCAGATCTTCTTCGCGCTGCTGTTCTGGATCCCCATCCACTACGAGTTCCAGCGCAGGATCGGGCTCTCCGACGCGTCGATCTTCGAGATCCAGAGCATCTATTACCTGGCGTTCTGCCTGCTCCAGGTGCCCACCGGCCTCTTCTCCGACAAGGTGGGGCACCTCCGCTCGATGCGCCTCGGCACGGTGGCCCTCGTCGCCTCGAGCGCGCTGCCGGTCTTCGCGCCGAGCCATGCGGGCATGCTGTGGCATTTCGTGCTGCTCGCGCTCGCGCGCGCCTTCGTGATGGGCCCCTCGAGCGCCTACCTCTACGTCCAGCTCGCCGAGCTCGGCGACACCGACGACTTCAAGATCGTCGAGGGGCGCGCGCGCGCCTACGGGCTGCTCGCCAAGCTCGTCTCCTGGGCCGCGGTGGGCTTCATGCTGGAGTGGCACTGGAGCGCGCCCTATTGGGCCACCACCGCGGCTTCGCTGCTCGCCGGCGCCTACGCCTGGGCGCTGCCCCCCGCGCGGGTTCGATCCGCTCCCACCTCGACGCGCAGCCTCGAGCTCGGCGGCGCGCTCGGGGTCTTCCGCGCGAAGCCGATGCTCGGCCTGGTGATGCTCCAGGGGGTCGCGATCTTCGTGATCGGTCGGGTCGTGCAGACGAATCTCTTCCAACCGATCCTCGGAGAGCGAGGCTATCCGGTCGAGGCCTACGGGCTGGTGATGGCCGCCATGGCGCTGTTCGAGGCGGGCGGATCGGCCTTTCCGCAGGCCATCCGCAAGTGGCTGTCGGACCTCGACGCGGTGTTCGTGCTCAGCGTGCTGACGGCCTTCACGCTCTCGGCGATCGCCCTGAGCGGCCCGGTCGGGGGCTTCGTCGCCTTGGCGATCTTCTCCTTCGCGACGGGCCTCGCCTACCCCATCCAGCGACAGCTCGTGAGCGACACGATCCCCGACGAGCGCTACCGCGCGACGCTGCTCTCGCTCGAGTCGATCGTCGACCGCGGCGTCAACGCGTGGGTCGTCATCTACCTCGCCGACTTCGTCGCGACCGGGCGCATGGGCGAGCTGCTCCACATCGCGGCCGCGATCACCGTGGTCGTCATGCTGGCCCTGCAGATCGGAGCGCGTTTGCTCGCGCGCCGCGAGCGCTCTCTCGCGCGCTGAATGCCGTCCCTCTCGGTCGAAGCGGCCGCTCGGCGCTGCTCGAATGGCGTGTGGGTCGACGAGGCCGTGCTTTGCCCACAGTGAGCGCGAGCTCGCCGCGCCCCGGCGGCGATACGCTCAGTGATCCGCTCTGAACGTCGCCGAGCGCCCCGACCAGCTGCCTTTCAGCCCCACGGCGACGAAATAGGTCGCGCCGGGCGTCGTCACGAGGGTGAGCTGGGGGTTCGTGCCCGAGTCGTCGTCGTTGCAGCCGATGCTGGCGGCAGGCGCGCAGGTGGCGGCGTCGAAGCCCTCGATGATGAAGTCGTCCGCGCCGTCGGCGCGTACCTCGACCCCCGTCTCGGTGTCGTTGGCGGTAAAACGAAACCAGCGCGTGGGCAGCGCGCCCAGCGGACCGCAGCTGTAGACGTGCTGGCTGGTGAGCGCGGGCGTGAAGCGGAAGCCGACGCTCTCGTCGTCGTCGACGTTCCAGAAGAGCGGAGAGGCACAGCTCGAGCCGTCGCCGCCGCCGTCGACGCAGCTGCCGCCCGCGCACAGGGCGTCGCTCGCGCACTGGTCGAAGCAGCTGCCGCAGTGGTCGGCGTTGCTGGAGCGGTTGGTCACGCAGTCGTCGCCGCAGATCGCGCCGTAGTTGCAGTCGCTCGGCACGCACTCGCCGCCCACGCAGCCGAGCTCGGCGCCTTGGTCGAAGCAGGCGTTGCCACAACCGCCGCAGTGCGAGCCGTCGTTGCTCTGATCGGCGCAGATGCCGCCGCACTCGACGAAGCCCGGTCTGCACCCGGTGGCCGGCGTGTGCGGCGAGCCCTGGTCGACGCCGCCGCCCGCGCCCGACGGGCTCGACGCTCCGGTACCGCTCGAAGACGACGAGCCACCCGAGCCACTCGACGCGCCGTCGTCGCCGCAGGCGGCGCATGCGATCGAGAGAGCGAAGAGCGCGTGGCTGGCGAATCGTGCGCGTGGCGACATGGGATCGCTCCTAGCAGTCGCGCAGGGGCGGGACAACGAGGCCGCGGGGCGGTGTCGCCGCCCGCGTCGCTTCAACCGAGATCGACCGCAGGTGCCTCTTCGACGAGCGGCCGGCCCTCGGCGTCGAGCTTCACCGGCTCGATGCCGAGCCAGCGCTCGACGATCGTGTGGCCCAAGTAGATCGCCGGCGTGAGCGCGATCGCGATGAGCAGCTTCACCACGTAGGAGAACACCATGAGGCGGATGAGCTCGCTCGTTCGCATCGTGCCTCCCCACGCGATCACGTTGACGATGATCGTGTCGATGATCTGCGCGACCACCGTGGAGCCCGTCGCGCGCAGCCAGAGCGCCTTGTTCTTCGTGAGCCGCTTGAGCAGGTTGAACACCGCGATATCGGTGAACTGCGCGATCATGTAGGCGGTGAGCGAAGCGACGTAGATGCGCACGCTGCCGCCCATCACCTTGTCGAACTCGCTCGCGCGCACGCCGCCCCAGCCCTCCTCGAGCGTCATCGCCGCCCAGGGGAGCTGGATGCCGATCGTCACGAAGGCGATCGTGAGCATCGCCATCACGAGGCCGAACCAGGTGACCTGCCGCGCGGCCTGCTTGCCGTAGAACTCGTTGAGCAGATCGGTGAGCAGGAAGGTCACCGGGAAGGGCAGGAGCCCCGCGGTGAAGGGGAAGACCACGCCGGCGATCGTGATCTCGGTGACCTTCACCGCGATGATGTCGCCCACGACGAGCGCCGTGACGAAGCTCGTCGCGAGGAAGACGTAGAGCCGGATGCGGTGATCGAGCTTCAAGGATGCGCCCCCCGGGTCGTCATTCGCGCAGCAGGATACCGCCATCGACCGTGAGCGTGGCCCCGGTCGTCCAGGTCGCGCCGAGCAGGTGCAGCACGGCCTCGGCGACGTCGGCGGGCTGGCCCAGCCTGCCGAGCGGGTGCAGCCCTCGCAGCGCCTCGAGCTGCGCGGCGACGCGCGCGGAGGTGCTTGCTGCATCGAGCACCTCGCCGGGCGCGAGCCTGGGCGTGCGCACCATGTCGGTGTCGACCACGCCGGGCGAGACGGCGTTGAAGCGCACGCGCCGCGCCGCGGCGCTGATCGCGTAGGCCCTCATCGCCGCGAGCAGGCCCGCCTTCGCGGCGCTGTAGGCCGCGCTCGTGGCGATCGGCCGCTCGGCCAGCGTCGAGGCGACCACGACCGCGGCGCCGCCCTCGTCGATCGCGGTGACGGCCTGCTCGAGCAGGCGCATCGGCGCGACGAGGTTCACCTCGAGCTGCGCGCGCAGGCTCGCCTCACCGAGCCGACCGGGCAGCTCGTGCGCCACCATGCCCGCGGAGAGCACGAGCCCGTCGAGGCCACCGAGCAGCGCCCGCGCGCGTGAGAGCAGCGTGGCGCGCTGCTCCGGGTGGGTCGTGTCGCAGACGAGCGCGTGCACGCGACCCGGCGCGAGCGCTGCCACCTCGTCGAGCGGCGCCGCGCGCCGCCCGCACACGACGACCGAGCCCCCCTGCGCGAGCAGCGCCTCGGCGACCGCGCGGCCGATGCCCGTACCGCCGCCCGTCACGAGCACCTTGCGTATACCGATCAAGACGCGCTCCGGTAGGCGCGCTGCTCCTCGGCCGGGTAGTAGCGCCCGGCCTCGATCGGCGCGAGCGCCTCGCCCGCGAGCTCGACCTCGACCTCGTCGCCAGGGTCGAAGCCCGGGCGGTCGACACAGAGGATCGCCTGCTCTTCGTCGGTCGGGTTCTCCCAGAGGTGCGCGTGCCCGTGCGGCCACACGTAGGCGCTGCCCGGCACCACGCGCAGCCCCTGCAGGCGCAGCCCCGAGCCGAGCACGAGCTCGCTCTCTTCCATGCGCCGGTGCACGTGCGTGGGGATGCGCTCGTGCGGCGCGATGCGCAGCCGATAGATTCCGTAGCCACCGATCGCGGGCTCGTGGAGCGCGATCGGCCCGCGCTCGCTCGCGCCGCGCAGCTCGTGCACGACGTCGACCGTGCCCCAGGGTTTGGCTTCGCTCAGGTAGCGCTGCGCGTCGGCGTAGCGCCGGATCGACAAGGACGGCGTGCCACCGCCGAGCTCGCTCGAGAGCGCCTCGGGTTTGTCGAGCCGGAGATCGACCGCGGCGACCGGCGGGTGCTTGCGATCGCCGGCCGGGGGCAGCAGCACGTAGCGCGCGAGCGCCTGCGCGGCCGTCTCCAGGGTGTGGAAGCGGCAGGCCTCGAGCAGGAAGCGCAGCTCGCCGGCGAGGCGCGCGTAGTCGACCCCGAGGCTGAGATCGCCTCGCTCGGCCACCTCGCCCGTGTCGACGTGCAGCGTGAGCGAGAGGCCGATCGACTGAGGGCGCACCCGCTCGGTGGGGTAGAGCCCGAGGATGCAGCGCACCGAGAGGCCGTCGAGCGAGAGCGCGTCGAGCGCGCGCCCCGTGCTCGGGTGCGGGATCGAGCCGAGGGAGGCCGAGGTCTTCACAGCACGCTGCTCCTTCCACCGTCGACGCTGAGCACCTGACCCGTGACGTAGGGCGCGTCTCGCACCAAGAAAAGCACCGCCTTCGCCACGTCTTCGCCCTGGCCCTCGCGGCCGAGCGGGATGCGCGCGAGGAAGGCCTTGCGTGTGTCTTCGTCGAAGTCCTCCGGGAAGATGACCGTGCCCGGCGAGACGGCGTTCACGCGCACGGTGGGCGCGAGCTCCGCCGCGAGCGCGCGCGTGAGCATGATGAGCGCGGCCTTGCTCAGCGAGTAGTGCGCGTAGCCCGCGATGGGCCGCTCGCCACCGATGTCGGTCAAATGCACGATCGAGCCCGAGGCGCGCCGGAGGTTCGGCAGGAGCGCCTGCGAGAGGAAGAAGGGCGCCTCGACGTTCACGGCCTGCATGCGCCGGTAGGCCTCGAGCCCGATGTGCTCGAAGGCGAGCTTCTCGAAGAGGCCCGCGTTGTGCACGAGCACGTCGAGCGCGGGCGCTCGGGCCGAGACCTCGCCTGCGAGGGCGGTGCGCGCCGCAGGATCGGAGAGATCGGCCGTGTAGACGGTCGCCTGTCTGCCGAGCGCGCGGCAGGCCGCGGCGAGCTCGTCGACGGCCTCGCGCGAGCGGTTCGCGTGCAGCAAGAGGTCGTAGCCTGCCTGCGCGAGCGCTTCGGCGATGGCGCGCCCGAGGCGGATGCCGGCTCCTGTGACGAGGGCTGTGGGCACGCCTTCACCATGCCCGAGCTGGGGCTGGGGAGCGCGAGAAAAGTGGGCGCTCGCCACCACCCGAGAGCTCACTTCTCGATGAGCAGCTCGGTGAGCATGTAGTTCGCGACGAGGATCACGACGCAGCTCTCGACGACGGCGCGCGTCGTCGCCACACCCACGCCGCGCGCGCCGCCGTGCGCGTAGTAGCCGTGCCTGCACGAGATCGACGACAGCAGCATGCCGAAGACCGTGGCCTTGATGAGGCCCATGGTCAGGTCTTGAGGCACGGCGAGGTTACGCACGCTCTGCATCCAGACGCCGAGATCGCCGCCGAGGAAGCCCACCGCGACGAGGTAGGAGCCGCCGAGGCCCACGGCGGAGTAGAGCCCGCAGAGCAGCGGCAGCATGAGGATCGACGCGACCAACCTGGGCGCGAGCAGGTACTGCACCGGGCTCACGCCCATCGTCGTGATGGCGTCGATCTGCTCGGTGACGCGCATGTTGCCGAGCTCGGCCGCCATGGCGCTACCGGCGCGCGCCGTGACCATGATGGCCGTGAACACCGGCGCGAGCTCACGCAGGAGCGCGATCGCCACGATGCCGCCCACCTGGCCCTCGGCGCCGAAGTTGCGCAGCGCGTAGGCGACCTGCAGCGTGAAGACCATGCCGCTGAACACGCCCGTCAGCCCGACGATGAAGATCGACTGCACGCCGATGAACTCCATCGCGCCGAGCAGCTGGCTGAGCCGGTAGGGCGGCCGCACGGCCCAGAAGAAGGTCTGGGCCGTGAGCGTCAGCATGTTGCCGATGTTGTCGAGCCAGTAGAGCAGGGGCTCGAGCAAGGCCGACGCGCCGAAGGCTTTGCGTTCCTCGCTCACCGAGCGCGATTCCTACCACGCTCGAGCGCCGAGAGGGTGGCCTCGAGCAGCGCGCGCGCGCGCGCGCCGCGAGCCCGCAACACCGCGAAACGACGTGCGCGCTGCCCTGGTTCGGCGGGTGCGAGGCGGAGCTCGAGCTCGAGCGCGCCGCCGCCGAGCTCGCTCGCGTAGGGCAGCCCCCACTCGACGAGCAGCGCGGCCCCTTCGGCGCGCGCCTCACGCAGCCCGAGCGGGCCGAGCTCGCTCGCATCCTCGAGGCGATAGAGATCGGCGTGCGCCACGCGCAGGCGCGCCTCGTGCTCGTGCACGATCGCGAAGGTCGGGCTCGTCACGCGCTCGTCGCCGGGCACGCCGAGCGCACGCAGGGCCGCACGCACGAGGAAGGTCTTGCCGGCGCCGAGCTCACCGGAGAGCAGCACGAGATCGCCGGCCGCGAGAGAGGCGCCGAGCGCACGCCCGAGCTGGGTGCTCGCGCGCCGCGTGGGCAGGGCGATTTCGGCGGTGTCGGGCATGATCGGGCGCGGGGCTCTCTCGGGGGCTGCATGGTAGCCTGCTTGCCCGTGTCCGACGCCGAGCAGTCGCTGGGAGGGCCGCCTCGAGGCGTCGAGCTCGCCGTGCTCTTCGCCGAGGGCCTGCCGGCCGAGCCGACGCTGCTGCGCGCTGCGCTGCGCGCCTACGACCGGCGACTCGCGGAGGCCGAGGTCGAGATCGAGCGCAGCGACGAAGACGGCGTCGTCGCGGTGATGCGCTGGCCAGGCGCCGAGGTCGCGCTGCTCGGCGCGCAGGCGCCGATCGATCCGGCCGAGCTCGAGCGCTGCCTCAGGCACTCGCATTACGGCGTGGAGCTGCGCGAGCGCGCGCGAGCCCACGGAGCGCACTACCGAGTCAGGGCGCGGGCTCCGCACGGCGCCTCGCTCGAGGGCTACCTCGCCTGCGCGACCGCCGCGGCTGCGCTCGCCAGCGTAGGCGGCTTCGTCGTCGTGCACGCGGCTGCGCGCACCAGCCTGCCCGCGGCGAGCATGGCGCGGAGTGGTCCCCACAGCCTCGACGCGCTCGAACGGCTCGCGCTGCCCCTGCTCGCCGTGGGCTTCGGCAAGTACGAGCTCGAGGGCGCCTCGGCGGTGTGGATGCGCACGCACGCCGCAACGCTCTACGGGCTGCCGGACCTCGCCTACGAGGCAGGCTCGCACGAGGAAGCGCCGCGCATCGCCGAGCTCTTCGACGCCGTGCTGCGGCACCTCTGGCGCGAAGCCGCGGCGCTCGAGGCCGGCCACACGCTCGAGCTCGACGGCGCCGCCTACGCGCTGCGTGAGCTCCGAGCCGAGGAGCCCACCCACGCGCAGGCCGGCGACGCGCTCGTGCTCGAGGCGCTCCCCGCAGCCTGAGGCGCGCGCCGCGCGCCCTCGCCGTGGCGCCCGGCATCGCGGCGAGGCTTTCCCATCGCGCCGAGGCGCGTACGATGGGCCTCTCTTCACCGCGCTCCGCCGGAGGTCCCCCATGCTTCGCTTCACTGCCGCGCTCGTCTGCTCCACCGCCTTGCTCGGGCTCGTCGTCGTCGCTTCGGGCTGCAGCGCAGCCAGCGACGACGCCTCTGGCGGCGCGGGCCCGGGCTCGGGCCCGGGATCCTCCGGCACCGGCGCGGGCTCGACGGGCACCTTCAGCGGCGCCGGTGGCGGCGGCGGCGAAGGCGCGGGCGGCCTCACCGGCGACCCGAAGACCTGCGCCGAGGCCGCCGAGTACAAGACCTACCTGGGCTGCGACTTCTGGCCCACGGTGACGGCGAACAACGTGTGGTCGCTCTTCGACTACGCGGTCGTCGTCGCGAACGCCGGCGACACGCCCGCCGAGGTCACCGTCTCGCGCGGCGCGAACCAGATCAGCACCGAGACGATCCCCCCGAACGAGCTGCGCACGATCTACCTGCCCTGGGTCACGCAGCTGAAGGGCCCCGACGCCGACGCCTGCGGCGGCGCGACGCCGCTCTCGCAGACCGTGAAGCTCGCAGATGGCGCCTACCACCTCGTGAGCTCCGTGCCCGTCACCGTCTACCAGTTCAGCCCGCTGCAGTACGCGCCGCAGGGCGGGCCGCCCGGCAAGAACTGGAACAACTGCCCTGCGCTCGGCTGCTTCCTCGAGTGCTTCTCCTACTCGAACGACGCTTCGCTGCTCCTGCCGAGCACCGCGATGACCGGCAACTACCGCGTCGCGGGCTTCCCGGGCTGGGCGCAGGCCAACATCGGCAGCTTCCTCGCGATCACCGGCGTCGAAGACGGCACGACGGTCGACGTCTACCTCGGCGCGAACGGCGCGGTCGTCGGCGGCGGCGGCGTCTCCGGCGCCGCGGGCAACGGGCAGGTGAGCTTCACCTTGCAGCGCGGTGAGGTCGTCGAGCTCGTCGGCACCACGACGAGCGACTTCTCGGGCTCGCTCGTGCAGTCGAGCAAACCCGTGCAGGTGCTCACCGGTCTGCCCTGCGTGAACGTGCCCAATGGGAACCCCTACTGTGATCACGTCGAGGAGAGCGTCTTCCCGGCCGAGACGCTCGGTCAGCGCTACTTCGTCACCGTGCCGACCGGCCCGCGCGGCAACCCGGTCGGGCACGTGGTGCGCATCGTCGGCAACGTCGACGGCACCGCGCTGAGCTACCCGAGCGGCGCGCCTGGCGGCGCACCCGCGACGATCGGCGCGGGGCAGGTCGTCGATCTCGGCATCGTCAACCAAGACTTCGAGATCGTCGGCGACAAGGAGTTCATCGTCGCCACCTTCCAGCTCGGCTCGAGCCTCGTCGACCCGAGCGGCGGCCAAGACGCCATGGGCGATCCTGCGCAGAGCATCTCCACCGCCGTCGAGCAGTACCGCACCAAGTACGTCTTCCTCGCGCCCAGCGACTACGAGCTCAGCATCGCCGACATCGTCATGCCCACCGGCGCGCAGGTCACGATCGACGGCGCGCCGATCGGCGTCACGCCCACGCCCATCGGCTCCGGCTTCGGCGTCGCGCGTGTCACGCTCGGCCCGGGCAACAACGGCGCGCACCTGCTCCAGTCGACCCTGCCGGTCGGCCTGCAGGTCATCGGCTACGGCGACGACACGAGCTACCAGTACCCGGGCGGGCTGAACCTCTCGCTCATCGCGCCGCCGCCGCCCATCCCCCAGTGAGGCGCCGCCGCTCACGCGAGAGCGCGCGCCTCCCGGTCCGGGGGGGCGCGCGCACTCATTGCGGCAGCAACGATCGTTCCGGCTACTTCGCCTCGAGCTCCTTCGTCACCACGTTGCCTGCGGCGTCGTAGGCCCGCACACCCACGAGGCGCGAGCCCTGGGGCACGATGCTCGACACGTCGCTGTCGAAGCGCTCGCTCGCCTCGTCGAAGATGCCGTCGACCGGGTGCAGCGGGCGCCAGTCGTCGGTGCCGGCGACGGCGATCTCGATGCGCGCGATGGGGCCGAGGCCGTCGCTGACCTCGCCGCTCAGCTTGCGGCCGTTGATGGCGAGCGACTTGAACAGAGGCGCGGTGTTGTCGACGAGGATCGTCGAGGACTCGAGCGCGTGTTTGGTCGTGCGCTCGGGGGGGTTCACGAGCTCGTCGCTCGCCTCGACGCGCACGCGGTACAGGCCCTCGGGCAGCGAGCTCGTATCCCAGTCGAGATCGCTCTTCGTGTGGACCTCGCCCGGCTTGAGCGCGTCGCGCCACTGCGACTGCCCCTCGAGGCGGTACCAGACGCGGTAGCGCAGCTCGTCCTTGTCGGGGTTCTCCGTCTCCCACTTGAGGTTCACCGTGGTCGAGGGCTTCGCGGCTTTGCCGCCCGAGGACTGCAGCCCCGTGCGCAAGGGCCCCGTGCGCTGGCTCTTCGCGTCGGCGCCCACCGAGGTCACGACCGCGCGCACGTTGTCGGTGAGGAAGGAGAGCTTCAGCTCGCCGAGCAGCGCCTTCGGATCGCGGGCGAAGCGCGCGCGCAGCTGCACGTAGCGCCCGGCCGGGCTCTGCACCTTGCCCGGCGCCGTGAGCGGCGCCGACCACGCGCTCCAGCTGTCGTCGGGCTCCTGCGTATTGCCGGAGCGCGTCATCACCTCGACCTGGCCCGTGCCGCGCCACGTGAGCATGCCGAAGCTCGCGCGCAGCCCGGCGTCGAGCACCTTGCTGGTCCACATCGCGTCGGCGCCGCCTTCACCGCGGATCTCGCGCACCGTCACCGGATCGCTCGTCACGAGGTAGGGCTTCGGCCCGGCCATCACGATCGAGGTGATCTGGCGCTCGTCGACGTCGGCCACCAGGCGCTCGAGCAGGTCGCCGTCGACCGTGTGCACGCGGCCCTCGAAGCCCGTGCCCACGTAGGGCGCGCCGTCGGCTCCGAGCGAGAGCACCGTGAAGTGCGCCTTCTTGTTCTCGATCATCTGCTCGACCACGCCGCTCTGGATGCGGAAGAGCTTGCCCTCGCCCGCCTTCGACGGCCGAGGCGCCTGCGGCGTCGCGGTGGTGGCGCCGCCCGACTTGTTCGGCAGGCTGAAGCCCGAGTACTTGTTCACCGCAGCCCACACGGTGCCGTCCTTCGCGACGGCGATCGCGGCGACGTCGTCGCCCTCGAAGTCTTCGAGCACGGCGGCGCGGCCAGGCGCGTCGATGCGGTAGAGCATCGCCTTGCCGCTCGTGCCCGCGTAGACCTTGCCGTCCGGCCCGAGCGCGAGGCTCGTGACGTGCGGATCGGGCGCGTCGAAGTGCACCTGCGCCTTGCCGTTCTGATCGATGCGCAGCACCTTGCCCTCGGGCCCCGTGGCCGCGTAGAGCGACTTGCTCTTGTCGTCGTAGGCGAGCGCCCAGACGTACTCGACGCCCTCGATCTTCTCGCCGAAGGCAGGCGCAGCCTCGCCCTTGCCCTGGCCCTTGGGCAGCCTGAAGAGCTTGCCCTCGGGGAAGCTGCCCGCGATGACGTCGCCGTTCCACGCGATCGCGAGCGCGCTCACCGCCATCTGTTCGGTCGTCGCGAGCACCGAGCTCTGACCGTTCGCCACGCGCACGAGCTTGCCCTCGTTGCCGGTGCCGATGAGCACGCTGCCGTCCGGGAGCTGCACGCTGGACCAAGCGCTCGCGCCCTCGCTCACCGGCGTCTTGCCGAGCGAGAGGCCTGCGCGCACGCGCCCACGCGAGTCGACCGCGACCCCGGTGAGATCGCCGCCCGAGAGCTCGTCGAGCGAGCCGAGGTCGAAGCTGCGTGTACCGACGGCGAGCGCCTCGTGGCTCGTGAGCGCGGCGAGCGCCGAGAACACACCCGCGGCGAGCGCGGCCAGGCGGAGCGAACGGAAGCGGCGGGAGAGCGGGGCGGGCTGGTTCATGGAGGTGGTGGCAGACGTGGCGATGGGATGGGCGTCGTCGTGGTCGCGATTCGACGAGCCGTACGTGGTCGTGCGGCTCACTTGAGCACCGGGCGGACCTTCACCCTCACGCGATCGCGCCCGACGAGGAAGCGCTGCACGGGGTGGCTGGTCTGATCGACGGCGGCGAAGGTCTCCGGGGCGACCGAGCTCGTGGAGCTGCGCAGCGTGTCGATCGCGCCGGGCGGCAGCCTCGTCGCGATGCGCCCGCGGTAGGACGCCGCGCCCTGACCCTTGAGGCGCACCGTCGCGACGATGCTCTCCTCGGGGAAGGTCGGCGTGCGCAGCGCCGCGACCAGATCGCTCAGGCTCTCGGGCGCGGGGCGCGGGCGCTCGATCTCGTGGCCGGGCGCGAGCTCGATCTCGACGTCTTCGTCGGCGAGCCCCTCGGGCAAGCGCACCTCGATCGTGCGCCTCTCGGCCTTGCCCTGGTAGGGCACGAGCTCCACCTCGATGCGCACGGGCTGGCCCACGTCGACCTCCGCCTGCACGGGGCGGCTGCCGCGGATCATCGCGACCTCACGCGCGAAGCTCACCTTCACGACCGTCTCGACGCTCTCGATGCGCGCCTCTTCCCAGGGGTTGTTGAGCAGGGCGCCGAGCGCGCGCGTCATGCGGCTTCGCACGAAGGAGTCGGCGCTGATGGGGTCGCCCGAGCCCGAGCCGAAGTCGCGGAACTCGAGCTCTCCGTAGCCGGCGACCTTCACCTTGCTGGTCGCGCGCCAGGTCATGTCGCCGCGCTCCGCGGTCGTCGCCTCGAGCGCGTTGCCGATGGCCATCGACGCGAGCATCGGCGCCATGAAGGGGTCGTGCGCCGCGACCGACTTCCACAGCGTCTTCGGCGCGCCGTCGACGCCCTCGATCCGCACCTGGACGGGGAAGGTCGTCGCTTCGCGCTTCGTGTCGACCACGATCGAGGCCTGTCGGTCGTTCACGAGCGTGCCCATCGGCGAGATCGGCTCGCCGATCTTGAAGGAGCGGTTCGTGCTCGCGAGGATCCAGTGCACCTTCGCGAGCGCGGTGGGCATGTCGCTCGCGCCGCCGCCCATCATCGGGTGCCCGAAGGCCACGAGTTTGTCGCCTTCGACCCGCGTGACCGTGCCGAGGCCCATCACCGAGATGTCGCCGGCGACGAGCTGCACGCCGATCGCGCCACCATCGACGAAGCCCGTGGGCCCGCCAGGCGGAGGCGCGCCCGCGCGCCCACCGCCGCCGCCCGCCTGCACGGGCACGAGGCCCATCGGCGTGAGCCAAGGCTCCACGGTCGCGATCGCCGAGGGCGACATGCCGCCGAAGAGCAGCGGCGTGCTGGCGGGTGCGAGGCTCGAGGCGCTGAGCGAGCCACGCTCCTTCGCCGCCTTGGCGCCGAGCTGCTTCGCGTGACCCTCGACGTCGTAGGCGAAGGCCGTGCTCTCGCCGTCGAAGAGGCCGCCGAAGGCGCGGCTCGACAGCGGCTTCGGCCGCGCGGGCGCGGCGCCCGCGTTCGCCGTGGGCAGGAGCGTCGCCTTCGGCTTGAAGAGCGGCGGGATCGGCTTGCGCAGATCCTCGATCATGTTGTGGATCGGCGTGACGCCCGCGATGGGCTCGGCGCCGAAGGTCCACCCGTAGGCGTAGGCGCCGATCATCTTGCCCTCGAGGTAGATCGGGCTGCCGCTCATGCCGGCCACGGTGTGCGCGACGTCGAGGCGCGGGTGGTTGGGCGTCTTGATCAGGATGAGGTCCTGGTTCGGGCGGAAGTTCTTCAGGACGCTGATGATCTCGACGTCGAACTTCTCGGGCGTCGTGCCGCTCATCACGGTGAGCCCGTAGCCCTTCATGCCTGGCTGCACGCGCTCGAGCGGCAGCACGTCGTTCGGCATCGGCGTGGGCACGGCCTCGGCCACGCCGAGGCCGAGCGCCGTCGAGAAGGCGAGCCCGGCGAGCAAGCCGATGGGGACGGGGAGGGAGGAGGGCAGTCGGGTTCGAGGCACGGAGGGCGGAGTGTAGCGAAGAAACCTCATGCTGCCTTCTTCCCCGTAGGGAGCGATGGGGGCGCTGGACAGGGAGCGGGCGCGAGCCGCCTGCCCGGGCTCGACGACCCAACGCGAAGAGACCGCCCGAGCTTCCACCTGGTTCCCGGCCAGACGGACGATCGCCCGGCTGTCGCACGCCGCCGGCTGCGCGTAGAGTGCCGCACCAAGGTGAGGGACGCGGTCATCGTCACGCTGCTGGTGCTCGGCTTCGCGCTGCTCGTCACCACGCACGTCGCGCTCTGCGGCTTCCTCGTGCTGCGCGCGAAGCCCAGGTGGCGAGGCCTCGCCGCCCTCGTCGTGCCGCCGCTCGCGCCCTGGTGGGGCCTGCGCGAGGGCCGCACGATCACCACGATCCTCTGGCTGGTCTCGCTCTTGCTCTACCTCTCGGGCGTGCTCGCCGCGAAGATCACCGGCTGAGCGCTCCGAGCCGCGCGTGCTGGAGCGCCCACCCGCCCCGGCTAGATCCGCACTTCGCGCAGGCGGATGTGGTTCTTGTCGAAGACGCCGAGGCCGAGCTCCGAGGCGACGCGGATGTACGTGGGCTCGCGGCCTGCGTCTTTCAGCGTGGGCAGGCCGGCGTCGAGGCGGTGCTTCTCGACGACGCCCCAGCCGATGACGTCCATCGCGACCGGATCGGTGCACACGTACACCGCCTCGTGCGGGATGCGCCGCGCCGGGTTCTTGTCGAGCGGGCCCTCGTCGTAGATGAGCTTGAAGCCGTCGGTCACGTGCAGGCGCACGCGGCTCGTCACGAGGCGCTGCGCATAGAGCTGCGCGATCTGCGGGCTCGCGTTGTGCGCGTGGAAGTCGTGCGGGTTCACGATCGAGCCGTGCGTGATGTTCTTCAGGGTGCCGGTGTAGCCGCAGATGCCGTGGTCTTTGATCTGCGTGACGTTGATCACCGCCGTGGCCTCGGTGAAGGCGCGCACGTAACGCGTCTTGCCGCCGGCGACCGGCAGCTCGTCCATCGTCGCGTCTTTGTTCTCGTGCACGCTCGTCGTGATGCCGGCGGGGAAATCCGGGTCGATGACGCCGGCTTTGTCGGCGATGCGCGTGCCGGCCATGAAGCTCGGGTACTGCTCGTAGATGTGGATGTTCGTGGCCGGCACACCCGCGGCGATCACGCCTCGCACCACCGCGAGCACGAGCTCCTTGTTCGCGGCCATCGTCGCGCCCTTGCGACCGGCGATGCCGTTGGGCTTGATGGCGACCTTGTCGGCCGGGTGCACGAACTTGGCGAAGGCACGGCCGAGATCGCTCTCGCCGGTGAGCTCGCTCATGGCGCGCTCGAGCATCGCCGTGGCGGCCTCTTGCTTGGGCCAGAGCCCGTTGTCGAGCAGCGTATTGGCCTTGTCGACGCGCACGATGCGCCCGGGCAGGCTGAGCGGCACGAAGCCGGCCGGCGGGCGCGCGACCAGGCTCGCGCTGCCGCCTTCGGCCTTCGCCACGTCTTTCGCTGGCGCGGACTTCGCGGGCTGGGCGCCTGCGCGCCCGGCGGCGAGGGCGAGCGCCGCCGCGGCCGCGGAGCCGAGCAGCTGCCGGCGTCGCACAACGTGGGATCGGTCGTCGTGATCGGACATCGTTCTCGGAGCCTCCTCGGCGAGCGAACAGTCATGCTAGCACTCGACCTCGGGCACGCGAGTCTCCAGCCCCGCGCACTCCTCGAGCCACGATGAAGCCTCGCTCCAAGAGCCGTCCGACCAAGGCCGCGTCGAGCCTCGAGCACCGCCTGCCCGTGCCGCAGCAGGTCACGATCTCCGCGCGCACCCACCAGCTGCGCACCTCGCCGCTCGGTGGCCCGGTCGATCGCGCGCTCGCCTTCGTCACCTACGCTTCGCGCGCCGTGCCGCTCACCGCGATGCTCGACGGCCTGCCCGCGCGCATCTCCGCCGTGCTCGAGGCCGACGTGGTCTCGATCTACCTCGCCGAGGGCGGCGGTGACGGGCTCGTCTTGCGCGGCAACGTCGGCTTCGATCGCCAGGCGCAGGGCACGATCCGCCTGCGCGTCGGCGAGGGCCTCACGGGCCAGGCCGTGGCCCTGCGCAGGCCGATCTGCGCGGTGCGCGCCTCGGGCGCCGAGGGCTTCCGCCGCTTCGACGAGCTCGACGAAGATCGTTTCCCCGTCTTCCTCGCGGTGCCGATCGTCGGCGCCGACAACCGCGTGCTCGGCGCGCTCGTCGCGCAGCGCGCCGCCGGGGAGTTCACTCCCTCGGACGTCGTCGCCGCCACGCTGATGACCGCGCCGATCGCGCACGCCGTGCGGCGCGACGCGCTGCTCGACGATCTGCGCGACAAACCCCAGCGGCGCACCGGCGGCGGCACGCGCAAGGTGATGCTGCCCGGCAGGCCGCTCGTGCCCGGCCGCGCGCTCGGCGCCGTCGCCGCGCTGCGCCGCCCCGCGAAAGACCGCCCACCCGGCGGCGTCGAGCGCTCCGCGCAGGCCGAAGCCAAGCAGATCGATGCCTCCTTCGACGCCGTCGAGCGGGCGATCCGCAAGCTCGAGGCGCGCGCGCGCGCCGCGAACCTCGTCGGGCCGCACAACGATCTGTCGAGCTTCGCGCTCATGGCGAGCGACTCGCGCCTGCGCGAGCGCGCCGTCGAGCTCGTGCGCCAGGGCAAGGGTGTGCCCGACGCGCTCTCCACCGTCGCGCGCGAGGTCACGCGCGCCGCGCTCGGCGCCGTGGGCGACCCCTTCCTCGCCGAGCGCTCCCGCGACATCGAAGACCTCTGCGACGCGGTGCTCATGCTCGCCGCGCCCGACGCGCGCGCCGCCGTGCCCTCGAAAGCGCTGCTCGTCGGCGAGAAGCTCACGCTCTTCGATCTGCTCGTCACCGCCAAATCGCAGCCCGTGGGCCTCGCGCTGGCGCAGCGGCCCTCGCCGCGCAGCGAGGTCTTCGCGCGGCTGCTCGGCGTGCCCGTGATCGCCGGCGTGGAGAGCATCTTCCGCTGGGCCTCTCCGGGCGACGTCGCGCTGCTCGACGCCGATCACGGTCTGCTCATCATCAACCCCTCGCGCGCCGAGGTCTCCGCGCTGCGCGCCTGGCGCAAGAGCCACGCCGAAGGCGAGCCCGCGGGCGCCGAGGCGCCGCCGAGCATGTCGGAGGGCTGGAGCTCCGGCCCGGGCCTCGACTGGGGCGACACCGAAGCGGGCGCCTGAGCGCCCCGGCCCGCGGCGCATGCCGCCCGGCGCGGGCGCGCGTCGATCCCCTTCGCGCCGCGCATTCCGTTGCGCTACAGCACCTCGTCGCCGCGCCTCGGGCTGTCGTGCCCTTGTTCGCGTGCGCCGACGAGAGAGCTTCACCGTGTACCGCGCGAGCGCCAGCATCCACACGCACTTCGCCCACCACGTGCGCGGCCACGACGGCCCCTGCATCTCGCTGCACGGCCACACGTGGAAGCTCGAGGTCGTCATGCAGGCGCGCGAGCTCGACAAGAGCGGCTTCGTCGTCGACTTCGATCGCCTGCACGAGCGCGTGCTGCTCCCGTGTTTCGCGCTGCTCGATCACTCGCTCGCGATCGGCGAGCAGACCTGGAGCGAGACGCGCGACAAGCTCGCCCCGCTCGGAGAGACGCTCGTGGCCTCGCGGCGCGAGCTGCTCGGCGATCTGGGCTGCCGTCAGCCCGGCCTGAGCGAGCCGCTCGAGGGCGCGCGCAACGAGTGGCCGGGCGGCATCAAGATCGCCGTCTTCCCCTTCACACCCACGAGCGAGCGCCTCGCCGAGTGGCTCTACCGCGTGGCGAGCGGCACCTTCACCGACGGGCGCGCGAGCGTCGCCTTCGCGCGCGTCTGGGAGACGCTGCACCCCGCGGAGACCTTCGCCGAATACGCAGCGGACTGAAGCTCTGCCCAGGCGCTGCACGACGATGATGCTGTCCCCTCGGCACCCTGTCGCGCTCTTCGCCCTGCTGTTCGTCGCACCGCTCGCCCAGGCCTGCGCGGAGCGAACCGCCGAGGTGCACGCCGGGGCGCCCAACCCACCTGTCGATGCGTCGGCTTCGGGCGACGCTTCGACGCCCTCCGCGAGCCGCGAAGTCGCGCGTCGAGCGGCGCCGCTCGAAGGCCTGGTGCTCGAGTGGTCGTCCGACGACGCCGAGCAGGGCAGCGAGTTCATGCAGGTCCAAGGCGACGGCAGCGCGCAGCTCGTGCTGATGGATCGGCACGGCTACCGCCATCGCGGGGCGCCGAGCTACGACCGGGCCGCGCTCGACGCGCTGTTCGCCGAGCTGCGCGCGGCCGAGCTCTGCGCGCTCCGGCCTGCGAGGCCGCTCGCGCCAGGCGAGGCGGTTGCGACGATGCGGGTACGCGTGCCAGGCATGGAATGCGAAGTGACGCTGCCTCGACGGCAGTGGGACGAGGACCCAGCGGCGAGCCGGAGCAGCGCTTGGTTCCGCGACGCGCGCGCTCAGGTCCACGGTCGCTAGCCACGTGCACCTCGCCGCGGAGGCGCGGTTCGTTCGAGGGCGGGCCCTCGAGGGTTGGTGAGCATCTTGTCATCAGCAGATGGAGGCATCATGATGTCTACATGCGCACGACGCTGACGCTCGAAGAAGATATCGCCGAGAAACTCCAGGAGTTGGCGGCGAAGCAACGCCTCAGCTTCAAAGAGACGGTGAACTCCGTGCTGCGGCGAGGGCTCAGTGCGCAAGAGCGCAGCGCGCCCGCGGCGGAGGCCTTCAGGCTCGAGCCGTTCCGCGCAGACTTTCGCCCCGGGGTCGACCCTTTGCGCCTCAACCAGCTCGCCGACGACCTCGACGCGGAGCACGCGCTCGGTCGCGCCCTCGCCACCGGTGGCGCGTGATCGTCGTCGACCTGAATCTGCTCGTCTACGCCTACAACGAGGCCTCTCCGCTGCACGCGAAGGCACGTGCGTTCTGGGAGCAATCGCTCAGCCAAGAACGGTCCGTCGGTATGCCTTGGGCCGCCGTGCTCGGCTTCGTGCGCCTCACCACACACCCTCGTGTGCTCACCGAGCCGCTCAGCCCGGCTGCCGCGCTCGATCGCGTCGACGCCTGGTTCACGCGCTCGAACGTGCGCATCCTCGAGCCGGGCCCCAGGCACCTCCTCATCCTACGTGACCTCTTCCAAGCCACGGGCGTAGGCGCCTCGCTGACCACCGACACGCATCTCGCGGCGCTCGCGATCGAGCACCAGGCCGAGCTCTGCTCGAACGACTCCGACTTCGGGCGCTTCCCAGGCCTGAGGTGGCGCAACCCGCTCGTGGGTGGCTGAAGCCCGATCGTCGTTCGTTCGACGATCTCGCTCGGCGCTCAGTCCTCGCCCGTCGGCTCCGCGTCGCGCAGGGCCGCGAGCCCGGCGAGCGCTGCGAAGCTCACCGGGTGATACGGCGGCCTCGGCGTGATCGGCAGGTCGACCGTGCCGCCGAGCTTCACGAGCGCCGAGGCGCAGCCGGCGAGGCACGACTTGCCCTGGCACCAGCCCGTGGCGAAGCCCGTGTAGCGCTTCGCCGACTCGAGATCCGTGTAGCCGCGCTGGTAGGCCTGCTCGAGCTCGTGCAGCGTCACGTCTTCGCAGCGGCAGACGATGATCTTGCTCACGGGACCGAGAGCATAGCGTGCTGGGTTCGTCGCGAGCGAGGGGCGCGCGACCGTCGTTTGGTTCAACGGTTGCGCCAGGTCCCAGGCTCACGGTGCTGGTGCAGGATCGCGAATACGCGCACTCGCTCCTCATGAACGACGAAGTAGACGGCGTAGGGGAAGACCCTCATGAGGGCGCGCTGGGCGCCGCCGGAGACTCGAGGGAACTGGGCGGGGTTCGCGGCCACGCGCTCGAAGAGCACGTCGAGTTGCTCCTCGAAGCGCACACCGAGCCCCTCCCGTTCGTTCTCGTAGCCCAGCGCTGCTTCGATCGCTTCGTGCGCAGCCTCGGATGTGAGCTCGACAATCATCCGCCGCGCACGGATCGGACGCGCGCTTGGAGCTCCGCACGCACATCACCCCAAGCGCGCAGCTCTGCGCTCGCGCTGCGCGCCTGTTCGAGGCGTGCCTCGATGATCTGCTCGTGCCATCCGGGCACTGCGAGCTCGGCGGGTGACGCGCTGATGAGATCCCACAGCGCCTGCACGTAGGCGATCTTCTCTTCGGCGCTCATGGCCTCGAAGCCGGGAGGCAGCTGGATCGAGGACTCCACCGACCGAGCCTAGCACGCACCCCACGCCTCGCTCGACGTGCCCGCCGAGCCCACGACGCGAGAACGCGACCGAGGGCTCGGGCCTCCGGTCGCGTTCGCTTCGGCGCCGCCGCGCCGCTCAGCGCGGCGCTGCGCGATTCACTTCGCGGGCTTCGCGCTCTTCTTGGAGCTCGAATCGTCCTTCTGGGCCTGGACCTCCTGCTTGGCGCGCCACTCGGCGAGCTTCTTGGTGGCGCGGCGCTTCTGCTTGTTACGGACGATGTTCTGTTGGGGCATGGCGCGCGCACTCTGACACCAAGTTTCGCGCCGGAGCAAGGCTTCTCCGACCGACCTCGACGCCCAAAATGCCGCGTGGGCGAAGCCAGAGGCTCCGCCCACTCCGCGCATGCTCAGTGCCTCCGCCGCGCGCTGCGCGTGCGCGAGGCGCGCGAGCTCAGTGCTTCGTCTCGCTCTCGTCGAGCTCGTCGTCGCCGCCCTTGAGGATGTCGAGCGCGTCGTCGACGAGATCGGCGATCGTCACCTCGGTGGGCTCGTCTTGCTCGTCGGCGACCTCGACGGTGCGCATGTCGCCCTCGAGCGCGGCGATCGCGTCCGTGAGCCCAGCATCGCCGAGCTCGACGGCGACCTCGATCGCCGCGGCGACCGCGTCGGCGTCCGCGTGCGCGAGGAACTGCTCGAGCAGCTTGCTCACGCCGGGCTCCGGCACCTCGGCGAGCACGTAGGGCAGCTCGGGCAGCGCGGGCGAGCCGACCGCGAGGCGCTTCAGCGCGCGCTCGATGCCCTGCGCGACCTCCTTGAAACGATCGAAGGCGAGGCCCTCGAGCTGCTCGGCCGCGACGAGGCGCGCGTCCGGGAAGTCGCTCGCGAGCACGTCGATCAGCATGTCGACGGCCTTCGGGCCCTCTTGCTCGCCGAGCAGGAGCGCGATGCGCTCGAGGCGCATCGAGGCCTCTTCTTCATCGGCCTCGGCCTGAGCGGCCTTCACGGCCTTCTCGAGCGTGGCGAAGTCGTCGGTGGCGGAGGCGTCGCTCAGCTGGTCGTGGAGCTTGCGCACTTTGCGCTCGGCTTCGAAGAGGTCGGCGAGCGTCTTGTCGAGGTCTAGGTTGGCCATGTCGGGCGCTTCGCTACCAGCCGGCCTCGCTCGCGGCAAGCGAGCATGTCGACCGCTCGCTCCTGCCTCGTGCTACGCCACACCCATGGAGCCGCTCGTGCGAGGAGCCGTCGCCGTGGCGCTGCTCTCTGCGCTGGGCTCGCTCGCGCCGGAGCGCGCACCCGCTTCGCCCGCGCGTCGCACCGTCTTCGTCGGTGAGGGCCCCACGCTCGCGCCGCCCGCTTCGGCCGAAGCCGCCCTGCCGCGCGCCTTCGTCGATCTCGGCTGCCCGCCGCGCCACCTGCCCGAGGGAGGCAGCTGCGTGCCGCTGCCCGCGGTCGACGCGCCGCTCGAGCGCCGCGGCCCCTCGCAGCGTGGGCTCGCGCCGCGCGGCGCGGCCTTCGAGATCCTCCCCCGCAGGCCCGATCGCCCGGCCGACCCCTACGCGCTGCGCTGGCCGCTCGACGGCGAGCCGAGCTTCTACGCCGAGCCCGGCGATGCGCGCGACGACGCGCTCAGCCCCGCCTCGGTCGAGCTCGCCGCCGAGCGCGGCGCGCGCGTGATCTCGCTCGATCTGCAAGGCCAGGAAGGCAAAGCCACGGTCGTCGGCACCGGCCGCCTGCACGGCACCACGGTCGTCACGGCGCACACGCTGCGAGAGGCCGGCCGCTTGCGCCGCTACTTGCTCGTCTACGGCAGGCTCGACGGCCTCGGCCCGTCGATCGAGGTGGGCCGCACGCTCGCCGAGGGCGACGTGATCGGCTTCGTCGGCGACTCGGGCAGCCCGGGCTACGTGCACCTCTACTTCGACGCACGCCAGCTGCGTGAGGAGCTCGACGCCGAGGGCGGCGCGGGCGTCGATCTCGCGCCGCTCGACCTCGCGCGCCTCGTCGAGCCGAGCGTCTCGATCGCGATCGACCCACGCAACCTGATGCCGCCTCGCTGAGCCTCTGCGACGCCGCGCGCGTTCGGCGCCGCTCCGCGCGCTACGGCACGAGTTTGTAGCCGTAGCCGTAGACGGTGAGGATGCGCTCGGGTTTGTCGGGCGAGCTCTCGACCTTCTTGCGCAGCTTCACGATGAAGTTGTCGACCGTGCGGTTCGTCGGCGCGGGCTCGAGCCCCCAGATCTTCTGCAAGATCTCGTCGCGCGAGACGGGCTGCCCGGCGCGCTCCCACAGGAGCCTCAAGAGCTCCACCTCGTAGAACGAGAGCGGCTGCGCCTGTCCGTCGCGCGTGATCGTGTGCGTGGAGAGCTGCACCTCGGCGTCGCCGATGTGGAAGACCTCCGGCTGCGCGCCCGCGGGCCGCGTGGCTCTGCGCAAGAGCGCGCGCATGCGCGCCGAGAGCTCGCCCACGCTGAAGGGTTTGGTCACGTAGTCGTCGGCGCCCGCGTCGAGCCCGCGGATCTTGTCCGACTCTTGCGAGCGCGCCGTGAGCATGACGATCGGCACGAAGGCGTCCCAGCGCCGCAGCTCCTCGCAGACCTTGAAGCCGTTCGTGTCCGGCAACATCAGGTCGAGCAAGATGGCGTCGGGCTTCTCCTGCTTGGCGAGGTTCACGCCGTCGCGGCCTCGGCTCGCCGAGATGACCGCGAAGCCCTCGAACTCGAGCGAGTCGGTGAGCCCCATCACGATGTGCGGCTCGTCCTCGATGATGAGGATCTTTCGACGCGGCTGCGACACGGCGAGCCCGACGCTAGCACGAGCGAGCAGCGGCCTCCGGGCCGGCTCGCTCGGGCGGGCTGGCCGTCCGAACTAGCCAACAGAGTTGGCTGCGTCACAGGCAACTCCGGTGACGGATCGGCCTGCGCCGCCTCCGCGCGGACCCTGAACCCCCGTGCAAGCCCGGGATTTCTCAGGCTCGATCCCTGCTGCTGCGCTTGAAGCGCTGCGCGGTCCCCTGTAGCTTCGCGAGGTCGGCACTCGGGTTGCAACGCCCGGGCTGCGGAGCCACTCGTCAGCGTGGTCTGCGTGCCGCATGCGCCTCCGGCGACCGCCGGGTGCGTCGCGGGCATACGCCGCGCTCCGAAGGCGAACCGGCGCTCTCTTAGAAAGGATCAGCAAGATGACGCGAATGAGGCAGTGGGCGCGGCGAGCTGGGGCATCCGGCGTCTTCGCAGGCGCCGCGGGTATGGCCTTCATCGGTTGCCTCGACCGCCCCATCGAGCGCGTCGAGCCGCGCACGACGAGCACGGTCGTCGAGCGCCTCACGCAGAGCGGCGTCGACAAGATCGACCTCCTGCTCGCGATCGACAACTCGCGATCGATGGCCGACAAGCAGGAGATCCTCGCGCTCGCCGTGCCCGATCTCGTCGACCGCCTCGTCAACCCGATCTGCGTCGACAAGGACGGCGTGGCCTCGCCCACGCAGCCCAGCGATCCCACGGCCGACTGCCCCGAGGGCTTCGACCGCGAGTTCGACCCGATCACCGACATCAACGTCGGCGTCATCAGCTCCAGCCTCGGCGCATTCACCGCCGCCCAGTGCGACGCCATCGCTCCTGCGAACGAGCAGCCCAACGACCGCGGGCGCTTGCTGAGCCGCACGCTGGCCGGTGGCACGGTGCCAACGTTCGAGAACAAGGGCTTCCTCGCCTGGGACCCCGAAAACAAGCGGGGTGGGACCGCTGACGCGACCACGCTGGCGAACACGCTCCGTGACCTGGTCGTCGGCGTCGGCCAGCTCGGCTGCGGCTACGAGATGCCGCTCGAGGCCATCTATCGCTTCCTGGTCGACCCTGCCCCCTACGACACGCTCGTGCGCGCGGGCAGCAACATCCAGAAGCAGAACGTCGACGAGATCCTGCTCCAGCAGCGCCGCGACTTCCTGCGCTCCAACTCGCTGCTCGCCATCATCCTCCTGGCCGACGAGAACGATTGCTCGATCGCCGTGGAGGGCCAGGGCTTCCTCGTGATGGAGCCCGGCACCTTCTACCGCAGCACCAACGCCTGCGCCGCCGACCCGAACGACAAGTGCTGCACCACCTGCTTCCAGGGTGGCGTGGTCGAGGGCTGCCCCTCCGACAATGGCTGCACCACCGAGAAGTACACCCAGGCCGAAGACCCAGCGAACCTGCGCTGCTTCAACCAGAAGCAGCGCTACGGCGTGAACTTCCTCTACCCCACGCAGCGCTACGTGAACGCCCTGCGCAACCCGACGATCAACCCCGCGCGGGTCGACCTCTCGCTCGGCGACAGCGCGGGTGTGCCCAACCCGATCTTCAGCGATATCTCCGGCGCGGGTGGCACGGTGCGCGACCCTGGCCTCGTCTTCTTCGCGGGCATCGTGGGTGTGCCCTGGCAGGCCATCGCACGCAAGAACGACCAAGGCCAGCCCGACCTCAACCTCGGCTACAAGACCTTCGACGAGCTCCAGGTCGAAGACGCCTTCACCAAGCTCGTCGGCAACCCCGACACCAGCACCTACCCCACCGACCCCTTCATGATCGAGAGCGTCGCCACGCGCGCTGGCACGAGCGAGCTCACGGGTGCGACGCTGCCGGCCGACAACGCCATCAACGGGCGCGATCGAACGATCCCCAACGGCGACGATCTCCAATTCGCGTGCATTTTCCCTTTGGCGACGCCGCAGCAGAACACTTCGGACTGCCTCTCTTGCGTCGACGCCAGCTGCAACAACCCGCTCTGCAACGGCACGACCCAGGTGAACGCCAAGGCCTACCCTGGCCTGCGTGAGCTCGCCGTCGTGCGCGGCATGGGCGGCCAGGGCATCACGGCTTCGGTATGCCCCGCCCAGCAGAACAACCCGGACGCGGCCGACTTCGGCTACCGCCCGGCGGTCGCCGCGATCATCGACCGCCTGAAGACGGCGCTCGGTGGCCAGTGCCTGCCGCGTAAGCTCAAGCCCAACGAGAACGACGGCAGCGTGCCTTGTCTCGTGCTCGAAGCGAGCGTGAACTCGGCCTGCGACTGCAACGCCGTGCCTGGCCGCCGCCCCGTGCCCGAAGACAAGGCGGGCGCGATCGAGGCCGCCAAGCAAGACGAGTTCAAGAACCCAGACTGGAACTGCTTCTGCGAGATCGTGCAGCTCTCGGGCGACGAGCGCACCATTTGCCAGAACGAGGAGGAGGTCGCCTCCACGATCAACGGCTGGTGCTACGTCGACGCGACCACCGTGCCGCCCACGGGCAACCCGGACCTCGTCGCGGGCTGCCCGCCGAACGAGCAGCGCCTCGTGCGCTTCCCGAATCCCTCGAGCGAGCCGCAGACCGGCGCGACGGTGTTCATCACCTGCTCGGGTGAAGCTGAGCAGTGATCGCCTGAGGGCTCTTCGGAGCTGAACGAGCCCGCCGCGAGGCGGGTGACCACACGAAACGGCGAGGCCACCGAGGCCTCGCCGTTTTGCTTTGGTGTGCCGATGAAGCGCGCGGCGCAGCCCCTCGAGGCCGCGCCGCTCTCGCGGGCTCAGCGCCCGCTGCAGGTGATGAAGGTCGTCGTATCCTCGCGGACCTCGCCGCCGTTCACCAGGCGCAGCATCCTGCGCTCGTTGGGCGCGCAGTGGCTCAGGAGCGCCGGGTCGCCGAGCTGGGGCGTGCGTGTGGCGTCGAGGTAGCACCAGCCGTCGATGCCCTGGGGCACGTCGAGCTCGCGCTGGCAGGCCTCGAGCTCCGTGCCACCGAGCTGCTCGATCTCGCAGATGCAGGCCCAGCCCTGGCCGGCGTAGGGGTCTTCGTTCACCGCGTCGACCGCGCCTCGGTTCGCCTGGCTCGGCGTGCGCCTGCCGGGCAGGCTCTCGCAATCGCAGGGCTCTCGGCTCGCTTCGAGCAAGAGGCACGCGACCTGGCCCTCGTCGTTCGGGTCGAGCGCGCGCGGCAGGCAGGGGTCGCTCACGAGCACACGCGCGAGGCGCTCGACGATCGCGCCGATCGCCGGGCGGTAGCCGTAGTCGGCCGCGCTCGCGTCGCCCTGCTCGGCCGGGCAGATCGACGCCGTGATGCCTTGGGCGCCGAGGCCCTCGAGCACCGAGAGCGGGCGCAGGCCGGGGTAGGCCTTCGCGTGCGTCTGCGTGGTGCCCTGGCAGAGCGGGTTGTCGCAGCTCGCGTCGGTGCAGGCGGCGCAGTCGGCGCCGGTAGGCACGCTCGACGAGAGCGGGAAGATGCACGTGTACTGGAGGTCGTCTTCGCCGACGATCGTGCGATCGCCGCCGTTCACCGGGTTCGCGCCGGGCAGGCTCGCGCCGACGAGCGGGCTCGCGCCGCTGCGCTTGGCGACGCTCTCCCGCATGAAGGGGTCGCTCGGGTAGAGGCTCGTATCGGGGCGGCCGACCAGCGCGGGGAACGCGTCGGAGTCGAGCAGCTCGTGGTAGCTGCGCAGCCCGAGCGCGAGATCGGGCTCGCCGCTCGCGTCGCGCCGCGCGACCGCCTGCCAGGGCACACCGACGATGCCGGCGACGAAGACCATCGAGGTGTTGCGCCGCGCGCCCGTGGCGCTCGCGCCCTCGTAGAGTGGGTTGGGCACGCCTTCGCCGCTGCGCACCGCCAGGTCGAGCTGGGTCGGGTCGATCGCCTCGGCCGAGAGCGCGTTCACGTAGCGCTGGGTGGGGTAGAGGAAGTCGACCCCGTAGCGCGACTTCTGCTGGAAGCAGCGCAGGTTCACCGGGTCTTCGGTCAGCGTGTAGCGCTCGACCGCGCAGCCGTTCTCGGGAGCGCTCGGGCAGCCGTCGAGCTCAGCGCCGCCGAAGCAAGTGGTGCAGCAACGATCGTTCGGATCGATCGCACAGGCCGCCGTGCTCCGGTAGAAGGGCCCCGGGTCGAGCGCGAGGAAGCCCTGCCCCTCGACGGCGACCGAGCAGTCGTTCTCGTCGCTGAGCAGGAGCACCGTCACGAGCGAGTCGGGCCGCAGGAAGGCGCGGCGCTGCTCGAGCAGCGCTTCGTCGACGCCCTCTCTGCGCACGCGCCCGCCTTCACGCACGAGCCGGTCGTAGGGCGCCGGGTCGACCAGGAAGCGCTGCATCGCCTCGAGCGGCATCTCGTAGCCGCAGCCCTCCTGGCCGACTCCGATGACCAGATCGCGCAGGCGCGCGACGAGCTCGTCGCGGCTCTGGATGCCGCCGCGTTCGCCCTTCGGGTCCCAGGCGAGGTAACCGCGGCTCTCGTGCGTGGGCACCTCCTGCCCGCCCGGCCCGCGCCTGAGCAGGTGCGCGCGATCGTTGGGGTGGAGCGGCGGCTCGGGCGCGCCGTCGCACTGCGTGGCGCCCAGCGCGCCGAGGTTCGAGCTGATGACGCCGATGTTCATGTCGGTCACCGACGCGAAGGCGCGCTCGGTGCCCGCGGGGCAGTCGTCGAGCGAGCTCGCTGGCTGCGTGGGCGAGGGCAGTCCCTCGCCGTCGACGCAGCTCGGGTTGAGCAGGCGGTCGACCAGATCGGGCAGCGCGTTCGCGAGCACCTCCTGTTTGTCGGCCATGGAGCCGGAGCCGTCGACGACGAGCAAGACGTCGAGCTTCGGCACGCCGCTCAGCGTGATGCGCTCGACGACCGTGCTCGTGGTGCGCGGCGTGGCGCGATCGATGGGGCGGTCGAGGCAGCTCGAGGCCGCGAGCGCGACGCTCGGCGCGGCGAAGAGCGCGAGCGTGAGCGATGGAATACGGCGATGGATCGGGGTGCGCATGCGGGATGCCCTCCTGACGAGCGAGCGCACGCAGCCCTCACGGCGCGCGAAGGATTCGCGTGCACGCAGCGGTCGCCGTGGCTCGGTGGTGGGGAGCCCGCGTTGCAGCGACCGTGCCGCGGAATTCTTCCGGCTTCAGCGGAACGCGCCGAGCCCCCAACGCGGCGATCGCGAGGCGATCGCATCCGCGGAGGGGCTCGGCGCGTGCTGGCAGCCAACTCGGTTGGTTGGCGCGTGCGACAACCGGGGTTGCGTGCCGCAGCTCTTCAGAGTGCGCCGCGGAAGGAGCGCAGCAAGCTCTCGATCATCGGGCGGTGGCCGTAGTCGAGAGCGGCGGGGTCTGCGAGCTGCGCCGGGCAGATCGAGGCTGCGACGCCCTGCGCGCCGAGCCCGCGTGTGACGGCGAGCGCACGCAGGCCTGGGTAGGCCTTCGCGCCGAGCTGAGTCGTGCCGTCGCAGATGGGGTTGTCGCAGGAGGCCTCGGTGCACCCCGTGCACTCCATGGCGTCGGCGTTCGGCTGCGCGAGCGCGTAGGTGCACGCGAACTGCAGATCGTTGCCGGTCGGGATGCTGCGGTCGTTGCCGTTGATCGGGTTCGAGCCCGGCAGCGAGGCGCCCGTGAGCTGGCTCGAGCCCGAGCGCTGGGCGACGCTCTCGATCATGAAGGGATCGCTCGGCGCCTGGTTCGTATCGGGGTCGCCGACGAGCGCCGCGAGCGCGCCGCTCGCTTCGAGCTCTTGCACGGGCTCGAAGCCCTCGGCGAGCGAGGGAGCGCCGCCCGCGTCGCGGCGCGCGATCGCCTGCCACGGCACGCCGACCACGGAGGCGAAGCGCACGAGCCCAGGCCCGCGCGTGGGGCGGTTCTGCCCGCTCAGATCGCTGAAGAGCGGGTTGTCGACGCCAGCGCCGCCGCCCAGCGAGAGGTCGGCGCGGCTCGGATCGATGCGCCGCTGCGTGAGCGCGTTCACGTAGCGCGCGGTGGGGTAGAGGAAGCTCAGGCCGTAGCGCTGCTTCTGGTTGAAGCAACGCAGGTTGACCGGGTCTTCGGCGAGCGTGTAGCGCTCGACCGCGCAGCCGTTCTCGGCGGCGCTGGGGCAACCCTCGATCTCGCCGCCGCCGAAGCAGCTCGTGCAGCAGGCGTCGTTCGGGTCGGCCTGGCAGGCGTTGGTGCTCCGGTAGAACTGCGCGTTGTCGAACGTGAGGAAGCCCTGGCTCTCGACCGCGACCGAGCAGTCGTTCTCGTCGCTCAATACGACGACGGCGAGCATCGAGTCGGGCCGGAGGAAGTCGGCGCGCTGCTGGAGCAAGACGCTGTCGACGCCCTGCTTCACGAGCAGCCCGCCGTCGCGCGTGAGCGACTCGTAGGGCTGGGGGTCGACGAGAAAGCGCAGCATCGCCTCGAGCGGCATCTCGAAGCCGCAACCCGTGGCGCTCGCGCCGACGATGAGATCCGCGACGCTCGAGACGAGCGCGCTCGCGTCGCCGCTGTCACCGTTGAGGCCGCTCGGGCCCCAGCTCAAGAAGCCCTTGTCCTCGAAGGTCGCGACCGTGCCGCCGCTCTCGGTCCGGGTCAGGAGGTGTGCCTTGTCGTTCTGGAAACCCGGGGCCTGGAGCGCTCCGTCGCAGAAGTCGCCTGTGAGCGCGCCGAGCGAGGAGCTGATGACGCCCACGTGGATGTCGGCGAGCGGCTGGATCTCACGCTCGTAGCCCGCGGGGCAGGCTTCGCTCGCTCCGGTGGGTTGGCTCGGAGCCGGCGCGCCGCTCGCGTCGATGCAGCGCGGCGAGAGCAGACGCGCGACGAGCTCGGGCACCGCGCTCGCGAGCACGGCCTGCTTGTCGGCCATGCCGATCGAGTTGTCGACGACGAAGAGCAGGTCGAGCTTGTCGGCGCTCGTGAGCCCGGGGTCGGGATCGCCTCCGCCCGATCCACCGCCGCCGGTGCTCGAGGAGCCGTCGTCGACCGACACGACACACGCGGAGGCCGCCAGCGCGAGCGCGAGGCAGCCCAGCGAGAGCGCGCTCGTGGGGTGGGGGTTCACAGCTCCATGCGTCTGGGTTCGGCGGCTTCGTCGCATGGGGTCCTCCTGGGCCGGGTCGGCAAAGGCTCGATGCGCGCGGGTGAACGACGAAGCAGCGATGCCCGCCCTGTGGCGCACCTCGCCCCGATGCTCGTCGACCCCCGTCGCGTTCGGCCTTGGAGAGCTGAGACCCGCCAAGGTGCGGTTCCTTGGGAACTTTCTGCCGATACGGTTGTCGCACCGCGCCCCCTAAGGGAAGACCCTTGCTCGAAGGGCGCCCGCAGGCGGGTTACCCGCCCGTTGCGAGGCTCGGGAGCGCTTTCGGGGCGGGTTACCCGCCCGTTGCGAGGCTCGGGAGCGCTTTCGGGGCGGGTCACCCGCCCGTGCGGGGCTCGGGAGCGCTTTCGGGGCGGGTCACCCGCCCTCTCCGGCCACAAAACACCGAAGGCGCCGCTGCTCACCGGGAGCAGGGCGCCTTCTGGGCTGAAACGCGGGGCGCAGGCCGGGCCTGCGACGCGGATCAGAACGGGATGTCGTCGTCGCCGCCGTAGCCGAAGTCGTCGGCGGGTGCGTCGTCGCGGGGAGCGGGGCGACCACCGCCGCCGCCACCCTGGCCGCCACCGCCGCGCGGCGGGCCACCTCGGCCGCCGCCGCCGCCGCCGCCGTAGCCGCCACCGCCGCCGCCACCCTCGAAGTCTTCGCCACCGCCGCCGCGACCGCCGCGGCCGCCCGCGAGGATCACGTTCGTGGCGTTGATCTCCGTCTTGTAACGCTTGTTGCCCTCTTTGTCGTCGTAGCTGGAGGTGCGCAGCGAGCCCTCGATGAAGATCGTCGAGCCCTTCGAGAGGATCTTGCCCAGCGCTTCGCCGCGCTTCCCCCACACGACGACGTTGTGCCAGTCGGTGCGCTCTCGGCGGACCTTGTCCTTGTCGAGGTAGCTCTCGGTCGTCGCGAGGCGGAGGTTGAGCACCGCCTGCCCACCCTGGGTGAAGCGCAGCTCGGGGTCGGCCCCGAGGTTGCCGAGCAACATCACACGATTGAGTCCGTCAGCCATGCATCACCTCACCGGATGGAACGCGCGCGCGGGCGCGCACGAGGGAGCGAACGTGTCCCCCGGCGGAAGGGGAGCGTCAAGGCGCCGAAGCCGAGGTGGGACGACGTGTGTCCGAGCTCGGTGAGGTTTGCTCAGACCACGCGGCCCGGGCCAGCTCGCCCTCAATGCCCTGCGCCGAGCGCGGCGGGCGCGCCGCTCGCGATGACCTCGGCGAGCAGGATGCGCGCGACGGAGAAGTAGACGACGATGCCGAGCACGTCGACGAGGCTGGCGATGAAGGGCGCGGAGCTCGTGGCAGGGTCGAGGCCGATGCGCTTGAGCAAGAGCGGGAAGGTCGAGCCCACGACGCAGCCGACGGTGACGATGCCTACGAGCGTGACGGCGACGGTGAGCGCGAACATGAGGCCGTCGCCCCAGAGGTAGGCGCGCAAGGCGCCGATGACCGAGATCGCGAGGCCCATGACGAGGCCCTGGCCGAGCTCGCGCCAGAAGATGCGCCAGAAATCGGCCTGCACGACGTCGCCGGTGGCGAGGCCGCGGATGATCAGCGAGGCCGACTGCGATCCCGCGTTGCCGCCGGTGGAGATGAGCAGCGGCACGTAGAACGAGAGCGTGGCGACCGCGGCGATGATCTCGTCGTAGTGGCGCAGGGCGGTGCCGGTGAAGAACTCGCCGACGAAGAGCACGCAGAGCCACACGAGGCGCTTGCGCACGAAGGTCCAGAAGCCGGTGTCGAAGTAGCCTCCCTCGGTGGGCTCGATGGCGGCGATGCGCTGCACGTCCTCGCCGGCCTCCTGCGTGAGCACGTCCATCACGTCGTCGACCGTGATGACGCCGAGCAGGCGCTGCTGCGGGCCGACGACCGGCAAGGCGGAGAAATCGTACTTCGCCATCGTGCGCGCGACCTCCTCCTGGTCGGTCGTCGGGCTCACGACGTGGACCATCTCGGTCATCACCTCGTCCATCGGCGCTTCGGCCTTGGCGAGCAGGATGTCGCGCAGCGAAGCGACGCCGAGCAGTTTGTCGTGCTGGCTGACGACGTACACGTAGTAGACGGTCTCGGCCTCGGTGCCCTCGTGGCGGATCTTCTCGATCACCTCGGCGACCGTCGCCTCGGGCCCGACCGACACGTAGTCGGTCGTCATCAGGCCGCCGGCGCTGTCCTCCGGCCACTGCGCGAGCTCCTCGACCTCGGCGGCGGCCTCGGGGTCGACCTTCTCGATCGACTCGAGCAGCGTCTCGCCGACCTCCTCGGGCAGGCCCTCGATGAGATCGGTGCGGTCGTCGGCCGCCATCTCGCTGACGATCGGCGCGACCTTGTCGAAGCCGATCGCGCCGACGAGCTGCTCTTGTTTGTCCTCGTCGAGGCGCTCGAAGATGCGCGCCGCCGTCTCGGTCGGCACGCTCTTCAAGAGGCGCGCGGCGTCGGCCTCGTCGAGGAACTCGACGAGATCGGCGAGGTCTTCGTCGTGGATCTCCTCGAGGAACTCGAGCAGCGCCTCGGGGTCTTCGTCGAGCAGCTGCCGTACCTCGGGCGCGATGGCGACGGCGACTCGGACCATGCGCCGCTCCTACTCGCGAGGCCTCTCAGGCGGGAGCGGAAAAACGCGAGCGAGGCGCCGCAGCTGGCCCGCTCGACGCTCGGACGCTCGGCGTGCGTTCAGGGATCGCGCGGCCGCTTCGCGAGCACGAGCGCGACGAGCAGCGCGGCGCCGAGGCCCAGCCCGAGGGCCGCTTCGTAGGGGTGCTCGACGGCGGCGAGCGCGCCGCGCACGAAGAGCCCGGGCGTGGGCGGAGGGGAGGGGGTGCCCTCGAGCTCGATGCGGCTCGCGGCCTCGCAGCTCGCGGCGTCGCCGACGCAGACGGTCGAGCAGAGCACGACGTCGCTGTCGGGCCCGGCGAAGGCGAGCAGGTGCTCGATCGCGACGGCGTCGTCGCCGCGTCGGCCGCGTAGGCTCTGGCGCGTGACGCCGCCGCTCGTCTCGGTCGAGCCGAGCTCGAGCGCGTCGGGCGAGAGCTCGGCGCCCTGCAGCGCGAACCACGTCGCCTTCTCGAAGAGCACGCCCTCGATGCCGGGCACGAAGCGCCCGCTCGAGCCGCGCGCGCAGCCGCCTCCCGCGCGCGCCGACGGGGCTTCGAAGGCGAGGCGGCCGAGCAGCTCGGCGCCCGGCAGGCGCGAGACGTCGAGCTTGGGCAGGCTGGCCGGGTCGAGCGCGCGCGCGCCCTCGGGAGGGTCGAAGCCGATCGCGAGCTCACCCTCGGCGTAGAGCTGGGCCTTCACAGCCCAGCTCTCACAAGAGCGCCAGCTCGTCGAGCAGGGCCTGCGCCTCGCTCCTCAGCGCCACCAGCTCCTGGTGCACACGCGACAGCTCGGCCGAGGACACGGCGCTCGCTTCGGCGGGCGCGGGCTCGATGCCGCCCTGGCGCAGCTTGGCCTTCGCGCCGGCGATGGTGAACTTGTGGGCGTAGAGCAGGTCCTTGACCTTGAGCAGCGTCTCCACGTCGCGGCGCGAGTAGATGCGCTGGCCCTTCGAGGACTTCTGCGGCCGGACGCTGCGGAACTCCGTCTCCCAGTAGCGGAGCACGTGCGGCTCCACGCCCACCAGGTGGGAGACCTCTCCGATCCGGTAGTAGAGCTTCTCGAGGTGCGCGCCTCGGTCGCTGTCGGGTGGTCGAGCCACAGCGGATGTCTTAGCTCGGTGAGGTGGCTCTCGTCGACACCGTGTCGCGCGACGCTAGCGAAACGAGCGACGCGCGCGCTTCAACCGGAGCTTCCGCCCGGGCCTCGGCGCGCCCAGGCGTCGCCGCTCGAGGCCCCGCCCGCGTGGGCGGCGGGTGCGGCTGCGTGCGAAGCCTGGCCGCCGCGCGCGGCGACCGGCGCCGCCTCCTGCGCCGGGCTCGGCGCGGACTGCCCGCCCGCGTGGTTCGAGGCGCCACCGTTCGCGGCGCCCGAAGGCGCGCCGGTGTTGAGCTCGTGGCGCAGGATGTTGCTCGCCTTGAAGCTCAGCACGCGCCGCTCGGTGATGAGGATCGGGTCGCCCGTCTGCGGGTTGCGGCCCTGGCGCTGGCGCTTGTCGCGCAGCACGAAGTTGCCGAAGCCGGAGACCTTGATCTTTTCCCCGCGGCCCAGCGTCTCTTTCATCGTCTCGAACACGAGATCGACGAGGTCGGCGGCCTCCTTCTTGGAGAAGCCACCGAGCCGGTCGTAGATCGCTTGGACGATTTCAGCTTTCGTCATGGAGCGCCCCCGAAAATCCAGGATTCTCGAAGGTAGACCCGGCCTTGCCCGCTGGACAAGGGCCGGCGGACCTTGGGCGATGGAAAACACGAGGGCGACCCCACCGAGCAGGGTCGCCCTCCTGTGCCGCCTGCGCGCCCGCGAGCGCGCCTGCTGCGAGGCTCAGGCAGCCTGGATGTCGCTGTCGACCTCGTTCGCGGCGGCGAGCGGCGCGTCGCTCGGGCGCTCGACGGCCGAGCCCGAGGAGAGCGCGGCGCGGCGACGCTCGGCCTGCTCGCTCGCGACGAGCATCGCCACGTAGCCGTAGCCGAGGGTGAACAGCATCGCGAAGGGCGTCGCGAACCAGTGGCCGGTCTGGATCGAGGCCACGACGGCCGCGAAGGACCAGAGCGCGAGCCCGACCTCGACCATGGGCAGATCGGCGCGGGCCTTGTAGCGCGCGGCGTTCGAGCCCTGCTTCGGGGTGCGCACGAACTCGCCGGCCATCGACTGCAGGCCGTCGCGCACCGCGAGCGTGAGGTGCGGCGCGAGGCCGGTGCCGAGCGCGATGAGCATCGGGAGCTTGGCGAGCGCAGCGACGCGCGGGCGGCCCTGGGCGCGCTCGGCCTCCATGTAGAAGGCCGCGAGCGAGCCGGTGCTCGCGCTGAGCAGCGGCAGGTCGACGAGGAACATCGTGAGGTTGCTCGTGGCCGGCATGAGCAGGAGCGCCGGCAGGAGCAGCACGCTCAAGAGCACGAGCAGCGGGTAGGCGAAGTGAGGCGTCATGTGGAAGACGGCCTCGATGCGCTGCGCCAGGCTGAGCTCGGCGCTCCACACCCGCTTCAGCAGCTTGCGCGCCGTCTGTACGGTGCCCTTCGCCCAGCGGTGCTGCTGCGCGCGCACGGCCGAGACCTCCTCGGGCAGCTCGCTCGGCGTGACGACGTCGGGCCGGTAGATGAAGCGCCAGCCCTTGAGCTGCGCGCGGTAGCTGAGGTCGAGGTCCTCGGTGAGCGTGTCGTGCTCCCAGCCGCCCGCGTCGCCGATGGCCTCCTTGCGCCACATGCCGCCGGTGCCGGAGAAGTTGAAGAGGAAGCCCGCGCCGAAGCGCGCGCGGTTCTCGACGAGGTGGTGACCGTCGAGCATGAGGGCCTGCACCTTGGTGAGGACCGACACGTCGCGGTTCATGTGGCCCCAGCGCGTCTGCACCATGGCGATCGTCGGATCGTCGAAGTGGCGCACGATCGAGCGCACGAACTCGGGCTGCGGCACGAAGTCGGCGTCGAACACGGCGATGAGCTCGCCCTTCGCCGTCTTCAGGCCGTTCTCGAGGGCGCCGGCTTTGTAGCCGGTGCGATCGCTGCGGTGGATGTAGACCGCGTCGATGCCCTGCTCACGCAGGCGCTCCACGTGGTTGCGCGCGATGGCCTGGGTCTCGTCGATCGAGTCGTCGAGCACCTGGATCTCGAGGCGCTCGACCGGGTAGTCCATCTTCGCGACGGCATCGAGCAGGCGCGGGGTGACCGTCGACTCGTTGAAGAGCGGCAGCTGGATCGTGACGTGCGGCAGCTTCTCGAGGTCGGTCTCGCTCGCGTAGGGCGCGCTGGCGATCGTCTCGGCGACGCGCTTGCGGTGGACCCGGCAGAGGATCACGAGGTGCAAGCGGTGCAGGCCGTAGGCCGAAAGGGCCAGCAGGACGGCGAAGTAGATGACGCAGAGGGCTAGGCTCAGCATGGTGCGACATCGGAGCTAACATCGCGCCCAGGCCGGATTGTCACGGAGTTGTAAATGCTTGTAGGGAGCTGTCGCGCTGCGTCGAGAACTTGACTCCTGCGTCAAAGCCGCTCCTCCGCGCGTAGTTCCAGCTGCGGTAGAGTCGCCTTCGTGACGCGCCGCCTACTCGCCACGCTCGGCCTGCTCTCCGCCACGCCCCTCTTCGGGCTGTCCGCCTGCGACCAGCGGGTCCCGGACGACCTCGGCCGAACCCAGCCGGGCCCTGGCGCGACGATCCGTTACAACCTCGCCCACCAGCCGCTGCCCGACATCCCCCTTCCGAACGACGCGGCGACCTGGCCCGACCCGACCAGCCGGACCGGGCTGCGCATCAACGCGAGCTTCCTCGCGCCGACGGCCATCGAGCGCGACGCCCGAGAGCGCTTCGGTGAGCTCGAGGGCTGGGGCACCTTCTCGCCGATCTCGGTCTCCTTCGATCTGGCGGCCGTCGACGGCAGCCCGAGGCGCGTCGATCAGGCCGCGCTCGATCTGAAGAACCTCGCCGAGCGCCACCAGGGCGACGACTACGACTTTGCCGACGACGCCGTCTACGTGATCGACCTCGAGACGGGAGTGCCCGCGGTGCTCGACGTGGGCGCCGGCAACTTCGACTACACGCTCAAGCGCATCGATCGTTACTGGGCCAACGATACGCGCGCCTCCGAGCGCAACCTGCTCTTCGAGACGATCGACGAGACCCAGCGAGGCCTCGTCGATCGCGCGGGCTTCTTGCCCGAGCACGACACCGACTTCGACGGCGTGCTCGACGTGCCCAACCTCGACGACCCCTACGCCTGCCCGCCGCACGACGCGGTCTGCGACGATCCGAAGAGCCCGAGCTACGGCGAAGAGAGCTGCGTCGAGACGCGCAGGTTGCGCGATCGCTGCATCGCCGATCACCTGCTCACGCACTACGAGCGCGAGACCGACACGCTCCTGCTCCGGCCGCTCTTGCCGCTGCACGAGAAGCGCCGCTACGCGGTCGTGATCACCGACCGCCTGATCGACGCGAACGGCGACTCGGTGAAATCGCCCTTCGAGCTCGTCTACCACGCCTCGCAGCGCAGCTTCGCCGAGCGCGTGAAGGAGGTGCTGCACGACGCGACGCTCGCGCCCTACTTCGGCGATCTCGCGGGCACCGGGCTCGAGCGCGTGTCCTTCGTGTGGGGCTTCACGACGCAGCCCACGGTCGAAGACCTGCGGCTCTTGCGCGACGGGCTCTACGGTCAGGGGCCCTTCGCGCGCTTCGCGACGGAGTTCCCGGCCGAGCTCGAGCTGCAGCGCCTCGTCGGCCTCAGCGCCAACCTGAAGGAGGGAGGCAGCGATCCTGCGGGCTGGCAGACGAGCCCCGAAGGGCAGGGCGCGAACTGCCCAAAGCTCGCGGGCAACCTCTACTCGGTGAAGATCGAAGAGATCCGCCCCGTGCTGCAGCTCGCCGTGGAGCAGCTCTTCGGTGAGGGCAGCGGCCCGGCGACCGACGCCTTGCTGAGGAGCTTCGACCACGTCGACTCGATGGTCTTCGGCACCTACCGGGTGCCCTTCCTGCTCGAGGGCGGGCCCGAGAACACCGACCCGAAGTCGGCCTTCAACCTCGATTACCGCACGGGGCAAGGCGAGGTGCACACCGACACGGTGCAGTTCTGGATGCTCATCCCCAAGGAGACCGAGCAGCACAAGCAGCCCTTCGACGTGAACATCTATGGCCACGGCTACACCGGCAACCTGCTCGAGCAGGTGTTCTACGCCGGGCACATCGCGCGCCACGGGCTCGCCGTCGTGGGCATCAACGCGATGGGGCACCACCTCGATCTGGGCGACGAGGGCGTCGAGACCCTCGCGAAGGGCCTCTTCTCCGGCGGCTGCATCGGGCCGGCCTACGAGGCCCTCTTCAGCGGGCGCGCGCGTGATCTCGATCGCGACGGCAGGCCCGACTCGGGCGGCGACTTCTGGTCGAGCTACCTCTTTCACACGCGCGACGGCGTGCGTCAGTCGGTGCTCGATCACATCCAGCTCGTGCGCATCCTGCGCAGCTTCGGCACCTCGGCGGGCGGCATGAAGTGCCGCAACGAAGCGACCGGCTGGGCCACGCCTGCGAGCGAGCCCTGCGACGTCGACGGCGACGGCGCACAGGAGGTCTTCGGCGATTTCGACGGCAACGGCGTGCCGGACGTCGGCGGCCCCGAGGCGAAGTTCGGCACCTGGGGCGAGTCGCTCGGTGGGATCTTGAGCGGCATCCACGGCGCGATCGACGCCTACGTCACGAGCGCCTCGCCGGGCTCGGGCGGCGGTGGCCTCACCGACATCGGCATCCGGTCGTTCCAGGGCGGCGTCATCGAGGCGGTGCTCCTGCGCCTGTGGGGCCCGCTCGTGGTCGGTGTGCCCAGCGAGGAGCGCACGGCCTGCACGGGCGGTGCGGGCGACTCGGACCAGTGTACGAGCTGCGCGCCGGGCGAGGTCTCGCTGCGCTGGGTGATGCCCGACACGAATTCGACCGGCGAGCTCGAGATCACCTGCCTCGTGCCGGGCGCGATCCAGAATACGACGCTGCTCGTCTACAACCCCGACAACGACGAGCTGCGCTGCGCGCGCGTCGGCGAAGACGCGCGCTTCCGCGTCGGCATCCCGACCTCGATCGGCGATCGTGTGACGCTCGCGTTCTACGCCGGCGTCGACGGCGTCGAGGACTACGCGAGCTGCCGGCCGAGCTTCGGCGACGCCGAGCCGCGCAGCTACGTCGACGCCTACGGGCGCGGCCGCGTGCCGAACGGCACGACGAACGCCATCGAGAGCGAGATCTGCCAGGGCACGAGCTGCGGCGTCTTCCAGGGCGTGTTCTACCCCGAGGGCTCGACGCTGCGCGCGCCGGCCGAGGGCTACGGCCAGATCCGGCAGACGCCGGCCCTGCGCAGGTTCATCCAGCTCGCGCAGATCGCGCTCGACCCTGGCGACCCCGTGAGCTTCGCGCCCTACTACGCGCAGCGGCGGATGACCGACCCCTTCGGCGCGCCGATCGCCTCGCACGCGGTGCTCACGGTGAACACCATCGGCGACATGAACGTGCCGATCGACGCGGGCATCGCCTTCGCGCGCGCGACCGGAGCGCTGCCCTTCCTCCGGCCCGATCAAGCCGAGAAGTACCCGCACTACGCCGACTACGTGACGCCCGCCGCGCTCTACGAGGCGCTCGGCGACAAGACGCCGAACCAGGACCTCATCGACAAACACGTCATCGAGGGCATCACGGCGCTCGCGCGCCACCCGGCCGGCGACGCCTGCGCGACGAGCGCGAACGCCTCGGTCGACGGACAGTGGACCTCGCTCTCGGGCGAGCTGCGGGCCTGCTTCCCCACCGGCTGCGCGACGGGCGGCGTCTCGTGCCCGAGCGGCTCGAGCTGCGACGAGGCGCTCGATCGTTGTCTGCCGCGTCCGCTCGGCCAGACCACCTGCGAGGAGGCGCTCTTCGACAAGGACGACCTCGACGAGGGCACGGCGCTCTACTTCGAGCAGGCCTCGCCGGTGCCGCACCGCCTCGCGCGCTACACCGCCTCGGCCAACCCGAGCACGATCGATCTCGTGTGGGAGCCTCGCCTGCTCGGCGTGCCGCGTGGCCCCGACGGCGGCTGGCGCCCGCGCGAGGATCGCCGCCTCACCGGGCTGCTCGACGCCTACATCGTGCCGGAGGGCACGCACACCTTCGTGAACGGCGACCCCTGCGAGGCCTTCGACGCAGGGCTCTACCTCACGAACCTGGTGGCGCGTTTCTTCCAGACCGACGGCACCGATCTCTACTACCTCTCGCACCCGTCGACGCACCTCTGCCTCGGCGAAGACGCCGCGCTCTGCGGCTACCTCGACGCATCGGAATCACCGTGAGCGAACGACTCTCGATCGACGACGCGACCCGCAAGGCGCTGCGCGCGCGCCACGTCGCCTACACCAAGGAACGCCTGCGCTCCGACCGAGGCCGCGCCGAGCTGCGCGCGAACCTCGAGGCAGGCTTCGCCGCCGTGATGAAGCGCCCCGTGAAGGAGCTCGTCGAGGCCGAGGCCCTGATCGCCTTCGTCGAGCACCTCCTGAGCGAGCCGGTGCTCGTGCATGCCGTGAGGCCGATCCTGCGTACGGCGATCCTGCTCGAGGCCGGGCGCCTGCGCGAGGAGCCGCTGCCCGCGAAGACCTACGTGTCGAGCGAGGCGCGCGCGTCGATCGAGCAGCTGCTCGAGCGGCCCGGCATCGTGCCCGCCGCCTTCGTGCGTCAGCTCGTGACGCACCGGGCCTTCGAGCGCGTGATGAGCGAGGTGCTCGACGACGCGCTCAAGCAGTTCGGCGCGAAGATGAACCCCTTCACCGCCGAGTGGGGCCTGCCGAGCCTCACGAAGAAGACGGGCGCCTTCTCGCTCGGGCTCGGCGCGGTGCTCAAGAGCTTCGAGAACGTGCAGCAGGAGTTCGAGCGCAGGCTCGAGCCGGAGCGCAAGCGCTTCCTCTCGGCCTTCGCACGCACGGCGCTCGGCACCGTGGCCGACCTGCTCGTGCGTGGGGCCGACGATCCGCCGATGGTGGAGCTGCGCAAGGAGCTCTTCGCGTGGGTGCTCGAGCAGCCCACGAACGAGCTCGCGGCCAACTGGAGCGAGCGCAACGTGGAGCTCGGCGAACAGATCGGCCACGAGCTCACGAAGCACGTGCTGGGGCTCGAGGCGACCAAGCGGCGCAGGCGCGCGATGGTGGAGATGTTGCTGGGCGCGCACGGCTCGCAGTCGCTCGAGGAGGCGCTGTCGAAGTACGGCGCGCGGGTCGAGCCGGACTTCGACGCGCTCGTGGGCGCGCTGTGGCCGGCCCTGCGGGTCGCGCTCGACACACCCGCCGTCGACGCCTGGCTCGACGACGTCGTCGGTGGCTTCTGGGACGAGGTCTGAGCCGCGGCGCGCCTACTTGTCGAGCTGGCGCTTGAGGAACTCCGCGGCGCGCGCGGCCTCCTTCGAGCGGGGCACGTAGGCGTCGTGGTCGTAGCGCATCGGGAGCGTCTCGATGTTCACGTGCGGCGCGTCGCACACACGCAGGAGGTCGCGGCGCAGGTCGTCGAGCGACTCGTAGCGGTTCTCCGGTCGTTTGCGCAGCGCCGCGCAGACGATGGAGTCGAGCCCGGGTGGCAGCGACTCGACGAGCCACGAGGGCGGCGGCGGCTTCGACCAGACCTGGTGCGCGAGCACGAGCACCTCGTCGTAACCGTCGAAGGGCAAGGCGCCGGTGAGCGCGCGGAAGAGCACCACGCCGAAGCCGTAGACGTCGGTGGCGGTCGTCACGCCGTCGTCGAGCACCTGCTCGGGCGCCATGTACTGCATGGTCCCGACGGCGTGCCCGGCGGTGCTCTCGTCGATGTGCGACTCGGTCTCGGCGAGGCCGAAGTCGAGCAGCTTCGCGCCGAAGGGTGAGCCGACCGGCCCGACGAGGAAGAGGTTGTGCGGCGTGACGTCGCGGTGCACCACCCCCGCGGCGTTGGCCGCTGCGAGCCCGGCGGCCACCTCGGTGAGCAGGAAGAGCGCGCGATCGAGCGGCATGTTGCCCTCGCGCTCGAGGTACTCGCCGAGCGTCTCACCCTCGAGCAGCTCCATCACGATGTAGGGGCGGCCGTCGGGGCGGGTGCCGACGGCGATCGTCTCGACGATGTTCGGGTGCCGGACGCGCTGTGCCGCGGCGGCCTCGCGCAGGAAGAGCTCGACCCCGCCGGGGCGGTGGAAGTGCTCGGGCTCGAGGATCTTCACGGCGACGCGCCGCTCGGTCTCCACGTCGCGAGCTCCGTAGACACGCGCCATGCCACCCTGGCCGATGCGCCCTTCGATGGAATAGCGACCGGCGAGCAGCATGCCGACCTTGGTGGTCGAGGCTCGGCGAGCCGGGGAGCGTCGGTCGGGTCGGGTCACGGGGCGTCGGCCCTCGGCGGAGGGCCGTGCGAGCCTACAACGACGCGAGGTCGAGCCAAGGGTCGAGGCGCCGGGCTCGCCGGAGAAGGCCGCTCGAAGCGGGCCTTGGCCGGAGCAACTTCGCGGTCGATGTACTGCACCCAGGCCCGACTGCGTCGATCGGGCCTGGGTGCAGAGAACAGGACCGTCGGGTGCACACCAGTCGCCTGAGCTTCGAGTGACCGACCCTCGCCCAATTGGGGGTCGGCCACTCGAAGCGCAATCAGTGCAACCGGTTCACGGTGTACCCTTCGTCGCCATGGCCTCGCCGCTCTTCCCCGAACCGCCGCCCGCCGTTCCGCCGACCACGCTCGCCGAGATCGACCGCCTCGTCGACAAGCTCGCCTCCCGCAAGGACGCCTGGGTGAAGACGGGCATCCCGCGGCGCATCGCGCTGCTCGAGGCCTGCATCGCGAGCACCACGCGCGTGGCCGAGGAGTGGGTCGAGCTCGCCTGCAAGGCGAAGGGCATCGCGCTCGGTTCGCAGCAGGCCGGCGAGGAGTGGCTCGGTGGTCCCGTCACCACGGTGCGCAACCTGCGCCTCTTGATCGACGCGCTCGAGGCCGGCGGAGAGCCCGAGCCGCCGCGTGTCGCGCTGCGCGCCGACGGCCGCGTGGTCGCGCAGGTCTTCCCGCGCAACACGCTCGACAAGCTCATGATGGGCGGCATCTCCGCCGAGGTCTGGCTCGAGAAGGGCAAACCCGCGACGCAGGGGCGCATCTACCGCGAAAAGCGCGACGGCCAGAGCCACCCGGGCAAGGTGTCGCTCGTGCTCGGCGCGGGCAACGTCGCGTCGATCGGCCCGATGGACGCGTTCTACAAGCTGTTCGTCGAGGACGAGGTCGTCATCCTCAAGACCAACCCGGTGAACGCCTACCTCGGCCCGGTGCTCGATCGCGCGATGTCGCCGCTCATCGACGAGGGCGTGGTCGCGATCGTGCACGGCGGCGCCGAGGTCGGCGCGCACCTCGTCGAGCACCCCAAGGTCGACACGATCCACATGACCGGCTCGGACCGCACCCACGACGCGATCGTCTACGGCAGCGATCCGGAGGAGCAGGCGCGGCGCAAGGCCGCGAAGGACCCGCGCATCACCAAGCCCATCTCGAGCGAGCTCGGCGCCGTCACGCCGGTGCTCGTCGTGCCTGGCCCGTGGTCCGAGTCGGATATCGCCTTCCAGGCGCGGCACGTGGCCTCGATGGTCGCGAACAACGGCAGCTTCAACTGCAACGCGGCGAAGGCGCTCGTCGTCGCCAAGGGCTGGGCGCAGAAGGACCGCTTCGTCCAGGCGGTGCGCGACGCGCTCTCCAAGATGCGGCAGCGCAAGGCCTACTACCCGGGCGCGAAGCAGCGCTACCAGGCCTTCCTCGAGCACTACCCCGACGCCCAGAAGCTCGGCGCCGAGTCCGACGAGGTCGTGCCGTGGACGGTGCTCCCCCACGTGCCCGCGGCCAAGGGCGAGTACGCGCTCACCAACGAGGCCTTCTGCGGCGTGCTCGCAGAGGTCGAGCTCGACGCGAGCGACGCCGCGAGCTTCCTCGAGAAGGCCGTGCCCTTCGCCAACGACACCATGTGGGGCTCACTCAGCTGCATGATGCTCGTGCACCCCGAGACGGAGAAGCGCTACGGCGATCAGATCGACCGCGCGCTCGAGGAGCTGCGCTACGGCGGCATCGGCTACAACGTCTGGGCCGCGCTCAACTACGGCCTCGTCGTGACGACCTGGGGCGCCTTCCCCGGCCACCCGTCGGAGGACATCCAGAGCGGGCGCGGCGTCGTGCACAACACCTTCCTCTTCGACCACCCGGAGAAGTCGATCGTGCGCGGCCCCTTCCGCATCGCGCCTACGCCGCTCTGGTTCGCCGACCACAAGACGCAGGCCGACACCTCGAGGGCCCTGCTCGAGATGGAAGCGAACCCGAGCTGGCTCAAGCTGCCCAAGCTCATCGCCGCCGCGGTGCGCGGCTGAAGCGCTGAAGACGTCGAGCGGACCGCGAGCGAGTCGGTGAAGACCGCCGCCGAGCGCATCGCCTTCGTGGAGGCGCACGCCCTCGTGGATCGTGCGCCTCTCTTGCCCGAGCTGCGTCTGCGCCTCGCGACCGAGTCGACCGCGCTCTGGCAGGTCACCGAGGCCTGGCTGCATCAGCGCGACGTGCCCCCGCCCTTCTGGGCCTTCCCTTGGGCGGGAGGGCAGGCGCTCGCGCGCCACGTGCTCGACCACCCCGAGCTCGTGCGAGGGCGTAGGGTCGTCGACTTCGCCTGCGGTGGCGGGCTCGTCGGCATCGCGGCTGCGCTCTCGGGCGCCGAGCGCGTGCTCGCGATCGATGTCGATCCGCTCGCGCTCACCGCGAGCTCGCTCAACGCCGAGCTCAACGGCGTGCGGCTCGAGCTCGACGGCCAGGATCGTGTCGGCCCGAGCTTGCGAGGCTACGAGGTGCTGCTCGCGGGCGACGTCTTCTACGAGCGCGCTCCGGCGGAGCGCTTCGTGCGCTGGTTCCGGAGGCTCGTGCGCGCGGGCATGGAGGTCTACGTCGGTGATCCCGAGCGTCACTACCTGCCCGCCGGGCTCGAGCTCGTCCAGCGCTACGAGGTGCCGACGAGCGCCGAGCTCGAGGGCCGCACGAGCAAGCGCGGCACCGTGTACCGCGTGCCCGCCTACGCGCCGAGCTCGAGGCCGAAGCGGCGAAGCACGTGATTTCGAGCGCTTGCGACTCGACTGGACGGCTGAGCACCGTGCCGCCGCGAGCCGGCCGCGAGCCCCAGGGGAGATGCCGCCCGAGGTGGCGTATCTTGGTAGGCCCATGAAGACGCTTCACACCTTGCTCGCGCTCGCTCTGGCGGCCTCGCTCGTGCCCGCCGCTGGCTGCACCCCGCTCGCGGACCTGCTCTCGGACGGCGAGCAGAGCTCGACGGAGGAGGAGGAGGACGACGACGAGGAAGAGGAGCGCGCGCGCAAGAAGAAGGCGAAGAAGAAGCGCGAGGCGCGCAAGAAGGCCGAAGCCGCCGCGCAGGCGAAGAAGAAGGTCGCGGAGAAGAACGGCATCGGCAAGGACGACGGCTTCATGGCCGACACGGGCTTCCGCCCGGAGAAGCACGGCTACAGCTTCCCGAACACGGGTGGGCGCTTCCCGCGCACCCCGCCGATCGTCGACGAAGCGGTCATGGTGAAGCTCTTCGGCGAGGACGTCTGCGTCGGCGCCAACACGAAGCGCTGCCGTCTCACGCCTCCGGCCGAGGAGTGGTCGTTCATGATCAACCGCGCGCTCAACGGTGGGCAGTGCGAGGGCATGGCGGTCTCGGCGCTCACGATCTTCAAGGAGATCGACAAACCCCGCCCGCTGCTCGGCGCCAGCGCCGCGCGCGCCGTGCGCCGTGACGAGGTCCAGCCGCTCATCGCGTACTACGCGGCCTTCCAGGCGGTCGACCCGCTCGTGCGCAACGTCATCCAGGGCCGCCGCACGACGACGCCGAAGGACGCGCTCGAGAAGCTGCAGTCCATGTGGAAGCGCGGCGAGATGGCCACGCTCGGCTTCTGGGGCCCGCCCGGGCAGGGCGGCCACGCCGTGACGCCCTACGCGATCGAAGACCGCGGCAACGGCATCTCGTGGATCAAGATCTACGACAACAACTACCCGGGCCGCGAGCGACGCATCGAGATCGACACGAAGGCGAACACCTGGAAATACGATCTCGCGTCGATCAACCCCTCGGTGCCGAAGATGCCCTGGGGCGGCGACGCCGAGAACCGCAGCCTCGTCGTCATCCCGCTGAACCTGCGCCTCGAGAAGGCGAAGTGCCCCTTCTGCAGGTTCATCTCCGGCAAGAAGAGCAAGACCGTGTGGCCGCGCTCGACCGCGGTGAGCATCGTCGACCAGGACGGCCGCAAGCTGGGCATCGAGGACGGCAAGCTCGTCAACGAGATCCCGGACGCGGAGATCGTCGAGCTCACCGGCTTCCTGCCCGACGGTGCGGCGCTCGAGCCCATCTACATCCTGCCTGACGATGGCGACTACGACATCAGCGTGTCGACGACACAGGCGCCGACCGGCAGCGAGCCGAAGGGTGAAGCGCCTACGCAGGAGGAGCGAGGCGTCACCGTCTTCGGCGAGTCCTCGGCCTTCACGATCGAGGGCGTGAAGCTCGCGAAGGGCGAGAAGGACACGCTCTCGGTGCCGCGCGACAACTCCGGTGTGCGCTACCGCAGCGGCGGAGGCGCGATGCCGGCGCTCAAGCTCGCCGTCGACGACGGCAAGATCGGCACCTCGGTGCGCATCGCGAACCTCAAGGCCGGCGCCGACGACGAGGTGGAGCTCAAGATGGACCGCGCCGCGGGCCGTGTGCTCGTGCAGGGCGGCGGCAAAGCGAGCGAGTCCTACGACCTGAAGATGAAGCGCGTGCGCGCCGACGGCGACGACGACGAGGTCGTCGAGCAGACCGGAGTGCGCTTCAAGTTCGGCGAGTCTCACCAGATCGACGCCAAGCCCGGGCCGCGTCTCGGCGCCGGCGCGAAGCCGCTGCCGCCGCGCATCCAGCGTGGGGTGTTCAAGCCGCGCCCGAAGCCTGCGCTCCTGCCGAAGCCGGCGGAGGGCGGCGAAGCGGCCGAGGGTGCGGCCAAGCCGAGGATCCCGCTCACCCCGCAGGCCGGTGGTGCGGGCGCCGGCGCACCGCAGCCGAAGCCGGGCGCCGACAAGGTGCTCGCGCCCAAGCCCGGCTTGCCGAAGCCCGGAGGCCCCGCGCCGACCGCGGCACCGAAGCCGGTCATCCGCCCGAAGCTCTGAGAGCGAAGGACTCGGCGGTCCACGTGAGCTCGGCCCACCAAGGCCGGGCTCGCGTCGTCTCGGGGGTGCGCGTGAAGAAGCCGAAGAGTCTACCGATCTGGGCGCTCGCGCTGTCGAGCGTGCTCGGAGTGAGCGACGCGAAGGCGCAGCTCTTGCTCGGCAAGGGCTCCGCCGCACGCGCAGTCGACGCGACGATCGTCGTCGTCCGCGAAGGCGGCGAGATGGTGCTGACGCTCTCGGCGAGGGCCGAGGGGGGATCGGACGAGCTCGCGTGGATCCTGCCCGTCTCGTCGACGCTCGACCTCAGGAGCCTCGATCCCTCGAGCGTCGCGCCGCTCGAGCGCGTCACGCGGCCGCGCTTCGCGGAGCTCTGGGAGCAAGACCCATGCGAGCACCACGGCGCGATCCCGCCGCTCGTGCCCGCGCCGAGCGAGAGCGCCGAGCCGCGCGCGCCCAGCCAGCCCACGGCCGACGCTTCGGCCGCGAGCGCGCCATTCGCACCCGCTCCGAGCGCCTCGGCCCAGGGCTCGCGAGCATCCGCCGGCGACTCCGGCGCGCGCTTCCGCACGGAGGTGCTCGGTGGCTCGAGCGCGAGCATCTACGCCACGCTCGAGCAGCGCGGCTTCGTGGTTCCGGAGGCCGCTCGTCAGGTGCTCGCGGGCGCGCTCGACTCGGGTGGCGCCAAGCTCTTGGTCGCGACCGTGCCTGCGAGCGAGCTCGGCGAAGACCGCAGGCTCCCGGCGCTGCGCGTGCACACCTCCGCGACGCCCTTCGTGATCCCGACGCGCCTCTACGCGAGCTCCGGCTCCGGCGCACAGCTGCGCGTCCACGTGATCGCGCCCCACCATCGCTTCGAGGCGGCGGGGCAACCCAACCTCGCCGTACCCACGAACCTCGACGTCCACCCGCGCGTACGCTCGCAGGAGCGCGCCTTCTACGAACGGCTGATCGCTCGGAGCTTCGCAGAGCGCCCAGGCTCGGTGCTCACCGAGTACGCCTGGCGAGCCTCGACCTGTGAGGGCTGCGAGGCGCCGCTCGACCCCGAGGAGCTCGACGAGCTCGGGCTCGCGCTCCTGCCCACGGCGAAGAGCGGGCGTCGCGGCGAGGTGATCGTGCGCGCCGAGCAGGTCTGCGACGATCCGGGGGGTCCCGCGAAGCTGCGCCGCGCGCTCTCGGACTGCTACGCCGCCGCGCAGCTCGAGGGTGCGGTCGGTGGTGGGTCGGTGTCGGTCGCCGTCGACGTCGAGATGGAGACGCTGCGCTCGGGTGTGGGAGCGAAGGACTACGCGACGCATGGATCGCTTCATCGATGCGTCCAGATCAGCGCCGAGTCCTCCGACTTCGACAGGAGCGGCACCTTCGAGGTCGAGTTCGTGCCCGTCTCGCGGGCCTACCTCGGCTCGCTCGTGCTCACGACGCTGCGTGCTCGCTACGACGCGGTGCCCGACGAAGATCTCGTGCTGCGTCCGGCGCGCGCGATCGAGGGCGGCCGCGAGATCGGTCCGAGCGACCGCCCCGAGCAGCGTGTGTACTGGGCGGAGCGCGCCAACAACTTCCAGGCGCGCTACGCCGTGCGCCACGCCTTCGGGGGCGAAGTGAGCTGCGCGTCGCCGAAACGCGGTGTCTGGTGGGAGAGGCCACCGGCGGGCTGGAAGGCGCCCAGCACGGTCGAGGGCCTGCCGAGCGAGGAGCTCACCGGGGCGACGATCGCGCGCTTCGTGCGGGGCGAGCTGCCTCCGCTCGAGGCCTACGCGATCGCCTACGAAGAGGCGCCTCCGCTGCCGCCCGCCGAGCCCGAGCCCGAGCCCGAGCCCGAGGCGAGCCCGAGCGCCGTGCCGAGCGCAGGCACGGCGAGCTCGCTCACTGCGAAGCAGGAGCCGCGTCGCACCTCGTGGGCGGCCGTCGGGCTGGGCCTCGCCACCCTGCTCGGGCTCGGCGCGCTCGCTTTGCGCGCGCGCAGGCAGGCCGCTCTGGCCGAGCGCGAGCCCGAGCAGAGCTCGCCACGCAGCGACCCGCCTCGCGACGACCACCCTCGCGACGACGGACCCGGCGATCAGCCGCCGAGGTAGGCGGCCTTGATCTCGTCGTTCTCCGCGAGCTCGCGGGTGTCGCCGTGCATCGCGATGGTGCCGGTGCGCAGGACGTAGGCGCGTTTGGCGTACTTGAGCGCGAGGCGCGTATTCTGCTCCACGAGCAGGATCGTCGTGCCGCTCTTGGCGATCGCTTCGACGGCCACGAAGATCTGCTGGACCAGCTTGGGCGCGATGCCGAGCGAGGGCTCGTCGAGCAGGAGCAGCGCCGGGCGGCTCATCATCGCGCGGCCGATCGCGAGCATCTGCTGCTCACCGCCGCTCAAGGTGCCGGCCTGTTGTTTCATGCGCTCGCCGATGCGCGGGAAGAGCTGCACGACGTCGTCGATCGTCTCGCTCATCGTCGCGCCGTCCTTGTGGGAGAAGGCGCCGAGCTCGAGGTTCTCGCGCACCGTGAGCCCACCGAAGATCGCGCGGCCCTCGGGCACCAGCGCCACGCCCGTCTCCACGATCGCCTCGGTCGAGAGCTGCGCGAGATCGAGGCCGTCGTAGCGGATCGACCCTCCTGCGAGCGGCAAGAGGCGCACGATCGATTTGAGCGTCGTCGTCTTGCCGGCGCCGTTGGCGCCGATCATCGCGACGATCTCGCCGCGCTTCACCTCGAGCGACACGCCCTTGAGCGCCTGGATGCCGCCGTAGGAGACCCGAAGGTCGTCGATCGCGAGCAGCGTCTCGCCGAGCGCGGCCTTCGGCTCGGCACGGTTCGGGTGCTTCGTCCTCATCGCGCCTCTACGCCGGACTGCGCGGCCACGCCGGCCCTCGAGAGGGGCGCCTGCTCGATGGCCGCGGCCGCGGCCGCCTCCGCGTCGGGGTCGTCGCCGACCTCCTCGCCGAGGTAGGCCGCGAGCACCTTGGGGTGCTTCTTGATCTCCGCGGGTGTGCCGTGCGCGATCGTCTCGCCGTGGTCGAGCACGTGGATCTCCTCGCACACGCCCATGACGACCTGCATGTTGTGCTCGACGAGCACGACCGTGATCTCGAACTCGTCGCGCAGCCAACGGATCTGCTTCTGCAGGCCCTCGGCTTCGCCGTAGTTCATGCCGGCCGCGGGCTCGTCGAGCAGGAGCAGCTTCGGCTCGAGCATCATCGCGCGCGCGATCTCGAGCCTGCGCTGGTTGCCGTAGGAGAGCGAGGTGCTCGGCTCGTCGGCCGCCGAGGCGAGACCGAAGACCTCGAGCAGCTCGAGCGCGGCCTTCTGCATGTCGCGCTCGTCGTCGTAGTAGCGCTTCGAGCGCAGGATCGAGGCGCCCAGGTGCGCGCGCCGCCGGTTCTCGCAGGCGACGAGCACGTTCTCGAGCACGGTGAGGCTCGGGAAGAGCCGGATGTTCTGGAAGGTGCGCGCGATGCCTGCCGCGGCGATCGCGGCGGGCTTCATGCCGGCGAGGCTGCGCTCGCCGAACTGGATCGTGCCCTCGAAGTCGTAGACGCCCGTGACGAGGTTGAAGACGGTCGTCTTGCCGGCGCCGTTCGGCCCGATGAGGCCGAAGATCGACTTCGGTGGGACCTCGAAGCTCACGTCGCTCACGGCGCGCAGGCCGCCGAACTGCTTGCCGACGCGCGAGAGGCGCAGGGTGCTCACGACGCGGCCTCCGCGGGTGCGTCGGCCGGAGGGCCGCCGCCGGGGGGCTGCGCCGGGCCGCGAGGCTTGGCGCGGAAGATCTCGTTCTCGCCGAAGACGCCCGCGGGCCTCATCACCATGAGCACGATGAGCACCGCAGCGTAGACGACCATGCGCAGCGCGTTGAGATCGAAGTCGGGGTGCGCCGCGCGGAAGAGCTCGACCGCCTCGAGGCGCTGGAGCTGCTCGATGAGCTTCACCGTGACGGTGACGAAGATGCCCCCCGCGACGGCGCCGCTCACGCTGCCCGAGCCTCCGAGGATGACCATCGTGATGGCATCGAAGGAGTAGAGGAAGTTGAACTGCTCCGGCTGGACGGTGGGGTTGCCGTCGCGCATGCACGCGAGCAGCGCGCCCGCCACGCCGCCGCCCATCGCGGCGATCACGAAGCTCGTGACCTTGTAGCTCGTCGGATCGACGCCGACCGCGGCCGCGGCGATCTCGTCTTCGCGCAGGGCGCGCAGGGCGCGACCCCAGCCCGAGAACTTGAGGCGCCAGGCGAGCAGCACCCCGACGAGCACGGCGCCCACGACCCAGAAGGGCCCGGCGTACTGGGCGACGCCGGTGTCGGTCGGGCCGCCGTAGCCCTGCTGGCCGCCGAGCCTCGAGATGAGGCCGCCGAGGCCGGTGGCCTCGGTGCCAGGCGAGGCCGTGGCGATCACGAGGCGGAAGATCTCGGCGAAGCCGAGCGTGACGATCGCGAGGTAGTCGCCCTTGAGGCGCAGGCTCGGCAGACCGACGACGAGGCCGAAGAGGCCCGCGACGAGCGCGGCCGCCGCGATCGCGGGGGGCATCACGACGAAGGAGGCGCCGAAGCCGAACTCGGCGCCCTCGCCGATCTTCTCGTGGATGTGCCCGGACACGATCGCCGCCGTGTACGCGCCGATGCCCACGAAGCCCGCGTGACCGATCGAGAACTGACCGGCCATGCCGTTGATGACGTTGAGGCTCAGCGCGACGACGACGTTGACGAGCGCGAGCATCACGAGCTGTCGGAAGGCGGTGTCCGGGATGAGCAGCTCGAGGCCGAACTCGGCGGCGATGGCGATGCCCACGAGCGCGACGGCGCCGAGGCCCTGTCGGACGATGCTGGAGCCCATCTACTTGACCACTCGGAGGTACGGGGGAAGCTCGCGCTTCGGCTTCGGTGTGCCCGCCTGTGCGCCGCTCGCGCCGGCCTGCGCGGCCGCGACGCGCGCGGGCCGCTGGGCCTTGCGAGGTTTGCGCTTCGGCACCTCGCTCTCGGAGGCCTCGGTGGCGCGCGGCGCCTGCGCAGGGCGCACGCCGGCGCCGGGCCTCAGCGAGGCCTTGAGCGCGCTCTCCACGGGCACGTCTTCCGGCCAGACGACCCCTCGGCCGTCGTCGCCGACGAGCGCGTAGATCGCGGCCCACGGAAGCACGCAGAGGTGAGGTGTGCCTCGGAAGCGAAGCGTGCAGCGCACGCCGCCTTCGTCGATCACGAGATCGGGGATCGCCGGCACGAGGTTGTGGCCGAGGCGCAATACCAGCTCCGCCTGCACGCTGAGCGACGCCGGCGCCGACACGCCCTCGCGCCGCGGGTCGAGGTGCAGGAACACGCTCGTGCCTCGGGCGAGCAGGGCCTCGAGCACGTCCTTCTTCGGCGGAAGGAGCTGCGACGGGGGCAACATCGGGTGCAGTCGAGGAGGCTAGTACATCGCGGCCCGGGTTGCTTCGCTGATGAGCGCTCCCGCGGGCGCGGCGCGCGCGATGTTGCTGCGGACTGGCCCACGAGCGCGGATCCCCTAGGATTGCGCCATGCGCTTCGCCCGTCCCGTCGCTCTCGCGCTCGCCGCCGCCTGCTCGCTCGCCCTCGTCGCCTGTGGTGGCATGGTGGTCTACGACGACGGCGGCGAAGGCGGCGGTGGTGGCAGCGTGAACACCACCTTCGTGAGCTCCTCGGTGGGTCCGTCGACCAGCTCGGTCGGCCCCTCGACGAGCTCGATCACCACGGTCGTGAGCAGCTCCTCGGGGCCCTTCGGCTGCGACAGCGGGCAGCCGGGCGACCCCGACTCCTTCCAGTGCCAGAGCTGCATCGAGTGCTCGATCGGGAGCGAGTGCGCCGCCGCCTACTCCGGCTGCGTGAACGATCAGCGCTGCATCGACTTCATCGACTGCCTCGACTTCTGCCAGGACGACGGCTGCGCCGAACAGTGCATCACGCAGCACGAGGCTGGCTACGACCTCTACGTCGGCGCCATCGTGTGCCTCTACTGCGAGAGCTGCAGCGTGAACTGCGACGGCCCGTCGATCTGCGGGTTCTGAGCGGGCCGGCCGCGGCTCGGCTCGCAGCGGGGCGCTGCCCTCCGGCTCAGGCGCCCGCGGGCACGGTCATCTCGCCGACGATCGACGACGCGAAGGCCTCGCGCGCCGCGAGCACGCGCCCCGCGCCCTCGTCGACGCGACCGAGCGCGATCATCAGCTTCGCGAGCGCGGCCTCGGCCGTCATGTCGCCCGCGCCGATCGCGCCGACGTCGCGCGCGGCGCGCCCGGCCTCGTAGCTGCCCAGATCCACGGTGCCGCGTGGACACTGGCTCACGATCACCACGGGCACGTCGAGCGAGCGCGCCGCTTCGACCACGGGCACGAGCGAGCGCTCGAGGTGCGGGATGTTCCCGGCGCCGAAGGCCTCGAGCACGATGCCCTTCACGCCCGAGGCGAGCGCGCCGTGCAGGAGCCTGGGATCGAGCCCGGGGAAGGTGCGCACGCTGAGCACGCGCGGCTCGATGCGTGGATCGAAGGCAGTGCGCGCGCGCGCCGGCAGCACGTGAGGCGCGACGTGCACGCCGAGGCCGAGCTCGGCGAGCGGCGCGCAGGCGGGGGAGCCGAAGGCGTCCATGCTCCACGCGTCGAGCTTCGTCGCGCGGCAGCCGCGCAGGAGGCGCGAGCTGAACGCGATGCTCACCTCGGGGATGCCCATCGTCGCCACCTGGCAGGCGTCGATCAGGTTGGCGCGCGCGTCGGTGCGCACCGCGGAGAGCGGCCGCTGCGCGCCGGTGAGCACGACCGAGCGATCGAGCCCGGGCAGGAGGAAGGCGAGCGCGCTCGCGGTGTAGGCCATCGTGTCGGTGCCGTGCACGACGACCACGCCGTCGTAGGTGTCGAGCGAGGCGTGCACCACGGCGGCGAGCTCGACCCAGTGCTCGGGCTGCATGTCGGCCGAGTCGAGCGCGTAGAGCACGCGCGTCTCGATGTGGGCGACCTGCTTGAGCACGGGCAGCTCGGCGAGCAGATCGCGCGTGTAGACGTCTGGCGAGAGAGGCCCGTCGTCGGTGGCGCGCTTCATCATGAGCGTGCCGCCGGTGTGGATCATCAGGAGGCGCTTCATGCTTCACTCGTCGCTGGGGCCTTGCGCCAGACACGGCTCCTCAGCCAGAGCAGCCCTCGCTCGGGCTCGAAGAAGCTGAGGAACGCGATCGTGCTCAGAGGGTAGGGGAAGAGGATCCACATGAGCAGCAAGACGCCCAGGTGGAACGAGAAGGCCGCGCACGCAAAGAGCTTGCCCACGCGTCTGTGGAGCAAGGCGAGCGGCGCCAAGACCTCGACCGCCAGGCTCAGCGCCGCGAAGGGCGGGAACAGCCACGGGAAGCGCAGCAACCAGCCGCCGATCGGCGAGTAGCCGTCGCCGAGCAGGAGCTTGCGCAGGTTGTCGTGCGCGATGTGGTTGCGCAACACGTCGCCGACGGCCCAGCTCGCGCCGGTGACGCGCAGCTTCGCGACGCCTGCGAGCAGGTAGCCCACCACGGTCACGGTCGAGAGCAGCACGATCGCCCAGCCGTAGCGCCTGTCCGGCGCGGGAGGCTCGGGGTTGCGGCGCGCGTCGAGGGACCACGCCGCCGCGGCGTCGGTGAAGGCGAGCACGGCCACGTGCAGCACGAAGAGGTTCTCCGTGTGGAAGACCATGCCGAAGGAGTTGCGGTAGCTCGTGAGCAGGAGCAGCGAAGCCGCGAAGAGCGGGCCCGAGGCACGGAAGCGAAGGCCGAGCACGAAGCCGACCGACGAGGCGATCGTCACGGCGACGAGCGCGTGGAGGGCCCAGGCCGGCAGAGGCGCGGAGAGCAGCTGCGCGGCCCCCACGGGCGCGAAGGACCTCGCGCTCTGCGCGAGCGGGCTCATGAAGCCCGGCAGCCTCGCGAGCACGTAGACGCCTGCGAAGGTACCCACGAGGATGCGCAGGGCGGCGAGGCGCTCGGCCGGCGCGACGGGCTCGAGCACGTCGGCGACGCGCTCGGAGAGCGGCTTCGTCATGGCGAGCTCCTCGGCACGGCGCAGCTCGCGTGTTTGCGCTGCGCCTTCGGGCTGCGCTCGCCGCGCACGAACCAGTCGAGGGAGTCGTAGCTCACGGTGCGGATCTCGACACGCTCGGTGCCGGCGTGGCGCTCGTCCTTCGCGATGCGCTCGGCGATCGCCGCGCAGAGGGCCGCCGACTGCGCCTTGCCTCCGCGCACGGCGCGCGAGAGCGTCGCGCGGGCCTGCAGGACCTCGTCGGTGCCGAGCGCGCGCGGCGGCAGCGGCTCGGCCGTACCCTGCGCGTCGATGCCCACCGCTTGATCGACGGTGGTGCTCGGGTCCTTGTTCGTCGAGAACATCGGGTAGCTCGACAGGGGGAAGCCGTCTTTGGGCGCGCTCGACAGCGCGGGCGAAGCGACGCCCACGGCGACGGCCGCGGTCAGCGCCCACCTCCAGGGATGTGGCTTCGTCGCGCTCATGCTGCCGGCGCATGCTGCCAGAAAGTGAGGGCGATCTCCCGTGCTAGTGTCCCGCGGTGCTCGATCGACGCGTGTTCATCGGCGTGGGCGCGCTCGGGGTCGCGCTCGTGGGTGCGGGGCTCTTCTTCTGGTCCGACGACGAAGACGAGATCCGCGAGCTCCTCGACCGCCTCACGCGCGCCGTCGCGCCACCCTCGAGCGGCGCCGCGAACCCCGCCTTCCGCGCGCTCGACCTTCGCGGCGCGCTGCGCGAGCTCTTCACCGCCGACGCCAAGGTCGACGCGCCCGAGCTCGCGGAGACGGGCCCGCTCGGCGTCGACGAGGTGGTCGCGGCCTCGATGCGCTACGGCGAGCGCTACGTGGGCTCGAGCATCACGCTCACGCGCCTCGGGATCGAGGTCTCCAAGGGCGGCGAGACCGCGACGTGCGAGGCGCTCGCGGTGCTCGAGGGGGGAGGCGCGGAGCTCGGCCGCCGCGACGAGCGTGAGCTGCGCTTCGATCTGGTGAAGGTCGACGGCGAGTGGCGTATCGCCAGGGTGACCGTCGGCCCGCGGCGCTGAGCGCGCCGGGCCATCGGGCGCGCTGGGCCATCGGGCGCGCTCAGCCGCTGGGGCTGCCGCCGAAGAGCCGCCGGCGCGCCGACTCGAGGCGCTGCTCGAGCAGGGCGCGAGGCTCGAGGTGGCGCGGCTCCGTGGCGCGCGCGCGCCTGGGCCCGAGCCCGAGGTGGTGCGCGAGCGCCTCGCGCAGGAGGGCGACGTCGTGGCGGCGACCGCTCGCGTCGGCCATGGGCGCGCCGAGCGAGCAGCCCGCCCCTCTGCGTGGCGTCGACGAGTAGCCGGCGGGGTCGTGTCCGAGCACGTCGAAGCCGACGGGCTCGCCGCCGCTCGCGATGAGCAGGTGGTCGGCGAGCATGCGCTCGTGATCGACGAGCTCGAAGCCCTCGAGCCCCGGCGCAGTGGGCTCCTTCGCGACGTTCTTCATCAGGATGCGGCGCGCACGCGAGCTCGCGACGCAGGCGGCGACGTCGCCGGTGGCGAGCACGGCCAAGGTCGAGCCGACGAAGCTCCCCGGGCCCAGCAGGAGCACGTCGGCCCTCTCGATGGCCTCGCGGGCGTGTTCGCTCGCGGCCTCGGGGCCCTCGACGACGACCACGAGCGGCGCGGCGCTCGAGCGCTCGATCAGCGACTCGCCCGCGAGCGGACCGTGCTCGCGGTCCCACACCGTGAGCACCCCGGCCGACTCCGCCGCTGGCACCACGCGCCCCACGCAGCCGAGCAGCGCCGCGGCCCAGTCGACCGCGAGCTGCAGGCTGCCGAGCTCCTGCCTGAGCTCGGCGAGCACGAGGTTGCCGACGCAGCGACCGGCCTCGTCGCCGCCGTGCAGGCGCTCCTCGAAGCGCGCCGCCACCTCGCTCTCGGTCGCGAGGCTCGCGAGGCAGCGCCGCAGATCGCCCGGCGGCGGCATGTGCAGCTCCTCGCGCAGCCTGCCCGAGCAGCCGCCGTCGTCGGCGATCGACACGACCGCGCTGAGCTCGCACTCGAGGCCGGCGAGCGCGGAGAGCAGCGCCGCCTGCCCGTGTCCGCCGCCGAGCGTGACGATGCGCGGGCCCTCGGAGGGGTTGCGCGCTGGAGGCGGCAGGTCCGACAGGCTCATTCAGCCGCGCAGCTCGGCGACGACGCGCAGGAAGTTCTCGCCCAGGACCTTGCGGATGCGCGCCTCGGACCACTTCCGGTCCAGCATGATCTGCACGAGCTTCGGCAGCTCGAGGCAGGTGGGCATGTCGCGCGGCGGCAGGATGGCGCCGTCCCAGTCGCTGCCGAGCGAGGCGTGGTCCTCGCCCACGGTCTTCACGATGTGCTCGAGGTGGTCGACGATGCGCGCGGCTTTGCCGCCCAGGTAGGGGTCGCCGAGGAAGCTCGACTGGTACATCACACCGACCGTGCCGCCCCGCTCGGCGATCGCGCGCAGCTGGTCGTCGTCGAGGTTGCGCCAGTGCGGATGCACGCCCTCGACGCCGGTGTGCGTGACGATCAACGGCTGCGAAGGGTCGGCCACCTCGACGGCGTCCCAGAAGCCTCGCTTCGAGACGTGCGCGAGGTCGACGAAGATCTTCTTCGCCTGCAGCCGACGCACGAAGTCCTTGCCCTTCGGCGTGAGCCCGTCGTCGCCGCGCGCGAGCGGGGAGCTCGTCGTGCCGAGCGAAGAGGTCGACAGGTGTACGAGCGTGACGCGCAGGATGTCGCCCTCGGGGATGCGCTCGATCGAGTCGGGGCCGTGGTCGAGCGCGTTGCCGCCCTGGATGCCGAGGAAGGCGCCGTGTTTGCCGAGCGCGCGCGCGCGCCTGTAGTCCGCCGCGCTGCGCACGATGGAGAAGTGCTCGGGCACCTTCGCGAAGAGCGCCTTGAGCTCGGCGAGGTTCTCGAAGAAGGCTGCCTCACGCTCCGAGGCCACCTTCGCCGGGTTGGTCGTGATGACCCAGATCGCGCCGCCGAGCTGCGCCTCGAGGATGCGCGGGAAGTCGACCTGGCTGTAGAAGCGCGCGCCGAACAGCCCGTGGTCGTGCCGCTCGCAGAGGTCGTAGCCGAAGATGCGCGTCCAGATGAACGAGTCGACGTGCAGATCGATGACCTCGCTGTCGAGGTAGAGCGCGACGGCTTCGTCGGAGATGCCGAGCTCGCGCGCCCAGGCGCCTGGATCGGCTCGGTGATCGGTGTGGTCGAGGATCATGCTTCGCGGGGAGCGGGTGCTCGGTGTGTGCGCGTCGGGGTTCGCGGAGGCGCGGGTCTCGGGATCGCCTGAGCTCACTCGATGGCGACGAGCTTGCGGTCGCGCACGGCGAAGTGCAGCCGCTTCGCCGGATTGGCGGCGGGCTCCTTCGCCTCGGCGGGCTCCTTCGCCTCGGCGGGCTCGCCGGGCTCGCCGCCCGCCTCGGCGGCCGCGGCCGGCTCGGCCTCGGCCGGCGCGGCCGGGCTCGTCGCCGCGCCTGCGGGCGCGGCCGCGGGCACCGTGAGGCTCACGACGAAGCCCTTGTCGTGCAGATCGATGCGCTCGACGAGCACGTTCTTGCCGAGCAGGAGCGTGTTCGTCGGCACGAGCGTGCCCGCGTCGTCGAGCACGACGGCCACGTAGTGGTTCTTGTCGTAGCCCTCGTCGCGCGTGAGCACGACGACGCGATCGGTGTGGCCGTCGCCGTCGAAGTCGGCGTCGAGCCCGGCCTTCGTGAGGTCGGTCGCGATGAAGTCGTCGGCGCCGTCGCCGGTGCGCTCCTCGTGCGCGCCGTTCACGAGCTGCACCGCGACACCGCCGAGCTCGTAGCGCAGGTTCGCTGGGTCGCCCTTGAAGGGCAAGCCCGTCACGGGCCGCGCCGCGCCGCAAGCGGCGAGCAGCCCGGCGAGGCCGAGGCCGAGCGAGCAGCGGAGGGGCGAGCTTGCACGCGAGACGATCATGCGCCGCATCCTACACCGCCGATCGACGTAGCAGAGAGCCGCACGATCGTTGCGGCGCGGAGCGACGGCCGGCACGCGGGGTTTGGACCGACGTGCCTCCGGCGACTACCATCGCGGGGTGCAACGCTACGTCTGCATCCACGGGCACTTCTACCAGCCGCCGCGCGAGAACGCCTGGCTCGACCGCATCGAGCGCCAGGACTCCGCGCACCCCTTCCACGACTGGAACGAGCGCATCGAGTCGGAGTGCTACGGGCCGAACGCACGCGCGCGCGTGCTCGACGCCGAGGATCGCGTCGTCGCGATGGTGAACAACTACGCGCGCATCAGCTACAACATCGGGCCGACGCTGCTCTCGTGGATGGAAGCCTACGCCCCGCGCACCTACGCCGCGGTGATCCAGGCCGATCGCGACAGCGCAGCGCGCTTCGGCGGGCACGGCTCGGCCATGGCGCAGGTCTGGGGCCACGTCATCCTGCCGCTGTCCGACGCGCGCGACCGCCGCACCCAGGTGCGCTGGGGCGTGCGCGACTTCGTGCGGCGCTACGGCCGCCAGCCCGACGGCATGTGGCTGCCCGAGACGGCGGCCTGCACCGCCTCGCTCCGTGAGCTCGTCGACGCGGGCATCCGCTTCACGGTGCTCTCACCGCGCCAGGCCAAGAGCGTGCTGCCGCCCGGCGCGAGCGCGCCCGTGCCCGTGCACGAGGGCACGCTCGATACGCGTCGTGCCTACGAGGTCGACGTGGGCGACGGCAAGAGCATCGCGGTCTTCTTCTACGACGGCGCCACCTCCCAAGCGATCGCCTTCGAGCGCCTGCTCGTGAGCGGCGACACCTTCGCCTCACGCCTCCTGCGCGGCTTCGGCGACACCGACGGCCCCGCGCTCGTGCACGTCGCGACCGACGGCGAGACCTACGGGCACCACCACCGCTTCGGCGAGATGGCCCTCGCCTACGCGCTCTCGCGCATCGAGAAGAGCGGCCTCGCCCGCCTCACCAACTACGCTCAGTACCTCGCGCTCTTCCCTCCCACGCACAAGGCCGAGATCCACGAGCGCACCTCCTGGAGCTGCGCCCACGGCGTGGGTCGCTGGAGCGCCGACTGCGGCTGCCGCATGGCCGCCGACTCGAACCAGGCTTGGCGTGGTCCTCTGCGCGCTGCGCTCGATCGCCTACGCGATCGCGTCGATGCGATCTTCGAGCGCGTCGCCGCGCCCTATCTGTCGGATCCCTGGGCCGCGCGCGACGACTACATCGACGTCGTGCTCGACCGCTCCGCGCTCGGCGCCTTCCTCGAGAGGCACGCCAAACGCCCGCTCGACGCCCGCGAGCGCCGCATCGCGCTCGAGGCGCTCGAGATGCAGCGCCACCGCATGCTCATGTACACGAGCTGCGGCTGGTTCTTCGACGACGTCACCGGCCTCGAGACCACGCAGATCCTCCAGTACGCCGTGCGCGCCACCGAGCACGCCGAGGCGCTCGGCGGCGAGTCGCTCCTGCCAGCGCTGCTCGCCGACCTCGAGGCGGCCCGGCCCGCGCAGGCCGCCGCCGAGAGCGCCCGCTCGGTCGTCGAGCGCAGGGTGCTGCGTACGCGCATCGACTTCGAGCGCGCGGCGGCGAGCCACGCCATCGTTTCGCTCTTCGGGCGCGCAGGTCGCGTGGTCGCGCCGGCCTTCGAGGTCACGGAACGCGCCAAGATCGCGACGCGCCGCGACGAGCTGCGCTTCGCCGCGGGCAGGCTCACCGTGCGCTCCACGCTCACGACCGAGCAGCGCGACTACGTCTTCGCGATCACGCACGACGGCGGCCCGGCCGTCGCCGGTGGTCTGCGCGAGGGCGACGTCGACGAGGCCGCTTGGGACGCGATCGGGAGCGCCTTCGAGGAGCACTCGATCGAGCAGGTCCGCGCCCTCGTCGCGCGCACCCTGCCGACCCCCATCGGCTCGCTGCGTGTGCTGCCCTTCGACGAGCGCCTGCGAGTCGTCGATCGCATCATCGCCGACGACGTGCGCCACGCGGAGGAGGCCTACCGCCGCCTCTTCGAGGAGAACGCGCCGCTCTTGCACGAGCTCGCCGCGATGGGCGTGCGCCCGCCTCGCGCGCTCTCGGCCGCCACGCGCATCGTGCTCGAGGGGGAGCTGCTCCGCGCCGTCGACGCCGACCCGTCGGACACGGAGCTCATGCGCGCGAAGCTCGAGGAGATCCACCGCGATCGCATCCGCATCGACGACGCCGCGCTCGTGCTCGCCATGCACCGGGCGATCGAGCGCACCTGCGCCCAGCTCGAGCGCGACGTCTGCGACGACGCGGCGATCGTGAAGCTTGCCGATCTCGTGACCTTGGCGCAGCAGGTCTCGCCGCACTTCGACCTCTCGAGGCCGCAGGCCCTCGCCTGGGAGGCGCTCTTCGACGAAGAGGCGGCGAGCTGTCGCGCGGTCGGCGCGGCCGGGCGCCGCGAGGCCTGGCGCAGGCTCGCAGAGGCCCTGCGCATCCGCCTCGACTGATGGTTCAGGCCTTCTCGATGACGATGAGGCCGTTCACGTCGGGCATCGGCAGCTCGCGCTCGCCCGAGGCATCGTAGATCTTCACCTTGCCCTCGAGGTGCGCCGGGTAGCCGGGCTGGAGGTACGAGGCCAGATCGGCCGGCACCGCAAGCTCGCGTGCATCGCGCTCGGGCTCGGCCTTGCGGCAGGCCTCGAGCAGGAAGCTCGACCACTCCGCGCGGCTCATCACCGCGCGTTGCTCTCGGATCTCGTAGGGGAAGGCGTCGGGCCCCCAGGTCACGGTGGTGAGGAACTCGTACAGATCGCGCTGCCCGATGCGCACGCGCGTGGGGCCCACCACCTCGAAGCTCGGCGTGCGCGCCTCGAAGCTCTTGGCGAAGAGCTCGAGCGCCTCGCGCCAGCTCGGGTCGACGAGCTCGAGCACCCTGGGTTCGTCCTTCGGGGCGACGCCGTCGCGCACGACGATGCGCCCGCCTCGCGCGAGCGCACGGAAGGCCTCGCCGACCATCGCCTCGACGCTCCCGAGCGAGAAGCGCTTCGGGGGCTCGCCCCAAGGCACGTAGCTGTAGATCTCGTGCAGCACCGAGCAGAAGATCACGGTGTTCGCCGACTCACGGCCCAGGATCTTGCCGAGCTCGAAGGCATCGCCGTGCAGGAGCTCGTAGCCGGGGCTCTTGCCGGCGTGCCGCTCCTTGTGTGCGGCTACGACGGCCTCCGAGGCGTCGATCCCGAGCACACGCGAGCCCGGGAAGCGCTCCGCGAGCAGCTCGAGCACCACGCCGCCGCCCGGGCCGATCTCCACGATCGTGCCGGGTTTGACGTAGTCGCACATGCGCGACTTGTCGCTGCGCGCCGCGTTCATCGTCGCGAGGTAGCTCGCCTCGTTGTGCACGCGATCGAAGTCGTCCTTGCGCAGGCCGTAGAGATCGCAGAGCGCCTTCAGCGTCGCGTGGAACGCGGCCGAGGCCTTGCGCTCGTAGATCGAGAGGAGCGTGAGCAGCGCGGAGGCCTCGTCGCTCGTCGTGAAGCGCACCGCGAGGGCCTGCTCACCGCCCTTCGTCGACGGGAACGAGACGAGCGGTCGCCCGTCGGTGTCGGCCTTGCCGGCGATCTTGCCCTGGCGCAGCTCGTCGAGCTTCGTGGCCTCGAGCAGGGTCTCGAGCAGGCGCACCGGGTAGCGCTTCGGCGCGCCGTCGGCCTCGCGCAGCTCGGGAACGATGCCGAGCAGGTCGAGGTGCCAGGCCCGCGTCGTGTCGATCGACGCGTGCTGCGCGGCGCCCGACAGGTGGAGCAAGAGGCGCACGGTGCCTTCGAGCGTGAGCGCGCCGAGCGCGGCCTCCGCGTACCAGATGCGGCAGTTCGCGAGCCGCGACTCGAGCACCGAACGCGCGGCGCGCAGCTGCTCGAGCGTGGCCTCGACCTCTGCGAGGCTCTCACGCTGCATCAGCGCGCCGCCGCGCATGCGCGCGATGCGCTCGGCGAGCTGCGAGCGCGCGAACTCGCGCCCCGAGGGCGTGTGGAGCACGGCCTCCTCCTCGCTCGCGAAGGCGCGCGCGAGCTCGGGCGTCCACAGCTCGCGGCGCACCGACGAGGTCTCGCAACGGTTGACGATCGACCACACCCGCGCGAGCGCGAGCCCGGCGTCGGCCTCCTCGTGCACCACGTCGAGCAAGCCCGCGAGCGCGTCGCGACCGACCTCGCCGCGCAGGCGCATGCCGACGAGCCCACTCGCCGCGACCAGCGCGCGCGCACGCTCCGCCCAGCGCCCGTCTTCGGAGAGCAGCGCCTTGCCGAGCACGCGGCGCACCACGTCTTCGAGGATCACGGCGGAGTCCTCGTTGTGCACGGTGCCGTCGACGCCGAGGCGGTGTCGCCAGGTCTCGCGCTGAGCCGGCGTGCCGCCCTTGGCGACGTCCGAGAAGAGGAGCACCGCCGCGACGAGCGACTTGCTCGAGGCGTCGAGGGGCTCCGAGAGCTGTTCGGCGCAGACGAGGGAGCGGATCACCCGATCGAGCAAGGGCGTCGGCCGCCCCTCGCTGCTCGCGGGCTCGTGCTCGTGTGTCGTCGCTCGCGAGGGCACCGCGAGGCCGGCGAGCTCCGGGAGCACCTCGGCGATGCGCGCACCCACCAGGCTGCGCGGCTCGTCGGCCAGGGTCGCGACGGCGATCGCGGCGCGGAAGGGATCGCGCACGACCCAGGAGGCGACGTCGACGTCGTCGTGCCACGCGACCTCGCCGAGGGCACGCTCCGCGCGCTCGACCGCCTCCTGCGCTCCACCCTCGCCGGAGCCGTGGGCGACGATCGAGGCGATCCGTCGCACCGCCTCAGGGGCATGCGCCAGGAAGTACGACCCTCGGGCGACGGTGCTCATGCACCCCTAGGAGTAGCGAACAACGGAGGGACTTCGGAGCGAAATCGCCTCGCGCCGGGGCCCTCCGAGACGCGGAACGTCGGAGCAGGTGCCCCCCTCGAGCAGGCCCCGGCGAGCCCCGGCGATTTTCCGGGAACCGCCTGTCCGGAGCGCTGTCACTCTCCCCGTCCACAGCGTGTGCGGGCCAGCTCTCGAAACCGCGAGAGCGAGCCGACATGCCCGGGCCACGCTCGATTCCGCTTCGCTTCGGCGAGGTTGTCGTGCGCCCGAGAGAGCTGGAGTCGATCCGCCCACCGGAGGCAGCCATGGCTTCGTCGTCCCCGTTCGCCCACGATTCGCAGAACCCCTTCCTCGTCTCCGGCCAGGCCTCGGTGTTCGCGCCGGTCGCGGCGAGCGACTCGGAGCAGGAGGCGACCGGCGGCTACGCGATGATCAAGAGCGCTCCGGCCGTCGACGCGAGCGAGGTCGAGTGCGAGAAGACCGCGCTCGAGATCGTGGTGCGCTGGGGCGACGAGACGCTCCACATGGAGCACCTCTCGGCGGCGAAGAGCTTCGCCATCGGTGAGGCCGAAGGTTGCGACGTCGTGCTGCCGGCCGACCGCATCGGCGCTTCGCGCATCGAGCTGGTGCGCGCCGAGGGCGGCGAGATGATCGTGCACGTCCCGGCGAACGCCACGGGCAGCCTCAGGGTGGACGGGCAGCGCACGAGCCTGGGCGAGCTCGAGGCCGCCGGCCGAGTCCGCGCTGGCGACCGTCGCCTCAGCCTCGCGCTCGGCGAGCGCCTCGAGCTCGAGCTCGGCGGCTTCTCCTTGGTGGTCGCCGCGGTGCGCGCCGGCAAGAAGATCGCCGGCAAGAGCTCGAAGGACGGCCGCGCCGCCGGCTTCGCGGGCGTCTCCGCGCTGCTCCACGGCGGGCTCGTCGCCGCGATGTTCGCCTTCGTGCCCTCGCTCGCCTCGAGCGAAGACGCCAGCATGGCCGACGAGCAGGCCTACCGGCTGCTCCAGGCGATGTCGGCGCTGCAGGACAAGGCCCAAGAGGAGACGAAGGACGAGTCGCCCCGCGACGAGAAGCGCAACGCGGAGGGTGGCACCGGCGCACCGGCGGCTGGTGAGTCCGGCAAGATGGGCGAGGTCAACTCCAAGGCGACGAACCGCCACTACGCGATGAGCGGCGGCGCTCAGGAGCGCACGCTCGACCGCGTCGCCGCCATCGAGGAGGCGCGCAACTTCGGCATGGCCGGCATGCTCGCGAGCCTCGAGGGCGGAAACCCCGACGCGCCCTACGCGGTGTGGGGCACCGAGGCCAACGGCCCGGACGCGATGATGGCCAACGGCAACATGTGGGGCGACGCACCCGGCGAGGCGGGCGGCCTCGGTGGGCTCGGCCTGAGCGGCGTGGGTGAGGGCGGCGGCGGTCGCTTCCAGGCGATCGGCCTCGGCAACATCGCCACCGTCGGGCGCGGCTCCGGCAGCTGCGCCACCTCGAACTGCCAGGGCTTCGGCGACGGCGGTGGTCGCCTCGGCGGCGGTCACAAGCAGAAGCCGCCCGTGCTGCGCATGAGCACGCCCTCGGTGAGCGGTCGCATCCCGCCCGAGGTCATCCAGCGCGTCGTGCGCCAGAGCTTCGGCCGCTTCCGCGGCTGCTACGAGGCCGGCCTGCGCAACAACCCCTCGCTCCAGGGCCGCGTCGCGGTGAGCTTCGTCATCGGCCGCGACGGCGCGGTGAGCGGCGCGCAGAACGGTGGCAGCGACCTGCCCGACGGCAACGTGGTGAGCTGCGTCGTGCGCAGCTTCTACGGGCTCAGCTTCCCGGCGCCCGAGGGTGGTGTGGTGCGCGTGACCTACCCGATCATGTTCTCGCCCGGCTGAACGACTCCGCGGCGGGCGGACGAGCGGAGGGTGTGGGCCTGGTGCTCACGCCCTCCGCGTGCGTTTGTCGGGAACTGCGCGCCGAGGGCGCTGTCGTTCCCGCTCGCGCGAGGAGTCAGGCATGAGCGACGAAGCGAGTGAGCTCTGGTCCCAGGTCGACGCCACCGAGAACCGCTTCGAGCCGGAGCTCAGCTGGCCACCCCCACCGGTCGAGCCCACCGAGCCCAGCCTCGAGCTCGAGGTCGGCAGCTTCTTCGGCCAGAAGCGTCAGGCCATGCGTCGGGGCCTCGTCTTCGGTCTGACGACCACGATCCTCTCGATCGCCACCGCCGCGCTGGCTTCGGACGGCCTCTTCGAGATCGCCCCCGAACCAGCGCGACCGTTTCAGTGGGCGGCGCCGCCAGCGAGCGCCGCGCGCGGCTCGACCGCGACGGCGAGCGCGACGTCGTCGGGCACCGTGGCCTGGCCGCTCGCGACGTCGGCGCGCAGGGCCTCGGTCGCGCCCACGAGCCAGGCCAAGTAGCGCTCGCCGGCGCTCGTGAGCCTGGCCGTGCTCGCGACGAAGCCCGTGCCGAGCAGCGCCGCGAAGAACACCACCATGAGCGGCAGCTGCGCGCGGCCGAGCTCGGCCTCCGTCGAGGCGCGCATCAGCACCGCGCCCGCCACGGCGAGGCCGATCACCGTCGCCGCCGCGCTGCCGGCCGTGCGCGCACCGCTGCCACGCAAGAGCCCTGCGGCGACGAGATCGCGCTCGAAGCCCCCGGCGTGACGCTCGGCGACCGCGCGCGCGGCGGCCAGCACGCCAGCGCGCCCGAGCTCGCTCACGACCAGCTTGGCGCGCAGCTCGCGCGTGAGCGAGCTCGCCCAGCGATCCGGCTCACCTACGCGCAGACCCCCGCCGTCGAGCTCTGCGAGCCAGCCCTCGGCTTCGGCGCGCGCGACGAGCAGCTCCGCCACGCTCGGCACACCGCCGCGCAGGTAGGCCACGTGGGCGTGGTGATCGGCGCTCGGCAGCTTGCCTTGCGTGAGCCCCGCCAGGTCGACGTCTTCGGTCACCGCCTCGGCGCGCAGCCGCTTCTTCGTCGCCGCGCTCGCGCCCACCGGCTCCGGCTCGAGCCAGCCGAGCACCGCGAGCTGCGCCGCCTTCGCGATCACGAGCCCCACGACCGTGAGCAAGGCGTAGGCGCCCACGAGCTCGACCGGGGAGTCGAGGCCCATCGCGAGCATGCTCGACGCGGGCTCAGTCACGACGCCGAGCCTCCCGCGCTCGGGGCGCGCTCCTCGAGCTTGTCGACCGCGTCGATCGCGCGCGTGAGCAAGAGCGCCAGCGCGTCGTGGGCTTTGTCGGGGTGGGCGTCGACACGCAAGAGGTCGCTCGTGTCGGTCTTGAGGAGCTTGCCGCACCGGCTCAGCACCACGTCGAGCGCGAAGCCGCACTCCACGCCCGAGAGCTCGAGCAGCGCGCGCAGCGGGAACCTGAGCTGGCGCAGCTTCTTGTGCACGAGCACGCCCAGCGCCTTGCGCTCGCTGCGCGCCTCGGTGACGCCGAGGTGCAAGCGGATCTGCGCCTCGCGCAGCTCCTGCTCGATGCGCAGCCTCCGGTGCGCATCGCTCACCACGAGCTCCGAGAAGGGGTCGCTCCCGTGGAGCGCGACGTGCGCGCCGCGGATGTCGTCGTAGAACAGCGGGAAGACGTCGGCCGCGCGGTGGATCTCGCCCTCCACGACGATCATCGCGTCGACCCTGGCGACCGCGCGCGCGACCGCGAGCGGCTCCCCCATGCGCTCGAGCACCTGGCGCTCGGCCTTCGCGAGCACGATCACCAGATCCACGTCGCTCGTGCCCTGCTTGAACTCGCCGCGCGCAGCGCTGCCGTACACGATCACGGCCGTCAGATCGGCGCCCGCGATCTTCTCGAGCTCGCGCACGAGCTCGCTCACGTGGTCGCGCACGCTGCGCGGGACGGTGTCGTAGAGCGATGACTTCCCCATGGTCGATCCTCGCGGCGGAGCCGTGGCGGCGGGCTCGTTCCCGCCGGTCGCCTCCCCGAGCGAGCGCGAGGATACCGCGCAACTCCTTCGCTCCACCCACGAAACGCGGGCCTTCTCCCGCGAGCGGTGGAAGCCCCCCTCGCGGTGGGGTAGGTTCCACGCCCCTTCGAGAAGGAGCCTCTCATGACCCCGATCCGCAAAGCAGCCGTGATCGGTGGTGGCGTGATGGGGAGCGGTATCGCAGCCCACCTGGCGAACGCCGGTGTGCAGGTCCTGCTCCTCGACATCGTCCCCCCGGATCTCAAAGACCACGAGAAGAACGACCCGAAGGCGAGGAACCGCTTCTCGCAGGGTGGCCTCGACAAGGCGCTCAAATCGCGCCCGGCGGCGTTCTTCCACAAGTCCTTCGCCGAGCTCGTCTCCATCGGCAACACCGAAGACGACCTCGAGAAGTGCGCCGGGGTCGACCTCGTCGTCGAGGCGATCATCGAGAAGCTCGAGCCCAAGCAAGCGCTCTTCGCCCGCCTCGAGAAGATCGTGCCCGCTCACACGATCGTGGCCTCGAACACCTCGGGCCTGCGCATCGCCTCGATGATGGAGGGCCGCACCGACGCCTTCAAGAAGCGCTTCTGCGTGATGCACTTCTTCAACCCCGTCCGTTACATGAAGCTGCTCGAGCTCGTGGCCGGCCCCGACACCGCGCCCGAGACGATGGAAGCCATCCGCAAGTTCGGCAGCGACAAGCTCGGCAAGGGCATCGTCTTCGGCAAGGACACGCCGAACTTCGTGGGCAACCGCATCGGCGCCCACTCGATGATGGTGGCGATCCACCAGATGCTCGAAGACGGCCTCGCCCCGGAGGACGTCGACAACATCACCGGCCTGCCGATGGGCCACCCCAAGAGCGCGAGCTTCCGCACCGCGGATCTCGTCGGCCTCGACACCTTCGGTCACGTCGCGAAGAACTGCTACGACTCGCTCACGAGCGACGAAGACCGCGACGTCTTCCAGCTGCCTGCCTACGTGCAGCAGATGATCGAGAAGAAGTACCTCGGCGACAAGACCAAGGGCGGCTTCTACAAGCGGATGCCCGACAAGTCGGTCGTCACGCTCGATCCGAAGACGCTCGAGTACCGCCCCAAGGGCGGCGACGAAGCCATCGCCAAGCTCACCAAGAGCGTCTCCAAGATCGAAGACCCTCGCGAGCGCCTGAAGAAGCTCATCGCCGACGAAGGTCGCGCGGGCACCTACGCCTGGAAGGTGCTCTCGCGCTCGCTCGCCTACTCCGCGCGCCGCATCGGTGAGATCACCGACTCGGTCGTCGCCGTCGATGACGCGATGAAGTGGGGCTACAACTGGGAGCTCGGCCCCTTCGAGGCCTGGGACGCGCTCGGCTTCGCCGAGGTCGTGGGCCGCATGAAGAAGGACGGCATCGCGCTGCCCGCGTCGATCGACAAGATGCTCGCGAGCGGCGCGAAGGGCTTCTACGACGGCGACAAGGTCTACGATCTCACCAAGGGTGCGTACGTCGCTCGTGAGATCGACCCGCGCAACGCCTCGGTCGTCGAGCTGCGCAAGGGCCCCAAGGCCGTGCTCGAGAACGACGGCGCCGCGGCCTGGGATCTGGGCGACGGTGTGCTCGGCCTCACCTTCAAGACGAAGGCGAACAGCCTCGACCCGGACGCCATCAAGATGCTCGGCGACGCCGCCGCCGAGGCCGAGAAGAACTTCCGCGCGCTCGTGATCGCCAACCAGGGCGAGCACTTCTGCGTGGGAGCGAACCTCTTCCTCGTCGTCATGGCCGCCGGCGCCAAGCAGTGGGACCAGATCGGTTCCATGGTGAAGGGCTACCAGGACGCGACCCAGCGCCTGAAGTACGCCACCGTGCCCGTCGTCGCCGCGCCCTACGGCATGACGCTCGGCGGCGGCCTCGAGCTCTGCTTCGCCTGCGACACCGTGCAGGCCGCGGCGGAGACCTACTCGGGCCTCGTCGAGGTCGGCGTCGGCCTCATCCCGGGTGGCGCGGGCACGCTCAACATGCTCTGGCGCAACCTCGAGGGCATCCCCGACGGAGCCTCGATCAACACGCTCGAGATCGTCACGCAGACCTTCAAGAACATCGCGCTCGCCAAGATCGCGACGAGCGCCGACGAAGCGAAGGCCTTCGGCTACTTCCGCAGGACCGACGGCGTCTCCTTCGACAAGGCTCGCCTCGTCACCGAGGCGAAGGCGCGCGCCATCGGCCTCGCCGAGAGCGGCTACCACCCGCCCACGCCGCGCAGCTACGTGCTGCCCGGCGAGAGCGGCATCGCCACGCTCTCGATGATGGTCGATACGCTCGTCGCCGGCGGCTATGCCAGCGAGCACGACGCGCTCATCGCTCGCAAGCTCGCGGTCGTGCTCTCCGGTGGCAAGGGCGGCAACGCCAAGCCCGTCACCGAGCAGGAGATCCTCGATCTCGAGCGCGAGGCCTTCCTCAGCCTGTGCGGCGAAGCGAAGAGCCAGGAGCGCATGCAGTACATGCTCATGAACAACAAGCCCTTGCGGAACTAGCCAGGAGCCGAGCCATGCAGAACGTAGTCATCGTCGATGCGGTTCGGTCGGCCGTCGGCCGGGCCATCAAGGGCTCCCTCGCGCAGCGTCGTCCCGACGAGCTCGCGGGCGAGGTCATCCGCGGGCTGCTAGCCCGCGTGCCCAAGCTGTCTCCCGCCCAGGTGGAAGACGTCATCCTCGGCTGTGCGATGCCCGAGGGTGAGCAGGGCCTCAACATCGCCCGCGTCGCGGGTTTCCTAGGTGGTCTGCCCGAAGAGGCGGCCGCCATGACCATCAACCGCTTCTGCTCGAGCGGCCTGCAGGCCATCGCGCTCGGCGCAGGAGCCATCGCGCTCGGCTCGGTCGATCTGGTGATCGCCGGCGGCGTCGAGTCGATGAGCATGGTGCCCATGACGGGCAACAAGCTCACCGCTTCGCCCGAGGCGATGGAGCGTTTCCCCACCGTGTACACGCCCATGGGCATCACGGCGGAGAACGTCGCGAAGAAGTTCGAGGTGTCGCGTGAGCAGCAAGACGCCTTCGCGTTCTCCAGCCAGAAGAAGGCGGCGGCGGCCATCGCAGCGAACAAGTTCGCGAGCGAGATCGTGCCCGTCACGGCCCTGCGCTTCGAGAACGGCGAGCGTGTCACGTCGAGCTTCACGGTCGACGAGCTGCCGCGCGCCGAGACGACGGCCGAGGGCCTCGCGGCGCTCAAGCCGGCCTTCTCCACGAAGGGCTCGGTCACGCCGGGTAACTCCTCGCCCCTCAGCGACGGCGCGGCCGCGGCGATCATCGCGAGCGAAGCGAAGGTGAAGGAGCTGGGCCTGCCCACGCTCGGTTACTTCCGCCAGTTCGTGAGCGTCGGCGTCGACCCGGCGATCATGGGCATCGGCCCGGTGCCGGCCATCCGCAAGCTCTTTGCCAAGACGGGCCTCTCGGTGAAGGACATCGACCTCTTCGAGGTCAACGAGGCCTTCGCGAGCCAGTGCGTCTACGTGCAGCGCGAGCTCGGCCTGCCGGACGACAAACTCAACGTCAACGGCGGCGCCATCGCGCTCGGGCACCCGCTCGGCTGCACCGGCGCCAAGCTCGTCGCCACGGCGCTCCACGAGCTGAAGCGTCGCAATGGCAGGTACGCCGTCGTGAGCATGTGCATCGGCGGCGGCATGGGCGCCGCCGGGCTGCTCGAGCTGGCGAAGTAGTCGCGGCGCCGCGGCCCCTCGGAGCGGGCCGCGGACGCGAGACCGAGTCGAGCGAAGGCCGCGTCCCCGCGAGGGGGTGCGGCCTTCGTGCGTGCGGGGGAGGGGCGCTCAGCTCCCGGCGAGCGCGTCGCGGTAGACCTCGTCGACCGGCAGCTCACAGTCGATCGATTCGAGGCGCACGGTCTCACCGGAGGCGCCCTGGTGTCGCGACCAGGAACCATCGCCCTCCCGCCGGCGGACTTCGACGAGCCGCTGTCGGTGGTCGACCAGCACCACCTCACGCAGGGAGGCGATCGCCTCGTAGTGGCGCAGCTTCTCGCCGCGATCGTAGGCCTCGGTGCTGGGGCTGAGGACCTCGACGATGATGATGGGGTTGGTGACCGCGTGGTCGTCGTTGGGCGATCGTTCTGCACGGCCGCAGACCACGCTGAGATCCGGGTAGGTCTCGAGCCCGGTGTCGAGCACGCGGATCCGTAGATCGGAGGAGTAGACCTGGCAGGGCCGGCCCCGCAGCGCCGAGCCGAGCAACACGCCGACGTTCATGCTGATCGCCGCGTGCTCCGGGCTGCCGCCCGCCATCGCGTAGATCTCCCCGTCGAGGTACTCGTGCTTCACGTTGCTCGCGCGCTCGAGCGCGTCGTACTCCGCGCGCGTATACCGGACGAGGCGTGCACCCGTGACCATGGGAGGAGCGTAGCTCGCCCGTCCTCGTCGACACAGCCTGCGATGCTCTGCGAGCATGAGCGGATGAAGACCTCCCTCGGGCTCGCGCTCGCTTCCGTGCTGCTCCTCGCGACTTCGACCGCCTCGGCCGACATGCCTTCCGGGCCTTGTGCCGACGCCGAGAACGGCGACTCCTGCGAGCTCGACGGCGGCGGAGAGGGCGTCTGCGAGAACGGCGACTGCGTCGCCGACGACGACGAGGGCTGCAGCGTCGCGCGCGTAGGAGCGCCGATCGGCGCAGGTTCGCTGAGCCTGCTCTCGGTGGCCGCGCTCTTGATCGCGCGTCGGCGCGGCTCGCGAGGCTGAGCGAGCTCTCGGGCCGAGCGCCGCCCTGGGTGGAGCGCTCGACCAGGAGCGCAGCACCCAGAGCGCGCGCGCTCCGCTCACTGCGGCGAGGCGTAGCCGCGCTTCACGTAGCAGAGCCCCTCACCACCGTTGAGGTGGCCCATCGAGCTCGTCACGTAGTGCACGTAGTCGCGGTAGTCGCGGAAGGTCGAGCTCGGGTCCCCGGCGGGGTTCACGCCGATCGAGCCGGTGTCGAAGGCGCGCTGCCCCGAAGCCGGCGCGGCGCCGTCGCAGCGTCGCCAGGGCAGGCTCGCCCCCGCGCCGTCGACGAAGGCCGTCGGGTCGACGCCCGCGAGCAGATCCATGGTGAGCGCGCTGCCCTGGGGCTGGCCCACGAGCTGCGCCGCCATCTGATCGAAGAAGAGCTCGGGCTCGTGCTCGACGTCGCCGTAGAACGGGTGGTCCACGTGCAGCGTGAGCTGCGCCACCACCGTCTGGTTCGCCTTCACCGCGATGCCACGCTGGTACTCCTCGTCGGGGAAGGGCTCGCCCTGGTTGTCCTGGTTCTGGCAGTTGACGAGCTCCACGGGCGTCTTGAACCCGAGCCGGATCGGCACCGTCGTCGGGATGGCCGACCAGTCGTAGCTCGCGTCGCTCGACTGGCACCCGGTCCCGACGAAGCTCGCCGTGCCGACGAAGTAGAAGCTGTAGCCGCCCGCGATCATGTCGGCGAGCGCGGCCTCCCCGGCGGCGTCGAGGTTCACGGTCGTCGCGCTGCTCGTCGCTTCGGTGAACGCGTAGCTCAGCGCGTAGCGCTGGTCCGTGGCGAAGGCCGAGCCGTCGTCCTTCGCGTCGAAGACGAAGAGCGGCACCGCGGTGCCCTCGCCGCCTGCCCCGGGGACCGAGCCCTCCTGCGCGAGATCCACGATCCACGGGCCGGTCTTGCGCGCGACCACGGCGTCGGTCTGCGACTGGTCCGACGGGGACTTGTCGGGGTTCTCGCCGAGGCTCACCGAGCCGAGCGCGACGAGCACGTGATCGAACTCGATCTGCCAGCCGTCGACGATCACGACCTCGCTGCCCGTCGGGAAGCGGAAGCCATCGGTCGCGAGCTCCTCGCCGGAGATCTGCACCGAGATGCTGCCCCCCTCGGCCGCGCCGCCGCCGGTGCCGCCGGTGTCGTCGCCGCAGCCCGCGCCGAAGGCCGCGAAGGCGAACCCCAACACGCCCGCGAGGGGCGCGCACATCCGTCCGTTCATTGGGTGCTCCTGGTCAGTTCTCGAAGGACACGCTGAAGGCGACGCTGGAGCGCACGCCCCCATAGAGATTGCGGCTCGGTTGGTCCGAGTCGTCGTCGCGGAATCGATAGGCGGGAGGGTCGTCGCCGACCTGCTCGAGCTGCGCGAAGTCGACGTTGTCGAACCAGCGCGCAGGGTCGACCCTCAGCACGAGCGTGCCTCCGTCGGAGAGCTCGAGATCGACCGGGATCGGGCTCACGACGCGCTGCTTGCAGATGGGCTCCGAGCCGGGCAGCGCCGGATCCGGCGCGGGCTTCTGGCGGTTCGTCGAAATGGTGATGCTGCCTTCGAAGGGCCAGCGCTCCCCGCCGCGCGTGGCTTCACCAGCGACGCGGGCGATGATCGTGGGGTCGCTCTGGGCGTCGATGTTGCCGCCCGAGAGCCACACCTCGGCGGTGCGCGCGCGCTCGCTGGTGCCGGAGCCCTCCACGGGGAAGGGCACGAGCGCACCCGAGAGCAGATCGACGTCGAGCCCCTCGGTGAGCTCGCCCACGTAGATCCCCGCCAGCACGCAGCTCGTGTCGCGGGAGACGCTCGTGGGCCGGGCTTGGTTCAGGTACAGCGCGCCCACGTGGAGCGTCGCGACGTCGAGGCGCACTCCATACCCGCGGCCCGTCTCGAAGGCATAGGCCCCGCCGTCGTGAGCTGCCGGGCCACCTGCGAGCGCGTCGAAGGCGACGAGCTCTCCGCCGGTCGTTCCGATGCACGCGGCGCCCAGGAGCGTGAACGTCGACAGCGCGGCGAGCGTGCTCAGGAGGCGCATCAGCTGCCTCCCAGGGTCGCGGAGAGCGAGGCGAAGACGCCGAGCGGCGGCCCGGCCGCGAAGTGGCGCGCGGGCACGAGCGTGGCGGGATCGGTCGGGGAGAAGTCGGAGACGTAGTTGAACTCCGACTGCCGGTATTCCAGGTCGAGCAGGTTGGTGCCGGCCACCTCGAACTCGAGCGCCTTCCAGCTGAGCGCGGCGGCCGCGTCGAGCACGAAGATGAGGTCGCTGCGCTGGCCGTAGGGCAGCGCTCTGCGCCCCACGAAGGAGGCGCCGAGGCCGACGCGACCGCCGAGCGGCGCGCCGTCGATCGAGAGCGGCAGCGAGCCGAAGAGCGCTGCGTCGGTGCGCGCGATCACGTCGGGCACGTAGGGCACGAGCAGGCCGGTGTCGTCGAAGCGCGAGCGCACCATGGAGAGGCTCGTCGAGACGTCGACGAAATCGGCGACGAGCCGCGCCGAGCCGGCCCAGCCGAGGCGGGTCGTGCCTCCGCCGAGCACGTTGCGCCCCTCGGTCTCGCTGAAGATCTGATCGCGGTCGACGTGCGTGACGAAGAAGACCGACTGCGCGGTGAGGGCGAAGTCGTCGAAGCTGTGCGCATAGGAGACGCCCGCCTCTCCGGCCTGTACGGCGGCGAAAGGCGTGTCGACGTCCTGGGAGACGTAGCTCGGGTCGATCGAGCGGATGCCCTGGCCATAGGCCGCGCTGATCGTGAACCCGGTGAAGGGGCCGACGAGCACGGCCGCGCGCGGCATCGCACGCAGGCTCGCCGTGCTCGATCGCTGGTTGGGCTCGCGGTGATCGCCGAAGCGCTGCTGCGAGAGGCAGCTCGCGTCGCCGGGCGGGTTCTCGGAGGAGGGGCGCGAGACGTCGCGCACGGCGCAGAGATCGTCGACGTCGTAGACGAAGAGATCGGCGCGTGCGCCGCCTCGCAGCGCGAGCCACTTCGTGAGGTGGACGTCGAGATCGCCGTAGACGCCGACGTCGCCGAGCTTGGAGTAGTAGTCGGCCGTGGTGGCGTAGGGCGTGTTGGTCGCCGCGCCGACGCGCTGCTGCTGGGAGCCCACCACGTCGAGGCGCGCGAGGTAGCCGAGCTCGAGCGCGTGCTTCTGACCGCCGAGCTCGAAGCCCTGCTTGCCGTGACCACGCGCGCCGAAGGTGCCGACGGTGACCGCGAGATCGAGCAGATCGCCGCGCTGGGGGTGGGGCTGTTGGCGCGCGTCCTGCGGGTCGAGCAGGAAGCCGGTGAAGTTCTCGCGTGTGCGGTGGCTCGAATAGATCGCGAAGACCTGCTGCCCGTAGACCGCGCTCCCGGAGGGGACCTCGACGTCGGCCGACACGTGGAAGCGCGCCGCGCTGCCGCCCTGGTTGGGGTCGTTCGTGTCGTAGAAGCCCTTGCGGCCGGCCTCGACGTCCGAGGCCCGCAGCACCCCGCCCGAGTGGTACTCGGCGCCGTAGGCCGCGGTCGACAGGCGGAAGCTGCCACGCTCGCCGACGGCGCCCTCGTATTGACCCATCGCGCGCCCGCGCCAGGCGTCGCGGTTCTGGCCGAAGCCTCCCGTGCGGAACACCTCGGCTGCCGCAAAGGTGCCCTGGCTCGCGTTCTCCGGCCCCGCGAGCAGGAGCAAGCGTGTCGTGTCGAAGGAGCCGTAAGTGGCCTTCGCGGTGAGCCCTCGTCGCGCGAGCCCGAGCGTGTAGTCGGCGCTGCCCGCGACGGCGTAGTTGCCCTGTCGCGGGTCGAAGGGGCCCTCGAGCACGCGCAGTGAGCCGACGACCTCGGGGATGATGAAGTTGAGGTCCGCGAAGCCGTTGCCGTGGAAGTTGCCGCTCTCGTTGATCGGCACTCCGCCTACGCTGAGCTCGATGTCTTGCCCTTCGCGCGCGTCGAAGCCGCGGAGGTAGATGCGGTCTGCGTGGCCTTCGCCGCCGCCGTCGCGCAAGAGGAACACGCTCGGCGCGAGCTTGAGCAGCTCGCTCGCGTGGCGGCGAGGCACGGCGGCGAGCTGGCCGATCTCCACGCGGTAGTCGGACGCTCCGCGCGAGCTCGCCATGCGGCGCCCGTGCACGTCGACGAGCTCGGGCGGCGCTTCCGGTGCGACCGCGAGCGGCGCCTCGACCTTGCCGTCGGGGCCGGGCAGCTCGTCTTCGGGGTGATCGTGCCCAGGGTCGATGGGCTCGGCGTGCGCGGGTGGCACGAAGTTGAGCGGCACGTGGAAGCGGCTCGGGATGGGTTTGCCGTCGCGCTGGGCGGGCGCGAACTTCCACGCGCGCACGGCGCGCATCGCCTCGGCGTCGAAGAGCTCGCCGCCCGACGCGAGCACCACGAGCTCGCGGATCTTACCCGAGGCGTCGAGCGTGACCTCGAGCTCCACGTGCGCGACCGGCAGCTGATCGTCGCCGTGCGGCTCGTCGAGCAGCCGCTGCGGGTAGGCAGGCTCCACGCGTTCGACGATGCGCGGCGGCACGACGCGCGGTGCAGCCGACGGCTGCGGCGCCTGGGCGACGGTCACGCCGGTCGCCTGCGCGAAGGCCCCCGGCGCGAAGGACGAGACGGCCAGCGCGAGGGCGAGCGAGGGGACACGACGGAGCGAGCAGCGCATCGGAGCGGAGCCTGTCCTACGACGGCGTCGGACCAATCGCAATCGAGTTGCATCAATAGGGTCTGCCTTCCCGAGCGCGGCTCGGCGCGCAGGCCGTCGTCGAAGGTCGCAGCGAGCCGTCGAGGACCTGGGTCACATCGCAGTCCTCTGGCTCGGCAGGGGATCGCAAGCGGGCGTGGTGCGTAGGACGGATGCGTAGAACTTGGTGTGGGCTGGGCCCCGCCTCTAGCCTCGGCTTAACAAGGAGAATTCCATGCACTCGACGTCACTCCGGCTCTCGGGCCTCGCCGCTCTCTGCGTCGCGACCTTCTGCTCGCTCTCCGCCTCCGCACAAGAGGCCTCCGATCCAGTGGTCGATGACGCGGCCAAAACCGCCGAGCCTGCCCCCCCTGCGGCACCCGCTGCGGCGCCGGCAGCGGCGCCGGCCGCCGACGAAGGCGACAAGGACGGCGTGCGTTTCCGCGGCGGCATCTCGGGCGGCGTCGGCGGCGAGATCATCGTGAGTGGCGGGAGCGCCACCGCGATCATGGGTGGCGTCGACGGGCGCTTGGGCGTGCAGATCAACGACATGATCGGCGTCTACGCGCAGCCCCACATCTCTTTCGGCTCGTTCGGAGACTTCGGCGGCATCCCCGGGCTCACGGGCACGGTCACGGGCACGGCGCTCGTCGACTTCACCTTCCTCGACCAGATCTTCGTGGCCGCTGGCGCCGGTTATGGCGTCCTGAACAGCCCCGGTGGTCCGGTGATCCACTTCCGCGCTGGCGGCTACCCGCTCCAAGGCTTCGGCAACGACGGGATCCGTCGCAAGGGCCTCATGCTCGCCCTCGACATGCGCATCATCATCGCAGACCCGTACACCGCGGTCTTCCCGATGGGCTCGATCGGCTACGAAGCCTTCTGAGGCTGCACGGGCATCACGCATCGAGCGCGGTGCGAGAGCCGGGTCGCCCTCACGGGGCGCTCGGCTCTCGCGCTTCCATCGGGCTCGGGAGCTCGGCCCATCCTCGACGCGCTGCGCCATCGCGCCAGCGCACCCGAGGCTTCCGATCGCCGCCGCTCGGGTGTAGCGGTGGATCTCACCATGTCGTCGCCGTACCGCCACCTCGCCGCCACCTTCGCTCTGTGCTCGCTCGCCGCGCTCCCGGGCTGCGCCGACGACGCGCTCGACGGTACGGGCGGCTCGGGCGCCTCGAGCTCGAGCGGCAACGGTGCGAGCTCGACGACGGCAGGAGCTGGCGGCTCGGCGAGCAGCTCGAGCGGCACGAGCTCGAGCACCACCTCGGCGACGAGCGGCGCGGGAGGCAGTGGCGGTGGCACCCCGGCCGAGCCGGTGCTGCGCTTCGTCGCGCTCGGCGACGGCGGTGAGGGCAACCCGCGCCAGTACGCGGTCGGCGCCGCGATGGGCACGGTCTGCCAGGCGAAGGGCGGCTGCGAGTTCGCGCTCTACCTCGGCGACAACATCTACAACTCCGGCGTGAGCGGCGTCGACGACACGCAGTTCCAGACCAAGTTCGAGCAGCCCTACGCGGAGCTGCCGTTCATCTTCTACGTCGTGCTCGGCAACCACGACTACGGCGGCCAGGGCGCGGGCTTCGAGGTCTGGAAGGCCCAGCACCAGATCGACTACTCGGCGATGTCGTCGCGCTGGAACATGCCCGACCGCTACTACCACTTCGCCGTGCCGGCCGACGCAGGCCCGCCTGGTGTCGTGCCGGTCGACTTCTTCGGCCTGGACACCAACGCGATCATGTACACGGGCGACTCGACGCAGAAGGCCTGGCTCAACGGCGCCACGTCGACGTCGACCGCCACGTGGAAGATCGGCTTCGGTCACCACCCCTACGTGTCGAACGGCAAACACGGCAACGCCGGCGAATACGAGGGCATCCCGGGCATCCCGATCGTGAGCGGCGGCAACGTGAAGAGCTTCATGGAAGACGCCGTCTGCAACAAGATCGACGTCTACCTCTCGGGCCACGACCACAACCGCCAGTGGCTCGAGCCCACCTGCGGCACCGAGTTCATCGTGAGCGGCACCGCGGCGAAGATGACCGACCTCGAGGGCCGCGGCACGCCGACCTTCTTCGAGGACGACTCGAAGGGGGGCTTCTTGCTCGCCGAGATCAGCGGGAACACCTTCGTCGGCACCTTCTACGACGAGCAAGGCAACGTCGAGTTCACGCGCACCGTCACCAAGTAGCGCCGGGCGCGACGTGCTCGCGCCCTCGCCTCAGAACGGCCACACGAGCGGGATCACGAGCACGGCCGTCGCGAGCACGAGCAGCTGCAGCGGTAGGCCGACCCGTGTGTAGTCGGCGAAGCGATAGCCACCGGGCGTCATCACGAGCACGTTCACCGGCGAGGCGATCGGCGTCGCGAAGGCCGCCGAGGCACCGAAGGCCACGCCCATGAGCAGCGGCTCCGGCGCGACGCCGAAGGCGGTCGCGAGGCGCACGGCCACCGGCGCGACCAGCACGGCGGTCGCGGTGTTGGAGAGCACGAGCCCGAGCGCAGAGGTGATGCCCACGACGAGGCCCATCAAAGCGAGCGGTGAGGCGCCGCTCAGGTTCGACTCGACGAAACGCACCACGACCGCGGTGGCACCGCTCGACTCGAGCGTGGTCGACAGCGGGATCATGCAGGCGATGAGCACGACGCTCTCCCAGTTCACCGAGCGGTAGACCTCGGCCGGGCGCACGCAGCCGGCGATCACGAGGAGCAAGGCCGCGCCCAGCACCGCGACGACGTTGGGCAGCCACCCGAAGGCCATGACGATCAGCATCGCGAAGGTGATGGCGACGGCGCCCAGCGCACGCGGTCGATCGACCAGCACGTCGGCCGCGACGTCGGGCTCGGCGACCAGCACCAGATCGTCGCGCTCGTCGCGCAGGTTGCGCAGGTACTTACGACGGCCCTTCACGAGCAGGATGTCGCCCGGTCGCAGCGTGACGTCGCGCAGCGAGGCGTCGGTGAGGCAGACCCTGCCCGAGCCCTCGATGCGGTGGAGCGCGAGCACGGTCGCGCGGTAGCGATCGCGGAACTTCGAGTCGCGCAGCGCGCGCCCCACGAGGCGCGAGCGGCGTGGCAGCACGAGCTCGGCGAGCGACTCCTCCACCGGCAGCGAGAAGTGCGACGCCGTCTCGTAGAGCTCGGTGCCGTGTGCGGCGCCGAGCGAGGTGAGAGCCTCGGCGCTGCCGAGTACACGCAGCTCGTCGCCGGCCTCGAAGACGAGGCTCGGCAAGACGCGCAGGGCCTCGCCCGCGCGCACGACGCCGACGACCGTGACGCCGTGAACGGCGCGCAGGTTCGTCTCGGCGAGCGAACGCCCGACGAGCGTCGACTGCGCCGGGACGCGGAGGCACGAGAGCGCGTCGGCGAGCCCGTACTCGGCGGCGAGATCGCGATCGGAGAGCGTCGCCCGCGCGGCGCGCAGGCCATCGCCTGCGGGCAACCAGCGCCGCCCGTAGAGCGTGAGGTAGGCCACGCCGACGACGAGCACCACGAGGCCGGGCACGAGGAAACCGAAGAAACGGAAGGGCTCGTGGCCCGCGCCGCGCAGGGCGTCGCTCACGATGAGGTTGGGCGGAGTGCTGATGAGCGTGAGGTTGCTGCCGAGGTGTGCGCCGAAGGCGAGCGGCATGAGCAAGCGCCCCGGCGCGAGGCCGCGGCGCGCGGCGATGCTGCCCACGACGGGCAAGAGCAGCGCCACCGTGCCGGTCGAGCTCATGAAGGCCGACAGGAGCGCCGTGGCGCACACGATCACCGCGAGCACGCGGCGCTCGTCCTTTCCGGCGAGCTTCTCGAGGCGTCGCCCGAACCAGTCGGCGACGCCCGTCTCGGAGATCGCGGCGCCGACGACGAAGAGGCCCGCGATCATGAGGACCGCCGGGCTCGAGAAGCCGGAGAGCACCACCTCGGTGGAAGCGAGCCCCGTGAGCGCGAGCGCGAGCAGCGAGAGCATCGCGACCACGTCGAGGCGCAGGCGATCGCTCACGAAGAGCGCGATCGTGGCCGCGAGGACGAGCGTGGCGAGCAGGGCGTCGTTCACGGGACGGTCCGAGTGCCTGAGGCGGAGCACACCAGGCGGAGGTACCGAGGCACTACCACGAAGCGAGGAGCGATCGGAGCGACGCCGGCTGAGCAAGGTGTTGCTCAGTCGAGCGAGCAAGGCTTGGCCGAGTCGCGTGGGCGGCGGAGAGCGAGGCGCGCATCGCGTGCACGAGGCGCGGATCTGCTCGGGGTTTGCTCAGCGATCAGCGCCGCGTCGCGTGTGGCACGCGCCTCGCAATGCGCCTCTTCGTCCACGCGACGAAAGGAACCGTCATGAAAACCTCCACTTCGATCTTCGCCTTCGCGCTCGCCAGCTCGCTCGCCACCTTCGCCGGCGTCGCCTCGGCCGACCAAGCCGACAAGGACGCCTGCGTCGGTCTCGAGGAGGGAGACGCCTGCACCCGAGGCGACGGCGAGCCGGGCTACTGCCTGTGGGACGACAGCGACCCCGTGCTGAGCTGCGAAGACGCCCCGAGCTCCAGCAGCTCGAGCAGCTCCGGTGGCGGGGGCTCGGGCAGCGGTGGCTCGAGCAGCTCGAGCGGCTCCGGCGGTGGTGGTTCGAGCAGCTCGAGCAGCTCCTCCGGCTCGAGCGACTCCGACGACTGCGACGACGACGTCGACGACTCCTGCGACGACTCGCGCGACATCACCATCGGCTGCTCTTCCTCGGGAAGCGCGCCCGGGTCGCTCTGGGGGGTCGTCGGTGTGGCCGCCGCGCTCATGCTCGGGCGACGCCCGCGCGCTCGCGCCTGAGCCCCGAGGCCTTCGGCTGGGTATCCGGCGCCGGGGCGAGGCGTTAGAAGATCGATCCTCCCGAGGATCGAACCGATGAGCTCGCCCCGACAGACGCACTACGACTTCGCGCACCGACTGCTCGCCCACGACGCGCACACCGACCCCTCGGTGTTCGACAGGCTCGAGCAACACGCGCAGCCCTACCTCGCGTCGCGATGGCAGCAGGCCTCGGGCCAGCCCCAGCTGCCGCCGGAGGTCTACGCCTTCCCGCTCGTGCGTGTGCCGCTCGGCACGCCGGGCGCGGAGCTCGGTGTGCGCGTCGTGCGCCTGCCTCGGCCGGAGCAGGCGACCGAGGCCTACTACGCGGCCTTCGTGCGTGACGCGCGCGAGCCGATGCGCTTGCGCTACTTCGTCGCAGAGCGCAGCGCCGATGGGCAGAGCGCGGGCTGGGCCGAGTGGACCGGCAACCCTCAGATGCCGCGCATCCGCTACGACGATCTGTCGCAGTACCTGCCTCCGAACAGCGGACCGGTCTCGACCAACGAGCCCTTCCTCGACGACTTCGTGCGCAAGGTGGTGCACGAGGTCGCGAGCCGGCAGCCAGCCCAGGCGATGGCGCCCGGCGCGATGGGCGGACAGGGTGGCTACGGAACCGCGCCCATCGGGGCCCAGGGCCCGGGCGCCTACGGGCAAGCGCACCCAGCCATGGGCGGCGTACGACCTGGCATGCAGCAGCAGCCCAAATCGAAGGGCAGCGGCATGGGCTGCGTCATCGCGATCGTGCTCATCGCGGCGGGCGGCGGCGGCTTCTATTGGTGGTCCGAGAAGCAGAGCAAGGCCCGCTTCGCGGTGTACCAGAAGCACCAGGACCGCATCAAAGAGGCCGTCGAGAGCGCCCAAGCCGCGAAGGCGCAGCCCGGCGTCGATCGCTGTGACGCCGACGTGAAGAAGCGCATCCTCGCCGTGCGCGAGCTGCCCGAGAAGATGAAGCCGCCCGCGTCGCCGATCCCGACGGCGCACTTCGCCTGCGACGACGGCAGCGACGCGCCCACCGGCACCGTGAGCGGGATCTGCGACGTGCCCAAGGGCGTGCAGCGCGCGTCGCTCATCGACACGCCCTTCTGCCACGCCGACACGTCCCAGGCGCGCGCGGAGCTCGACAGGCTCGTCACGACCGAGAAACCCTGGGGAGGCGTGGGGCAAGAGAAGCGGATCGAAGAGTGGGAAGAGAAGGTCGAAGAGGCCATCGAGAAGATCGAGGAGGCCGACGCCAAGGTGAAGCCGCCCCCGGTGCTCGCCGTCGGCGGGGGCGAGTGCCACACCTACGTCGCGGCCACCTTCGTGTCGGATCGCACCGGTGAGAAGCGCGAGGTCGTAGGCTACGACTGCGACGTGACGCTCAGCTGGGTCGACGCCAAGGGCAACGCGCTCGGGGTGATGCGCGCCTCGGGCCGCGGCAAACCCGACGCCGCGGTCGTCGCCGCACAGACGCTGCAGGAGCCTGCGATCCTCGAGTCGAACCGGAACGCCCAGAACCGCGCGCTCGACGAGGCGTGGACGAAGCTCGGCAAGCAGCTCGACGCGAAGAAGTAGGGCCACGATGAGCGAAACCTCGCCGCGCTACTGGGAGATCTTCTACGCCGTCTTCGAGTCGCTTCCTCGGCAGGGGCCCGGCAACCTCGAGTGCACGAAGCGAGCGCTCGCCCTGTGTGCCGAGCTCGGTCCGGCGCCGAGGGTGCTCGACCTCGGCTCGGGCACCGGCGCACAGACGCTCCACCTCGCGGCGCTCACCGAGGCCGAGATCGTCGCGGTCGACGCGCACGCGCCGTCGATCGCGAGGCTCGCCGCGACCCTCGCAGAGCGCGGGCTCGCGCAGCGCGTTCGGGCCTTGGTCGCCGACATGACCGAGCTGCCCTTCGAGCCCGGGAGCTTCGACCTCCTCTGGTCGGAGGGAGCGCTCTACAACCTCGGCCTCGAGAGGGCGCTTCCGCTCTGCCACGGCCTGCTGCGCCCCGGCGGATACCTCGCGTTCACCGATGCGGTCTGGCTGAGCGACGCGCCGCCCCCCGAGGTGCGCGCTCTTCGCCGACTACCCCACGATGGGCCGCGCCTCCGATGCGCTCGCGCTGCTCCCGCGTTTCGGCTTCGAGCCGCTCGGGCACTTCACGCTCCCCGAGGAGGCGTGGTGGGGCGACTTCTACACGCCGATGCTGGCGCGCATCACCGAGCTGCGCGGCACGCACGCCGGCGACGCCGAGGCGCTCTCCGCGCTCGACGCGCTGGAGCAGGAGGTCGACCTCTACCGGCGCCACGCCGCGCACTACGGCTACGAGTTCTTCGTCGCGAGGCGCGCGCCGGCGTAGCGGAGGGCGCGGTCGAGGCGCCGCGCGCCGCGCTCCGCCCTTACGCCGCAGGCCTCGTCCCGGCTAGCCTCTCAGCCCGGCGCGCCGCCCTGCGCGGGCCGCGAAGCCGCCACCTCTCAACGATCGGAGCGCCCCACGATGACCGCACCTCTCAGCATGGACGCTCTCCGCCAGGCGGTCGCCGACGGCCAGATCGACACGGTGCTCGTCTGCTTCGTCGACATGCAGGGCCGGCTCGTCGGCAAGCGCTTCCAGGCGGAGTTCTTCCTCGACGGCGGCCACGTGGAGACGCACGCCTGCAACTACCTCCTGGCGAACGACATCGACATGGAGCCGGTGCCCGGCTACGCGGCGGCGAGCTGGTCGAAGGGCTACGGCGACTTCGTGATGAAGCCCGATCTGTCGACCTTGCGCCTCGCGCCTTGGCTCGAGGGCACCGCGCTCGTGCTCTGCGACGTGCTCGATCACGAGACGCACGAAGGCGTGCCGCACAGCCCACGCGCGATGCTCAAGCGGCAGGTCGACCGACTCACCGAGCGCGGATACCAGGGCATGTTCGCCTCGGAGCTCGAGTTCTATCTCTTCGACGAGGGCTATCGCGGCGCACACGACAAACGCTATCGCGACCTGCGCACCGCGAGCGCCTACATCGAGGACTACCACATCCTCCAGACCACCCGCGAAGAGCCGGTGATCCGCGCCATGCGCAGGCAGCTCCAGGCGGCGGGCATCCCCATCGAGTGCTCCAAGGGCGAATGGGGCCCCGGCCAGGAGGAGCTCAACCTGCGCTATTGCGACGCGCTGTCGATGGCCGACCGCCACTCGATCCTCAAGAACGCCACCAAGGAGATCGCCGATCTCCAGGGCAAAGCCATCACCTACATGGCCAAGTGGAGGTACGACCTCGCCGGATCGAGCAGCCACATCCACGACTCGCTCTGGAGCCTCGACGGCGAGACGCCGCTCTTCCACGACCCCTCGGAGCCCTTCGGCATGTCCAAGCTCATGCGCTCCTGGGTCGCGGGCCAGCTGAGGTACGCGCGCGAGCTCACCTACTTCCTCGCGCCGTACATCAACTCCTACAAACGCTTCCAGGCCGGCACCTTCGCGCCCACGCGCACCGTCTGGAGCCGCGACAACCGCACGGCGGGCTTCCGCCTCTGCGGCGAGAAGAGCCGCGCGATCCGCATCGAGTGCCGCATCGGCGGCGCGGATCTGAACCCCTACCTCGCCTTCGCGGCGCTCATCGCCGCCGGCCTCTCGGGCATCGACGAGGGCCTCGAGCTCGGCGAGCCCTTCGTGGGCGACGCCTACGCCAGCCAGACCGAGGAGGTCCCGCGCACGCTGCGCGAGGCGATCGAGACGCTGCGCGGCTCGGCGATGTTGCGCGCCGCGCTCGGCAGCGAGGTCGTCGACCATTACGTGCACACCGCCGAGTGGGAACAGCACGAGTACGACCGCCGCGTCACCGACTGGGAGCTCCTACGCGGCTTCGAGCGGAGCTGAGCACCCACCAGCGCCCTCGACGACACGCTTGCGACCTCCGCGCTCCGACCCGAAAGAACGACCCATGACCGAAGCCTTCATCCTCAGCTCCCCCGTCGACGGGCGCCTCGTCGCCGAGCGCAGGGCCCCGACCGACGCCGAGATCGACGCCGCGCTCCGCCGCGCCGCTGCCGCGCAGCGCATCTGGAAGGACGTGCCGCTCGCCGAGCGCGCCGAGCGCTGCGAAGCCGCCGTGGCGGCGATGCTCTCGATGCAGGCCGAGATCGTCCCCGAGCTGGCCCTCCAGATGGGCCGCCCCATCCGCTACGGCGCCGGCGAGCTGCGCGGTTTCGCCGAGCGCGCGCGCCACATGATCGCGATCGCGCCCGAGGCGCTCGCCGACGTCGTGCCCGAGCCGAAGGACGGCTTCAGGCGCTACGTGAAGCGCGCGCCGCTCGGCACGGTCTTCGTCATCGCGCCCTGGAACTACCCCTACCTCACGGCCGTGAACGCGGTCGTGCCCGCGCTCATGGCCGGCAACGCCGTCGTGCTCAAGCACGCGGTGCAGACCTTGCTCGTGGGCGAGCGCTTCGCCGCGGCCTTCGAGAAGGCCGGCCTGCCCGAGGGGCTCTTCCAGAACCTGCTCGTCACGCATGCGCAGGCCGCGAGCATCATCCGCTCCGGGCGCGTGCAGCAGGTGAACTTCACGGGCTCGGTCGCCGGTGGCCGCGCGGTCGCGCTCGAGGCCGCCCAGGCGCTCCTGCCGGTGGGGCTCGAGCTCGGAGGCAAAGACCCAGCCTACGTGCGCGCCGACGCCAACCTGGACCACGCCGTCGAGAACCTCGTCGACGGCGCCTTCTTCAACTCCGGCCAGAGCTGCTGCGGCATCGAGCGCATCTACGTCGCCCGCGAGCTCTACCCGGCGTTCGTGGAGCGCTTCGAGGCGCTGACGCGCAGCCACGTGCTCGGCAGCCCGCTCGACGAAGCCACCACACTGGGCCCGCTCGTGAACGCACGGGCCGCCGAGTTCGTGCGCAGCGAGATCGCCGCCGCGGTTGCGCAGGGTGCGCGCACGCTCATCGATCCGAAGAGCTTCGCCGCCGACGCCCCCGGCACGCCCTACCTCGCGCCGCAGGTCGTCATCGACGTGAACCACGCCATGTCGCTCATGCGCGAAGAGAACTTCGGCCCCGTCGTGGGCATCATGGCCGTGGCCGACGACGCCGAGGCGCTCGCGCTCATGAACGACAGCCACTACGGCCTCACGGCCTCGATCTGGACGAACGATCTCGAGGCAGCCGAGCGCCTCGGCGCCGAGCTCGAGGCAGGCACGGTGTTCATGAACCGCTGCGACTACCTCGACCCCGCGCTCGCCTGGACGGGCGTGAAACACACCGGCCACGGCGCCACGCTCTCGAAGATCGGCTACGAGTACCTCACGCGCCCGAAGTCCTTCCACCTCCGCCACACCCTGTGAACGCCGCCATGAGCCAGAGCCCCACCTCGAACTGGAACTACCCCACCAGCATTCGCTTCGGCGCCGGGCGCGTCGCCGAGCTCGCCGAGCTCTGCAAGCAGCACGGGCTCAGGAGGCCGCTGCTCGTCACCGACGCCGGTCTCGGTCAGGCGCCCATCACGCTCGCGGCGCTCGAGGCCCTCGTGCAGGCCGGGCTCGGCGCGGCCGTCTTCAGCGATCTCAAGCCGAACCCCGTCGGCAAGAACCTCGAAGCCGGGCTCGCCGCCTACCACGCCGGCAAACACGACGGCGTCATCGCCTTCGGCGGCGGCAGCGGCTTGGATCTGGGCAAGCTCGTCGCTTTCATGAGCGGTCAGAAGCGCCCGGTGTGGGACTTCGAGGACATCGGCGACCATTGGACACGCGCCGACCCGGACGGCATCGCACCCGTCATCGCGGTGCCCACCACGGCGGGCACGGGCTCCGAGGTCGGCCGCGCTGGCGTGATCACCGACGAGAGCACCCATACGAAGAAGATCATCTTCCACCCGAAGATGATGCCGCGCGTGGTGATCTGCGACCCCGAGCTCACGGTCGGCATGCCGCAGAAGATCACCGTGGGCAGCGGCCTCGACGCCTTCTCCCATTGCCTCGAGGCCTACTGCGCGCCCGGCTTCCACCCGATGGCCGACGGCATCGCCGTCGAGGGCATGCGCCTCGTCGCCTCGGCGTTGCCACGCGCCGTGAAGGAGCCCGGTGATCTCGGCGCGCGCGCCGACATGATGGCCGCGGCTGCGATGGGCGCCACGGCCTTCCAGAAGGGCCTCGGGGGCATGCACGCGCTCTCGCACCCGGTGGGCGCGCTCTACGACACGCACCACGGCATGACCAATGCCACCTTCATGCCCTACGTGCTGCGCTTCAACCGCGCCGCGATCGACGAGCGCATCACGCGCCTCGCCGCCTACCTCGGCCTCGCGAACCCCGGCCTCGACGCGTTCCTCGAGCTCGTGCTCGGTCTGCGCCGCGAGCTCGGTGTGCCGCACACGCTCGGCGAGCTCGGCGTCGACGACGCGCGCTTCGACGAGCTCGCCGAGATGGCGGCGGCCGACCCTTCGGCGGGGGGCAACCCCGTCGGTTTCGACGCGAAGGCTGCACGCGCGGTGCTCGAGGCCGCTGCGAAGGGCTGAAGGAGGCGCGGGCGCCTGCGGGCGCCCCGCTGCTTCAAGGCTCGTTGAAGCTCGTCTGCGCCGACAGGCTCAGGATGCCGGGGTAGGTGAGCTGCCCCGGATCGCGATGGTGGCCGCCTGGGTCGATGAAGTGCTGCCACGCCGGGATGCGCAGGGAGAGCTGCGTCGCGACCTCACCGAATTGGTAGCTCAGCATGCCACCGACCAGCAGGTCGGTGCGGCCCACGTTGCCGTCTTGCTGGATCTCCCCGCCCCAGCGCTCTGGCTGCTCGTTGAGCAGGTCGACCCCGAGGCCGATGCGCAGATCGTCGAACAGCTCGACGTCGCCGGTCGCGCCGCCCGCGTAGCGATTGCCCGCGTGGTAGCCGTAGCCGTTCTCGTACAGGTAGAGGATCGCCTGCCCATAGCCGCCCAGGCGCAGCGGGGAGAGATCCCAGGAGCCGTCGACGGCGAACACCGGAAAGAACGTGCCGGTGCCGAACTGGATGTGCTGGTGGCTCTTCCCTTCGCGCCCGAGCGCGAAGGGGTCCTCGACCGTGTCGCCCACCGGTAGACCGATGCCGGCGCGCGTCGAGATCGTCAGCTCGTCGAAGCGCGCCGAGGCGCGGCCGAGCAGCCACGGGTCGGCGAGACCCACGAGCGTCTCGTCGCGGTGGTGGATGCTCTCGTAGTCGGGCTCGAAGGCGGTGCCGTCGAGCCGGCGAAAGCTGATCGACGTGTTCACCATTCGAATGGGGAGCTGCAGCTCTGCACCGAGCACCTCGGTGATGCCCACGGCGACGACGGGGCGCAGCTCGAAGCTGTGGAACTGCTGATCGTGCAGCTGAGCAGGCTCGTCGCGCTCGAGGCAGATGGGCCCGATATCGGGGCAGCGATCCTCGTGCACGACGTTCATGGTCGTGCCCGTCAGGCTGAGCGCGACGGAGATCTCCGCGGGCGCGAGCGTGGCGTTGCCGCTGCGCACGTTGGGCAGGTTGGGGTTGGAGCAGCCTGCGCAGGCCTCTGCCGTGCGCGCACCGGCGACCCACCCGAACGCCGCGAGCAGCAGCGCGAGCGCTCGCTTCACCGACCCGCGGCCTTCGCGATCGCGGCGTCGAGCGCGACCAGATCCGCGCCGTGCAGCGCCGCCTTCTGGGTTCCGTCGGGCCCGTAGATCACCACGTAGGGCAAGGAGGGCACCTTCTTCAGCCAGCGCTGGGCGAGCGGCGAGTCCCAGTCGACGACATCCATCTTGCGGTAGGCGATGGGCTCGCGCCGCGCGAGCTTGCCGTACACGTGACCGTCGACCTTGCGGCAGGCGGCGCACCAGCTGGCGTAGAACTCGAAGATCGTGACCTTGCCCTTCGCCGCGTGCGCGTCGAGAGCGGGCACGTCTTCGCCCGTCTTCGTGAGCCAGGCGATGTCCGCGTCGGCCGGCAGCTCGGGCAGGGGATCGAAGGTCAGGTCCGGGTGGCACTCGAGGCACTGCGACTCGGGCACGTCGTGAGGCGGGCACCAGTCGTCGACCCGCTTGAAGCTCGCGACGAGCTCGGGGTGGTGCTTCACGCAGGTCTCTTCGGGCACGCGGTGATCGCAGAGCACGATGTCGCCTTCGACGCGTGAGAGCTCGGAGAGCGTGCCGTGATCGGGCTCGAGCCCGACCGACCGGGCCTTCGGTGCACACGCGGTGAGCAGCGCGGCGACGACCGAGAGCGCGGCACAGGCGCGCATCGCGCGGGCGGTGTCGGGCCTGAGAGCGGGAGAGGGCATGAGCGGCTCAGTGTAGCGTGGGCGTCGTCGAGCGCCGTGGTTCTACCCTACGCTCGCGCGATGTCCTCCTCCGACCCGCGCGACCCGGCCGTGACCGTCGCCGACCCGGACGCCGCGACGCTCGCGAGGCTCGGCTACAAGCAGGAGCTCGCCCGCACGATGGGGCGCTTCTCGAACTTCGCCATCTCCTTCTCGATCATCTGCATCCTCGCTGGAGGCATCACCTCGTTCCAGCTCGCCTTCTCCTCGGTGGGTGGCGCGGCGATCGGGCTCGGCTGGCCGCTCGTGTGCTTGATGTCGCTCGCCGTGGCCGTGGCGATGGGGCAGGTGGCCTCGGCGTTCCCCACCGCGGGCGGGCTCTACCACTGGGCGACGATCCTGGGCGGGCGAGGCTGGGGCTGGGTCACGGCGTGGTTCAACCTGGCGGGCCTCGTCGCGGTGCTCGCGGCGATCAACATGGGCACGATGCACGTGGTCGTGGGCTCGCTCGGGCCGCGCGTCGGCTACGACCCCGCGCTCGTCGGAGAGGGCACCGCGCAGCTCGTGCTCACCCTCGGCGTCGTCTTCATCACGCTCTCGCAGGCGCTCTTCAACCACCTGGGCATCCGCCTCACGAGCAAGCTCACCGACTTCAGCGGCTATCTCATCCTGGTGGTCGCGGCGGTGCTCACGGTGTCGCTCTTCGCCTACGCGCCGAGCTTCGAGCCCTCGCGCCTCGTGCGCTTCCAGAACTTCAGCGGCGCCGCGGGCGGCGACGTGTGGCCCGCGACCTCGAACGGCGCCTGGCTCTTCGCGCTGGGCTTCCTGCACGCGGGCTACACCATCACCGGCTTCGACGCCTCGGCGCACACCTCCGAAGAGACACACGACGCCGCGCGCAACGTGCCTCGCGGCATGATCTCCGCGGTGCTCGTCTCGGGCATCGCAGGGTGGATCATGGTGTGCGCGCTCGTGCTCGCGATGCCCAGCGTGGAGCTCGCCGCTGCGCGAGGTGGCGACGTGGTGTTCCACACGATCGAGGCGGTGCTGCCGAGGCAGCTCGCGACGGCGTTGCTCGTCGGCGTCGCGATCGCCAACTACCTCTGCGGCCTCGCCACGGTCACCTCCTGCTCGCGCATGCTCTTCGCTTTCGCGCGAGATGGCGGCCTGCCCTGGTCGCGCGCGCTCGCGCGGGTGAGCGCGCGCCACCGCGTGCCGGCGGTCGCCATCTGGACCAGCGCCGCGCTCGCGATCGCGCTCACGGTGTACACGCCCGTCTACGTCACGATCACCATCGTCTGCGTCATCTTCCTCTACATCTCCTACGTCTTGCCGACGCTGCTCGGCATCTTCACCTTCGGCCGGAGCTGGACGCGGCGTGGACCCTTCGACGTGGGGCGCTGGTACCGCCCGCTCGCCGTGCTCTGCGTGCTCTGGTGCGGCGTCTTGATCGCGATCGGCATGCAGCCTCCCTACGACCTCGCGATCCGCATCGTCGCCGGCACGCTCGTCGTGATGGCCGTGGTGTGGTTCGCCTTCGAGCGGCGCCGCTTCGCCGGTCCGCCGCTCGCGCTCTCGGCGTCTGGCGGCGACGAGGCCTGAGCGCGCGCCCCGGATCGTCGATGCTCCTTGCGTCGGTGCCCCAACAGGCGTCATGCTCTCCACATGCTGGTCCGGGGGGAGCAAGCGGATGGATCGGAGCGCTGGAGCTCGCCCTTCGGGCAGCTCACGGTGCGCCACCCGGCGCCGGGCGTCGTCGTCTTCGTCGAGGTCGGCTCGCTCGACATCCTCTTCGTCGACCCGATCATCGCTCACAGCAACCGCGCGCTCGAGGAGGCCCGCACCGTCGAGGTCTTCGTCGACTGCTACGATCTCGCCAGCTACGACCCCGAGGTCCGCAACGCCGCGACCAGGTGGCTGCGGCGCAACGCCTCACGCGTCACCGCGCAGCACATGCTCGTGCGTTCGCGCTTCACGACGATCGGGCTCGCGGTCGTGAGCCTCGCCTTCGGTGGGCTCATCCATGGGCACCACGATCGTGCGAGCTTCGAGGCCGCGCTCGCCCAGGCCGTGCGGCGGCCGCGGAGCAGGCTCACGCCCGTCGAGCTGCACGGCTGAGGCCGTCGCGGTGGCGCGACCCAGCGCGCTCTGCCGCGCCGCGCTCTACCGCCCGAGCGGCGCTTCCGCTCAGCTCCTCCGCAGGCGCCGCGCCGCGCCGACGCGCGCTGGCGGCGGCTCACGAGGCGGCATGCGCACGATGAGCTTCTCCAGCGTCGGCACCGCGCGCGCGAGGTGCGCGAGGCTCAGGTCGTCGGGCTGCTTCTCGAAGGCGAGCACGACCGCGTACACACCCGCGAAGCTCCTCGCGCTCCACCCGCAGCGCGAGGTGAGCGCCGTGTGGTGCAGGCTCCCTCCCTGGGTGAGCTGCCGAAAGCTCGCCTCGGCGCGCAGGGCCTCGATGGCCGCCTCCACGCGCCGCAAGGCCGGCGTGGGCTCGTCGTGCTCGCCGGGCGGGGCCTCGACCACGAGCCGACCCGAGCGGTGGTGGTGTAGCTCCGTCAGCTCGGCGAGCTGCTCGGGCTCGGCGGCTGCGAGGGGGGCCTCGCCTCGTTCGCGCGCCTCACGCTGCGCGCGCGCTGCAGCGAGGTCGACGATCGGCGCGAGCGGGCTCTCGTCGTCAGCGGCTTCGACGGGCTGGTACTCGCGCAGGCGCGCGCCATCGGCGAGCACCGCAGCCCAGACGAAGGGCGAGAGCGCGTCGACGATCGCCGCGCCGTCGGCGTGCACCCGCTTCGAGAGCGCGACGAGCGCGTCTTCGAGGGCGACCTGCACGTCGGCCGAGTCGGCCGCGTCGTCGGCGTCTGCGCCTCGCAGAGCGCCGGCGAAGATGTCGGCGAGCGAGCGCAGCACGTCTTCCTTGGCGGCGCGATCGCTCACGCCAGCGTCGAAGCGGGCCTCGATGCCGTAGCCATCGGCGGCCCGCACGCTCAGCACGTGATCGCTCGCTTCGGAGAGCGAGTCTCGGGGCGCGAGCGGGCGCACGTGGTCGGCGCCTAGCAGGCGCTTGGCCACGGTGAGCAGCTCGTCGACCGAACGCAGGTTCGTCACGGCCGGCAGCATACACCGGCCGAACCAGCGGCGCGCGCCGCGCGCGCGCAGAGGGACTCGGCCTCAGCCTGCTGGGGCCTCGGGCGCCGCCGGCGGGTCGCCGTCTGCGCGTCGCGCGACCACCGTGCCGAAGATCGCCGCGGTGAAGAACATGATCAGGCTGTAGATCGCCGGTGGGATCGCCATGGTCGAGTCGTTCAAGAGGAGCGGGCTCGAGGCGATCGCGATCGCGAGCGTGCCGTTGTGGATGCCGATCTCCATGCCGATGGCGATCGCTTGCCGCTTGGGCAGGCGCACCACGAGCGGCACCAGGTAGCCCACGGCCATGCTCGCGAGGTTGAACGCGAGCGCGGCGAAGCCCACGAGGCGGAAGTACTCGGCGAGGTTCGCGCGCTCCTTCGCCACCGCCCCCGCCACGACCAGCACGAGGAACAGCGCCGAGAGGATCTTCACCGGCTTCTGCATCCTGAGCGCGACTCCGGGCTTCTTCGCGTGGATGAGCATGCCGATCGCCACCGGCACGAGCACGATCGCGAAGACCTGGATCACCTTGTCGAACTGCAGTGGGATCGCCTTGCCCTGGCCCATGAAGGCCTCGAGCGAGAGGTTGACCACGAGCGGCAAGGTGAAGAGCGACAGCACGCTGTTCACGGCCGTGAGCGTGATGTTCAGGGCGACGTCGCCCTTCGCGAGGTGGCTGAAGAGGTTGGCCGTGGCGCCACCCGGCGACGCCGCGAGCAGCATGAGCCCGACGGCGAGCGCGGGCGGCAGCCCGGTGAGCTTGGCGATGCCGAAGCACACGAAGGGCAAGATCAGCATCTGGCAGGCGAGCCCGATGATCACGGCCTTCGGGTACACGACGACGCGCTTGAAGTCGGCGATCGTGAGGCTCAGCCCGAGCCCCAGCATGATGACGCCCAGCGCGACGGGCAGGAACACGGCCGTGAGCACGTTCGATTGCATGCGTCCCCTGGGCCCTCGCGCACCTCGCGCAGGGGCCGGAGCATGCTCACCCGGCGAAGGCCCCCGGGCCAAGCCCGGGGCGGCGCTCGGTCCGGGATCAGAGATCGTCGGCGGTCGACAGGAGCTCGGGGACGAAGCTCGTTCGCGGTCGGATCAGCAGGCCGCGCATGGGGCGGAACGAGGCGCGGATCATCGGCGCGGCCGAGTCGATGCCCTCGGCGCCGAGCAGGTCGTCGAGGAAGGTCACGCCGTAGCCGTCCTTCTCGGTGCGGGTGGCGTAGCCCTCGCCGTCTCCCTCGGCGGCGAGCGCGGCGGTGGGCGCGAAGAGAACGGTGGCGGCGAGCGCGAGCGCGGAGAGCCTGAGCGTCAGCGTCTTCATGGGAGCTTCGACACCAGCCTCGCGTGTGGCTTGGCTCGGCACGGGAACTTCTTGCTCTCCGAGCGCCGGGCCTCTACGCCCGCACGACCTTGGGAGCTCTCCGCGGAAGCATCGGCACCAGTCGTTTCTACGTCGCACCCGCCTCGGGCTCCGACGAGGCCGGCACCGGCAAGTCCTCGCGCATGCGCATCGGCGTCGATCTGCCGGAGGGTTTTCCGGCCGCGGCGATGAAGCGCATCCGCGCCAACGTCTTCGAGCCGCTCTCGCCCGACGACGACGCCAACGACGGCCACGGCTGGTGCTCGATGCTCGATCCGATGGACCTCGAGCTCGATCACGAGAAGGTCTTCTTCAACGAGTACGTCTGCCTCGGGCTGCGCATCGATCGCTGGTTCGTGCCCAAGCCCTTGCTCGAGGCGCAGCTGCGCGAGGCCGAGGCGAGCCTGCTCGCGAAGAAGGGCCTCGACAAGCTGGGCAAGGTCGCGCGCGCCGATCTCAAGCTCATGGTGCTGAAGAAGCTGCGTCGACAGCTCGTGCCGGTCACCAAATCGATCGATCTGGTGTGGAGCCTCGACTCCCACGTCGTGCACTTCTTCAGTCAGTCGCCGAAGATGCACCTGCTCGCGCAGGAGCTCTTCGAGAAGACGCTGCGCTACCGCCTGGTGCCGGAGGCGCCCGGCACGGCCGCCGAGCGGCGCGGGCTCTCCGCCGAGGAGCGCAAGCTCTTCGACTCCCTCGAGCAGACCACGCTCGCCCGCGAGGAGGACGCCCGATGAAAGACCTCTCCGATCTCATCGAGCACAACCGCTTCGTCGGCCGCGAGTCCTTGCTCTGGCTGTGGTTCGAGAGCGAGCTCTTCGAGGCCAACCTGCGCCCCAGCAGCGCCGACCCCTGCTCGCTCTGGATCGAGACGCGACTCGCGCTCGCCTTCGAACGCGACGACGCGCTGCTCAAGAGCGCCACGCCTTCGTCGTCGCCCGAGGCGAAGCAGGCCCTGCGTCAGGGCAAGCTGCCGCGCGAGGCGAGGCTCCGGATCGTGCTCGGCGACCGCGAGTACGGCTGCCTCTACAAGGCCGACACGCTCGCGCTCTCGAGCGTCGCGCTGCCGACCGAGCTCGGAAAGAAGGACGAGGTGCACGAGGTCTTCTACGAGCGCATGCGCCTGCTCGAGGAGCTCGAGGCCGTGTTCGAGGCGCTCTGGAGCGATTTTCTCGCGATGCGCCTCGGCCCGGCCTACCCGAAGCTGCTCGGCATGTGGCGCGCGTGGGCGCACGCCGAGCCCGTCGATCCGAAGGCCTACCGTGCGCTCAAGGAGAGGGCGCTCGCCGAGCGCAGGCCGAGCCTCGCACCGAAGAAGCGCTGACCCGAGGCGGCGCCTCGCGCATCAGCGCGCGAGGTACGACAGGATCAGCAGCAAGAGCGCGATCGCGATGGTCGGCCCGAGCACCCAGGCGCCGACCAGCAGCCACGCAGGCGCGAGGCTGCGCCCTCCGCGCTCCTCGCAGCGCAGACAGATCGCCCAGGTGCGCGCGCTCGCTTCGGTGAGCACGCAGCAGTCTCCGCAGACGAGCCTCTTGCATCGGGCGCAAGGGCCCACGGCGAGCGCTCCGCAGAGGAAACAGCGCTCGGGGCTGTCGTCTTCGACGAGCTGCAGGCCCCCGCTCATGGCCCGCGAGCTTGCCACGGGAGCGGGCCGCTCGCTCGTGCTGCGAGCACCTCGGAGAGCTCGGGCGCCACGCCTCGCGCGCGGAGCGCCATCGCGAGGCAGCCCGGAAGATCGAGCGCCGCCCCTCGCGCGGCTCGCTCGGCGTGCACGCGCGCGAAGTCGCGCGGCACGCGCAGCGTCCAGTTGTGCTCGTTCACCGTGCCGGGCTCGTTGTAGATCGACCGCTCTCCGAGCAAGTCCGACACGAACACCATCACGTTCGCTGCCTCGCTCACGAAGAGGCTCGCGAGCTCCGCGGTCGCGAGCCGGTCGGGGCCGCCGGCGAGCCAGGAGAGCATCGCGCGCCGCGCCTCGCCCTCGGGTGCCAGGCGCGCGGCCGACCAGCGAGCCCTCTCGGTGTCGCGTCCTTCGGTGTGCCAGCGCTCCGCCACGCGCCACACGGGCGGGGTGTCGTGCGTACCCACCATGATCCAGTCCTCGGCGCGTGCGCTCTCGGGCGCGTACACGTCGCGCGGGTCGCGCTCGCTCGCCTTCTGCGTCACCCGGAAGCGCCCGAGACCGTGACGAGCGAGCACCTTCGCCAGCGGGTAGGGCTGCGTGCTCAAGACCTCGCACACCACGTCGCTCGCGCTGCGGCCATGCTCACGGGCGATCTCGACGCAGCGATCGACCAGCGTCGCGTAGCGCTCGACCTGCGCCTCGTCGAGCGAGCGCACCCAGGCGTCGGCGTGGGCAGACTCCGAGAGCTCGAGCTGGTCGAGGCGCGCGATCGCGAGCGCCTCGAGCTCCGGGTGCAGCCCGGCGCCAGGGCTGCCCGCTGGTGTCTCGAAGAGGCGCGCACCTCTGCGGACGGCGGCGTGGGCGTCGCGGGCTCCCTCGCGGTAGACCCAGGGGCAGACCAGCGCGTGAGGGTGGTCGATGCGCAGCGTGTCGTACTCGTCGAAGATCTTCGCCACGCGTCGGCTGAAGAACGCGAGCGCGGGGCCATCCTCGAGCCCGCGCGCGTACTGGCGGGGGTCGAGCACGGCGTAGCCCCAAGGCTGACCTTCGGGGTTGGTCCGGCTCGGAGGCGCGCCCATTGCGAAGCCGTCGAGCAGCACGGCGCGCGCGCTCCAGCGGTCGGCGAGCGAGAGCCCAGCCTGGAGATCGCCGCAGAAGCCGAGGCCCAGCGTGCGCGCCCGCGCGCGCGCCGCGGTGTGTTGCTCGAGCGCGAGCAGCTGGATCCTGGCGTGCCGCTCGAGCTCGCCACGGTGCTCCTCCGCGAGGGCTCCCAGGACCGCGGCTCTCCGCTCCGACCGCGCAGCGCCGTGGAGCTCGGCGAGCTCGACGGGCCAGCGCCGCGCGTCCGGGGTGCCGAAGCGGAGCGCGAGCACACGATGCACGGCATCCGGCTCCAACCACTCGGCGTGGGTGTCACGGAAGCTCGCGAGGCGGCGGTCGAGCTCGGTGCGTGCGCGCCCCGCGAGCGCATCCCAGCGTGTGTGCACGCGCCCGAGCAGCCGAGCGTTCGCCTCGAAGGCACGCGCGTAGTCGATGCGAGTGCCGCCGTCGCTGGCCGCCGTCCGCAGCACCTCTGCGCGGTCGCGCTCCAGGACGAGGCCTTCGGCCAGCAGCGGCGCGACCGCGATCGCCAGCTCCGAGCGCGCGAAGACGGTGCCGTCGTAGGGGGAGCGGTTCGCGTCGTCGATGCGACCGGCCGGCCCGAGCTGCACGCCGTCGAAGCCCTCCTGCGCGAGGTGCGCGAAGAAGTCGCCCGCTCCCTCCGAGCCGAGCGCGCCGACGCCAGTGTCTTCGTCGGCGCGTGCGGGCAAGGAGCGATCGTGCACCGCGCACACGAGCCGCTCCTTGCCGAGCACCTCGAGCGCGTGGCGCACGAGCGCGCGGCGCTCAGTCACGAGGCTCCTCGTCGAGCAGCTGCCGGAGGCTCTCGAGGGGGATGTCGACCCACGCGGGCCGGTTCTCGAGCTCGTAGTCCACCTCGTAGATGCACTTCTCCAGCAGGTAGAAGTCGAGCAGTCGCCGCGCGTCCTGGCGGGTGGGCGGCACGATCGGCGAGCCGGCGACGTAGCCCAGATAGGCTTCGACGAAGCTCGCGCTCACCCAGCTCTCCCAGGTGCGTGCCCAAGGCCGGACGACCTCGAGGTCGGCCGGGCGGATGCGACCCTCGCGCAGCGAGCTCGACACCGCGTAGTCGAAGCTGCGCACCATGCCCGCGACGTCCCGCAGCGTGCACCGCTTGATGCGCCGCTCGCCGAGGGAGCGGGCGGGCTCGCCCTCGAAGTCGAGGATCACGAAGTCGTCGCCCGTGAAGAGCACCTGCCCGAGGTGCAGGTCCCCGTGCGTGCGGATGCGCGAGACCTGGATCCGATGCTCGGTCACGCGCCGCAGGCGGGCGTCGATGAGGCGCTCGCGCTCCAGCAAGCTGGCCACGGTGTCGGCGAGCGCGCTGGGCAGCTCCGCCCTGCGCCTCGCGAGCGCGTCGAAGCAGCGCGCGAGGTTCGTCCGCGCGCGCTGGTAGAGCGACTGCTGGTACATCGTGTCGAAGGGCTCGGGGCGGAATCGCGGGTCGGTGTCGTCCGTCGCGAGCAAGAGGTGCAGCTCGGCGACCCGCCGCGCGAGCTGCTCGGTGAGCAGCAGATAGGGCTCGGTGAGCCGAGGCACCGAGAGCGGCACCTCGGCCGAGGCCGTGGGCAGGAGGCTCGCGCGAGGCGGCGCCGCCTCCCGGTCGGACTGCTCCACGAGCAGGCGCTCGTAGCCATGCTCCACGGCGTCGACCGTGAGCGCGAAGGCGGTGGAGCGGTGCGGGACGTACTCGGTGAGCAGCGAGACCAGCGCCGTGCTTCCGTCTTCGGCGCGGTAATGGGCGCGTCCGAAGGTGCGCGGCACGAGCCTGTCGACGCCGCGCTGCTCGAAGAACCTCAGCAGCTCGTCCTCGGGGTTCGGACCTTGCTCGATGGAGCGGAGCAGCTTGAGCACGAGCTTGCTCCCGTAGAGGAAGACCGAGTTCGTCTGGTCGATCTCGGCGGGCTTGGGCGCGTGCTGGTCGGGATCGATCGCGGTGGGGGCGCCCTCGCTCCGCTCGAGCACGAGCTCACCGACCTGCCCGAGCAGCGTGCCGCCGCGCAGGCTGAGCTCGAGCAGCGCGCTCGCGAGGCTCGGCGAGGCGAGGGCGTCGTACAGCCGGCCGGAGGTCGTCGTTCCGCCGCGCTCGACCACCAACGGGCTCACCACGGCGTGCGCAGGCACGTTGCTCGCTTCGAGCTCGTGATCGCTCACGAAACCGAGCGGCACCACGTAGGTCTCCGACGCGTCGGAGACGTAGTCGACGCCGAGCAGCAGCAGGACGAAGCGCTGATCGCCTCGCTCGATCACGAAGGCGTCGCGGAGCGTCTCGCCGCGGCGCGCGCGTCCCTTGCCGCGGAACCAGCGGCGCGACTCCATGAAGCTCCCGACGCGCGTGGCCAGCGTGTCGGCGTGCGGTGCGTCGACCACGCGCTCCCAGCGCCCGTGCACGACGATCGGCGCGAGCTCCGCCATGCTCTCGCGCGGCGAGTGCAGCACGAACCAGTAGTAGCCATAGGGGCCGAGCGAGACGGGCCAAGCCGCGGCGTCGATGCGCGGAAAGCGCGAGCGCCCCTGCGCCTCGACCGGCTCGCAGTCGCGGTAGCGTCCGAGCTCGAGCCTACCGTGCTGGGGGTGGCGCGAGAGGTTCGCGACGAACAGCACGCGCTCGCCCTCGTGCTCGCGCACGAAGGCGAGCAGCTTGTGGTTGTCCGAGGCGACGAAGTCCATCGAGCCTCGGGAGAGGACCCGGCTCGAGCGACGCAGCGCGATCTGTTGCTTGGTCCACCACAAGAGCGAAGACGGGTTCGCCTGCTGCGCCTCCACGTTGACGGCCTCGTAGTGGTACTCCGGGTCGACGATCACCGGCAGGTAGAGCCGCTGCGGGTTCGCCCGGGAGAAGCCGGCGTTGCGATCGCTGCTCCACTGCATCGGCGTGCGCACCCCGTCGCGATCGCCGAGGTAGATGTTGTCACCCATGCCGATCTCGTCGCCGTAATAGAGGACGGGTGTGCCCGGCATCGCGAACAGGAGCGCCACGAGCAGCTCGATCCGGCGCCTGTCGCGCATCAGCGGCGCGAGCCGGCGGCGGATCCCGAGGTTGATGCGCGCGCGGTGGTCGGCCGCGTAGGCGCGATACATGTAGTCGCGGTCCTCCTCGGTCACCATCTCGAGCGTCAGCTCGTCGTGGTTACGCAGGAAGGTCGCCCACTGGCACGACTCCGGGATGGGCGGGGTCTGGTCGAGGATGTCGATGATCGGGAAGGAGTCCTCGAGCTCGAGCGCCATGTAGAGGCGGGGCATGAGGGGGAAATGGAAGTTCATGTGGCACTCGTCGCCGTCGCCGAAGTACGCGGCGGCATCGACTGGCCACTGGTTCGCCTCCGCGAGCAGCATGCGCTCCGGGAAGTGCTCGTCGACGTGTGCGCGCAGCGACTTCAGGAAGGCGTGCGTCTCGGGCAGGTTCTCGCAGCTCGTCCCCTCGCGCTCGTAGAGGTAGGGGATCGCGTCGAGGCGCAGCCCGTCGACGCCCATCGCGAGCCAATGGTCGAGCACGCCGAAGAGCGCCTCGCGAACGGCGGGGTTGTCGAAATTGAGGTCGGGCTGGTGCGCATAGAAGCGATGCCAGTAATAGGCACGAGCGACGGGGTCCCAGGCCCAGTTGGTCGCCTCGAAGTCCTTGAAGATGATCCGTGCCTCCGCGTACCGGTCCGGCGAGTCGTGCCACACGTAGAAGTCGCGCTCGATGGACCCCGGCGGTGCCCGCCGCGCCCGCTGGAACCACGCGTGCTCCGACGAGGTGTGGTTGATGACGAGCTCGGTGATCACGCGCAATCCGCGGCGGTGGGCCTCGTCGAGGAAGCGACGGAAGTCGTCGAGCGTGCCGTAGTCCGGGTGCACGCCCACGTAGTCGGAGATGTCGTAGCCCCCGTCGCGCAGCGGCGAGGGGTAGAACGGCAGGAGCCACAGCGCGGTGACGCCGAGGTCCTCGAGGTAGCCGAGCCGCTCGGTGAGGCCCCGGAAGTCGCCGATGCCGTCGCCGTTCGAGTCCTGGAACGAGCGCAGGTACACCTCGTAGACGATCGCGTCCTTGTACCACTGCGGATCGCCTGAGACGGTGGACGGCCTCCTCGAACGCTTGAGCGGAGTCACCCCTCGCTCCTAGCACGGTTCGGGCCTCTCATCTCGTAGGAACAGCAACGAGTGCTCCGCGCGCCATCCACCGCGCCTGCGCGACGTGGCCGCGCGCGGTCGCCCCTACGCGGCGCCCACCGAAGGAGGCACCCACCGCGCGGGAAGGTGGCGCGACGCGCGCGGCCTTGGTGTAGCCTTCGAGCGCACGGCGTGGGCCGCCGGGCCATCGACGAAGGAGCGGTACAGTGAAGAGACTGACGGTCAGCGGTCAGGTGTGTGTGGAGATCCTCGGTCTTCTCGTGGCGATGGCCTGGGCCGACGGCAAGCTCGACGAGTCGGAGAAGGAGGGCGTGCGCGGCGCCGCCAAGGTGCTCAACCTCTCGAAGGATCTGCGCGACAAGCTCGACACGATCCTCGAGAACCCCACGCCCTTCGACCAGCTCTTGCTCGAGCGGCTCGGCCCCAAGGACCGCGCCTTCGCCTTCGCCGCCGCTGCGTGGCTCGCCGGCGCGGACGACGAGATCGCCGAGAAGGAGCGCGGCTTGCTCGACCACCTCGCCGATCGCTTCGGCTACTCGCACGCGCACCGCGACGAGATCGTCCAGGTCGTGCGCGACCTCGATCCGCCGCCGAAGTCCGATCGCAAGTTCGGCGAAGAGCTCGTGCGCCTCTTCAAGGCGCTGCCGCCGCGCGTGCTGCGCGACGATCCGGAGGACGATCTCGAGGTCGTCTACGAGTGAGGCTCGGCCTGCACACGCGCCTGCGCTGCGAGGCGCCGGCGCGCGGTGCCGAGCGCGTGTAGCGCGACCGCCGAGGTCGCGGCCACGTTGAGCGAGTCGAAGCCCGGCGCCATCTCGATGCGCACCGTGCGCGTCGCGCGGAGGATCGCCTCCGGCAAGCCCGGCCCCTCGGCGCCCAGCAGCAGCGCGACCTTGCCCCGAGGCTCGAAGTCGGCGAGCTCCTCGCTGCCGCTCGGGCTCAGCGCCACGAGCTCGAAGCCAGCCTCGGCGAGGCCACCGAGCAGCTCGAGCGCGCTCGAGCCGCGCGAGAAGGGCATCGTCAGCGCGCCGCCCACCGAGACGCGCACCGCCTTGCGGTAGAGCGGATCGCAGCTCTCGGCGTCGAGCAAGACCGCGTCGGCGCCGAAGGCGGCCGCGTTGCGGAAGACGCCGCCCACGTTGTCGTGGTTCGAGAGGCCCACGCAGACGACCACCGTCGCGTCGCTTCGATCGATGCGCCCGAGCAGCTCGCCCAGCCCGGGCTCCACGCCGCGCCTCGCGACCGCGAGCACGCCTCGATGCATCGGGAAGCCGGCGATCGTGTCCATCACGCGCTGAGGCGCGAGATAGAGCGGGACCTCACCGGGCAGCGCGGCGACCAGCTCCTCGACCACGTCGCGGCGCGGCTCCGCGACCAGCAGAGACTCCACCTCGAAGCGCGAGCGCACCAGCATGCGCAGCACCACGAGCCCCTCGGCGAGGAAGCGCCCGTCACGGCCGACGAGATCGCGCTCACGCACGCGCAGGTAGGCGTCGATCCGAGGGTCGAGCGGATCGTCGATCTGGATCGGCGTCGGAGGCATCGTCTGGCGAAGCTCGGCGCATCGAGGCCGCCTCTGCGGCGCCTGCGCCGAGCTCTCGAGGGTCGATCAGTAGGGCTTCTCGCCGACCCAGTTGCCCGGCGGGTCGTAGTTGCAGACCCAGTTCTGCCAGTTGGGGTTGCTGCCGAAGGGCGAGCCCGTCGTGCAGTTCGCCACGCCGCAGCCGACCCTCAGCGTGTCGGCCCACACGACCTGCGTGTAGTGCCCGCACATCTCCCCCTCCACGCAGCCGCCGGTCTCGTAGTCGTAGAAGTCGACCTCGGAGACCCAGCCCTCCACCACGTCCTGCGGCGTCGTGCCGGTGCCGGTGTTCGCGTAGAGGTTCTCGCCGTAGTCGTTGTCGGTCGAGTGCGCCCAGATGCACTTCTCGGCGTAGGCCTGCGCCACGCCGGCGAGCGTGTCGTCCCAGCTGAGCGGCGGCAGCGGCGTCGCGGCGGCCGGCACGACGTTGGCCCGCGCGACGTTGTGCGCCTCGGTGATGCCCGCGAGCTCGGGGGGCTCGCCGGTCACGCCCGTGCCCGTGGAGCTGGTGGTGCCGCCCGTCGACGTGGTGCCGCTCGCGCCCCCACCGCCCGATCCGCTGGAGCTCTCCCCGGCGTCGTCGCCGCAGCCCGTGGCGGCGAGAGAGAGGAGGAGCGGTGCGGAGGCGAGGAGGCGGAGGTGTCGGTGCAGCATCACGCGGATCATCGCACGCGTTCCGGAGCGCGCGCCACCGCGGCCCGGTGCGCTCAGGGCGACGCTGCGGGCGTGGGCGAGCTCGCCGAGCCTGCGGCGGCCTGGGCGCACTTCTGCTCGTAGTCCTTCAGCACCGCGCCGAGCTCCTGGTCGGCCTGGGCGTCGAGTGTCTTCGCTTCGGCGAGCGCGGCTTGATCGCTCGCGACCAGGCCCTCGTTGGCGCGACGGAGCGCGCGGGCGCGCGTGGCGTAGCTCGCCTTGTGGCGCGCCTCGAGCTCGCTGACGAGCGGTGACGTGAAACGCGGCGGCGCCTTCGCCACGGCGTCGAGCGCGTCGGCGATCTTCGTCTGGATGGCGGAGGCCTCGAGGGCGTCCTGGGCTGCGGCCCGCTGGGCCTGGGGCACGGCGGTCTCGAGGCTCCGGAAGGAGCTGCGCGTGTAGTCCATGAAGGCCTTGCACTCGTCGAGCGTGGTGTCCGGGCTGGTGCCACCCGACGACGAACAGCCGGAGAGCACGAGGCCGGTGAGCAGCAGCGATACGGAGCGAGCCGAGGGGCGCATCGGGCGAACCCTAGCCTGCGCGACGCCGCTCCGCGATCGGCGCGCGCGGCGCGTGCACGCACACTGGGGGGAAAGTTGTCCATGCTCGGGGTGGATCGCCGATGGATCAGCATCCGAGCGGGCACGCTGTAAACCGATGTAGGTGCGCAGGATCCCCATGTAGGCCGATCCTGGCCCGGCCTTTGCTGATATGGTGGGCACCATGAAGAAGCTCGTCCTTCTGCTCGTTCTCGCCGCGCTCGCCTTGGCCGGCTGTGAGAGCGAGGAAGTCACCAAGTTCGAGGCCTCCGACGTCACGGACATCAGCGGTCCGACGATCGGCAACGGCGCTTCCACCGAGGTCTGGGCCGTCACCAATGCCTGGGCCGACAAGGACACGCCGGCCGCCCGCAAGGCGGGCGTCGCCTGGGAGGAGAACTCCGGGCTGACTTGGGAGCAGAAGTTCTCCGCGTGGGTCGAGAGCTTCGAGCAGATGCCGCGCGAGGGCTGGGGCGGCGACACCATCGCGATCCCCACGCCCTGGGGTGACAAGGTGCTGCCCGGCCCGACGCTCGAGTGCGCCGAGGTCGCCTACATGCTCCGAGCGACCTTCGCCTCCTGGTACAACCTGCCGTTCTTCGTGCGCGGCTGGGACTCGACGAGCAAGCAGACGATCTTCGTCGGTCACTTCGGCTTCGTGAACGCCTCCGGCCAGCCCGTCGGCAGCTTCCCGCTCTTCAAGTCGCGGTACAAGGACTTCACCAGCACCTGGAAGCTCGGCGACCCCTGGCCCAGCGACTCGGTGCTGCGCTCGCGCCGCCTCGCCTCCGACGACACCGTCGGCTTCCTCACCGGCCCCAACGGCGAGGAGTACGGCGCCGGCGCCTACTTCGACGAGCTGTTCCTCAACAAGCGCACCGGCCACTTCATGCGCTTGCTGCTCCTCTACTTCGGCAGCGTGAACCTCGCCGACGGCTCGAACATGTTCCACATCAAGCCCGAGGTCATGCGCGGCGGCGACGTGCTCATCGAGCGCTGGCAGAAGAAGGGCATCGGCCACGTCATCCCCGTGCTGCGCGTGACCTCGCCCATCGAGGGCAAGCTCGCCGCCGAGGTCGCCTCCGGCTCGATGCCGCGCCGCCAGCCCGTCTACGAAGACGCGCTCCGCTCGCGCCGCTACTTCACGCTCGACTACACCGGCGGCGTCGGCGAGGCCTCGGACGGCACGCCTTACGCGAAGCTCGGTGGCGGCATCCGCCGCTGGCGCACCGCGGTGCTCAAGGGCGGCCGCTGGATCAACGAGGTGCTCCCCGGCGACAAGCCGAACGCGATCGCCGACAGCGACCTCGAGGCCATCAGCGCCCGCCCGGCGCGCTTCGAGGAGATCCTCATCAGCGGCTCGGTGAGCGAGCAGAAGACCGCGCTCGTCTCGGTCATCCAGTCGGCCCGCGCGCACCTCTCGAAGTACCCCGCGAGCTGCTCGGCCCGCGACAACCGAGAGAAGGCCTTCGAGCAGCTCTACAAGCTCGCCGGCGCGCTCGGCACCACGCGCGAGGCGCTCGACGACGAGCTGCGCACGCTCGACGACTACGTCTTCGCCCCGCTCGTCTACGAACAGTCCAAGACCTGCTGCTGGAACAGCACCGACGCGGCGATGGCGGAGATCGTGCTCGACTACGCCCGCGTGGAGCGCGAGGAGGCCGAGGCGAACCAGACCTGCGTGGAGCCCACCGTCTTCCGCTCGCGCACCGACGGCTACGACACCTGGCGCAAGCACGCCGAGAGCCTCGGCCGCTCGGCCGAGTGGAAGGCGTGGTCGGAAGACGAGCCCTGCGCACAGCGCGCCGTCGCTCAGGACACCGAGAAGGAGTTCGGCGCCGCGCCGTACTGCTCGAACTGAGCGTGCCCCGAGGGGCTCCTTCAGCGGAGCCCCGAAGGCGGCCCCACCCAGCGCCGCCACCCCTCGCGCTCGGAACTTCCCCGAAGTCCGGGCGCGAGCGCTTCCGTGCTAGTGTCACTCCCTCGGCAGGCTCCCCCATGAACTTCTTCAAGCTCTCGCTCGCCGCCCTCCCGATCCTGGCGCTGCCCGCCCTCGCGCCGGCCTGTTCGACGACCGATCCGGTCAGCGGCCCGGAGAGCAACCTCTCGGAGCTCACGCCCGACTGCCTCAAGTGCCTCGGCGACCTGACCGAGTGCAGCTCGACCGCGCAGAACGAGGCGCAGTTCATCGAGTGCCGCGACGTCTTCCAGTCCTGCCAGGACACGATGAGCCTCGGCCCCGACGAGTGCGGGCGTCCCACGAACCGCCAGGCCTGCGAGCTCTGCCGCGAGCGCCTCGAGGGCTGCAGCGAAGGCAGCTGCGAGGCCGAGTTCTCGGTCTGCAAGGCCTTCCTGATGACGCGCGACCAAGAAGCGTGCGACGTCGATCCCCCGCCGGTGCAGGGCAACTGCGAGGCCTGCATCGAGACCCTCGCCACCTGCGCCTCCTCGGGCGGCGACGCCTCCGCCTGCGCCTCGACCTTCGACGCTTGCCGCTCCGCCAACGGCATCGACCCCGCCCAGTGCGGAGCGCCCACCGAGGGCATCGCCTGCGAGGCCTGCTTCAAGCAGCAACAGAAGTGCGAGGCCGCGAGCGAGGAGGGCTGCGACGAAGGCTGGGCAGCCTGCGAAGCCCAGCTCGCCTCCGAAGGCGCCTGCAGCAGCACGACCACGGGTGGTGGCGCCGTCTGCGCGCACGACACCTGCGCCGTCGGCACCCCGCTCGACGCCACCTGCAGCCCCTGCGCGACGGCGGTCTGCGCGGCCGACAGCTACTGCTGCGAGTTCGCCTACGACGAGTACTGCGTGCAGCTCGCGCAGCAGGAGTCCACCTGCGGCTGCGCGAGCGACACCTGCGTGCACGACGTCTGCACCACCGGTGAGGCTCTCGTGAAGGGCTGCAACGAGTGCTCCACGACCGTCTGCGACGCCGATGATTTCTGCTGCACCTACGAGTGGGACGCGGTCTGCGTGCAGAAGGCAGTGGAGCTGTGCGGCGCGACCTGCGAGGGCTGAGCGCGCCCCGTCGCGAGGCCGCGCGCTGGTCGTCGGCCTGGCTCGCGGCGCCGGGGGCGCTGCTCGCGCTCGGCCTGTTCGTGGCCGCCGCCTGCGGTGAAGAGACCGTGCCGCTCGAGACGCTCTGCGATCCCGGCACCAACATCTTCTGTCGCTGCCCGGGCGGCGAGCCCGGCACCAAGCTCTGCAACGACGCGGGCGACGCTTTCGGCGAGTGCGACAACTGTCGTGAGCGCGAAGACCCGACGGGGGGCAGCGGCGGCTCGACCAGCTCGGGTGGCGGTGGCGGCAACCCCGACGGTGCGCCCTTCCTCCGGCCCTGCGGGCTCGACTCCGAGTGCCAGAGCGGCCTCTGCGAGTTCGGCTATTGCACCCGCAACTGCGTGAAGGTCTCCGACTGCGAGTACCCCGCGAGCGAGTGCGTGAAGCGCGCCGGTGTGCAGGTCTGCATGCCCGTCTGCAAGACCGCGCTCGACTGCGAGGCCTTCGGGGCGCCGCCGAGCCAGTGCGGCTTCACCACCGCGGTCGACAACTGGGGCGTCACCGTGTGCTCCAACTTCGGCGCCGAGCACCGGCTCATGCCCGCCGGCACCGACTGCGCGCCCTTCGATCACGAGCAGTGCAACCTCGGCTACACCGCGCGCGAGCGGGTGTGCGGCGCCGAGGGCGTGTGCGAGGTCGGCTGCTTCACGAAGGCCGACTGCGCGGCGAGCAAGTCCTGCTCGAGCAGCGGCAGCACGCTCGGCAAGTGCAACTGAGCCGCGTGAGTCGGGCTGCGTGGCCCGAGCCCGCTAGCTCCACGCGCTTCAGCCCGCGAGCGATTGGAAGCTGAGCCGGAAGCGTGCGCCCTTGCCTAGCTCGGTGTCGAGCGTGACGCGGCCGCCGTGGCGCACCGCGCAGGCGTAGACCATCGCGAGGCCGAGCCCGGTGCCCTCCTCACCCTTCGTCGAGAAGAAGGGCTCGAAGACGCGATCGCGCACCTCGGCCGGCATGCCCGGGCCGTCGTCCTCGACCTCGATCCACGACTCGCCGCCGCCTCCGCCGGTGCGCACGACGATCGTGACCGAGGAGGTCGCCGCATCGATGGCGTTCACGACGAGGTTCACGACGGCGGAGAGCAGCTCGCCGCTGCGCGCGAGCACCGCCGGCGGCGCGTGCAGGTCGAGTTGCATCAGGCAAGGCTGGCGACCTGCCTGGGCCATGCGAGGCTTCGCGAGCGCCATCGCTTCGGAGGCGATCTTGTCGAGCTCGGTGCGCTCGGCGCGCGACTCGGGCGACTGCCGGCTGAACTCGCGCAGACGCTCCACGTTCTGCAAGCCGCGATCGAGGACCTCGCGCATCTCGCGCAGCGACTCGGCGAGCTCCTCCGTCGCCTGCTTGCGCAGCTGCCGCTCGGCGAGCTGCAGGTAGAGCCCGAGCGGGTGCAGGATGTTCTTCAGGTCGTGCGAGACGCCGGCGGCCATCTGACCCAGCGCGCGGAGCTTCTCGCTGTGCGCGAGGATCTCGCGCGATGCGCGCAGATCGGCGTTCGCGCGCTTGAGCGCCTCGAAGCGCGCGGCCGAAGCGAGCTGCGTCGCGCCGATGTCGGCGAGGGCCGCGAGCAGCTTGAGGTTCGCGGCGCCAGCGGCCTCGGGGCTCGAGTGCAGCACCACGAGGGAACCGAAGAGCGCGCCACCCGAGACGAGCGTCGCCGAGCGGGCGTCGCTGAGCGCGAGCCCGAGCTTGCGACAGTGCTCGAGGATCGCCCGCTCGAGCTCGGGCCCGATCGCGTCGGCGTCGAAGGAGCAGCCCTCCGAGGTGGCCGGGCAGCCATCGGCCGCCGCGATGCGCGCACGCTCGCCGTCGATCACCAGGACCAAGGCGGCATCTGCGTCGAGCTGCTGGCGCGCGGCCGTCGCCAGAGCAGGCAGCACGGCCTCACGGGCGCCGGGCTCGGTGGCGTAGCGCGCCAGGCGGACCAGGGCCTCGAGCGGAGTCTCCATGGCCAGCGCACGCGGAGATACTCCCAGGAGTGACCTAAGGTCAACAGTTGCGCGCTCGGGTGCGCCAGGCTTGCGCCCTCCCTTGGCATGCACGACGCTTCCCGACGCGTGGTGCCCACGCGGCCCTCTCGCTCCCTCCCCCATGGACCATCAAAAGTACCTCAAGTTGCTCCGGTTCGACGAGGCCGAGCTCGCCAGCCGGCGCGCTTTTTTCAAGGTCGGCGACGAAGATCTGAAGCGTCTCGCGGACCTACGCGCTTTCGCCGAACAGCACTCGGACGCCGTCATCGACGCCTTCTACGAGATGCTGCTCGGGCACGCCGAGACGAAGCGCTTCTTCCCGGACGAGGCGGCCGTGCGCCGGGTGAAGCGATTGCAGCGCGACTACTTCCTCGGCCTCTTCTCGGGGAGATGCGACCTCGAGTACGTACAGGACCGCCTGCGCGTCGGTGCGGCCCACGAGCGCATCGGGCTCTCGCCCAAGTGGTACCTCGGCGCCTACCGCCAGTACCTCGCGCTGCTCCGCACCAAGCTGCTGGCCGACTTCGACGCCGAGCGGGCCGAGCTCTGTGCGCAGAGCCTAGAGCGGCTCGTCTTCTTCGACATGTCGATCGCGATCGACACCTACATCGCCGCGAACGTCGAGACGATCGGGCGCCACCAGCACGCGATCCGGGAGCTCTCGACGCCGGTCATCCGCGTGCACGATCGCATCCTGCTCATGCCGCTCGTCGGCACGGTCGACAGCCTGCGCGCCTCGCAGATCATGGAGACCTTGCTCGTGCGCGTGGTCGACGAGAAGGCGCGCTACGTGATCATCGACATCGCGGGTGTGCCGGTCGTCGACACCAAGGTGGCCGACTCGCTCGTGAAGACCACCTCGGCCGTGCGCCTGCTCGGCGCGGAGACGATCCTCACAGGCATCAGCCCGCCCATCGCGCGCACGATCGTGCAGCTCGGCGTCGAGATCGTGAACATGCACACGCGCGCCCGGCTCCAGGAGGGCATCGAGCTCGCGCTCGAGCTCGCCGGCAAGGTCATCGTCGATCGGAAGCCTACGGGATGATCGGCTCGGTCCCCATCCTGCGCATCGGGCGCACGCTGCTGCTCTCGATCCAGCTCGAGCTCTCCGACGCGGTCGCCGAGACCCTGCAGAACGACGTGCTGCTCGCGATCGAGAAGCACGGCACCTCGAGCCTCGTCATCGACATCACCGGCTTCGACTTCGTCGACACCTACGTGGCGCGCATCCTCGCGGAGACCTCGAAGATGGCGCGCCTCATGGGCACCGAGACGGTGATCGTCGGCATGCGACCCGAGGTCGCGGCGACCCTCGTGCGCATGGGCTACACCATGGAGGGGGTGCGCTTCGCGCTCGATCTCGACGAAGGTCTGGGCCTGCTCGGCCACGTCATCGCGAGGTGATCCATGGTCGAGGTGATTTCCAGGGTGGAGGTGCCGATCGCTTGCGAAGACGACGTCGTCGTCGTGCGCCGCCGCGTGCGCGTGCTCGCCGGGCAGAGGCAGCTCGACAGCTTCGCGGTCGCCGCCGTGACCACCGCGACGAGTGAGCTCGTGCGCAACGTGTTCGTGCACGCGGGTGGCGGCAAGGCGATCCTCGAGGAGGTGACCGACGGCACGCGCTACGGCCTGCGCGCCACCTTCATCGACGAGGGCCCTGGCATCGACGACCTCGAGCGCGTGCTGCGCGGCGGCTACAGCACGGCGCACACCATGGGCCTCGGCCTCTCGGGCAGCCGCCGACTGGTCGATCGCTTCGAGATCGAGACGGAGCCCGGCAAGGGCACCTGCGTGAAGATCGAGAAGTGGGCTCCTTTCTGATCGACGCCTGGCTAGGCGACGAGCTCGACCGCGCGGTCCGCGTCCTCGACGAGGCCTCGGCCTCCGAGCTGCGCGAGGAGGTGCGCCGCGTCGGTCGCGAGACGGGCCTCGTGGGCACGCCGCTCGAGGAGCTCGTGACGGCCGCGAGCGAGCTCGCGCACAACCAGCTGCGCCACGCGCGCGAGGGTGTGGTGCTCGTGCGCGCCATCGAGCGTCGCTCGATCCCGGGCGTCGAGCTGGTCGCCGCAGATCGTGGGCCCGGCTTGATCGAGCCTCGGCGTGCGCTGCTGGGCAAGCCGAACGGCGGGGAGGGTCCGGGCCTCGGTGTCGGTCTGTCGAGCGTGCTGCGCCTCTCGGACGAGGTCGACATCGACGTGCGCCTCCGTCAGGGCAGCTGCGTGCGCGCGCGCAAGTTCGCCGCGCGCGTACCGAGGTCGCGCGAGGTCGGCATCTACGGGATCCCCTGCGCGGGCGAGGCGACGAGCGGCGATCACGCGGCCTTCGTGCGCACCGAGCACAGCCTCCTGCTCGCGCTCGCCGACGGGCTCGGTCACGGCCCCGAGGCCTACCACGCCGCGGGGCTCGCGCTCGACGGCCTGCGTAGCTTCGTCGATCGCAGCCTCGAGCAGCTCGTCGACGAGCGCCACGAGGCGCTCGTGGGCACACGCGGCGCGGCGGTGGCGCTCCTGCGCCTCGACGAGGAGGCCGGGGTCTGCGAGCACTTCGGCGTCGGCAACGTCGCGGTCGGGCTGGAGGGCTTCCGCAGCTCGCGCAAGCTCACCGGGCGCTCGGGCATCGTCGGCGGCACGACGATCTCACGCACGCGCGGCAGGCTCGAGCGCGCCGAGCTCCGCCCTCACGAGGTCGTGTGGCTCGCGAGCGACGGCGTCTCGAGCAAGGCGAGCATCGCGCTCGAGCGCGATCTGCTGCACGACCACCCCATCGTCATCGCCGAGGCGGTCGCCCGCATGCACGGCCGCGATCACGACGACGTCACGGTGCTCGTCGCGCGCTGAGCCCGGCGCGTCGGCCCACGCGCGCCCGACGCTGCCCGCTCACCAGCGCAGCGCGTGGAGCGCGAGTGCGTCGACGAGCGAGCGCCCCGCGCGCTCGGCGCGTACGGGGCTCCAGCCGGTGGGCCTGCCCTCGTCGAGGTCGACGATCGGTAGCTCGAGCGTGATCGAAGGGATCTGCCAGCGCTCGCCGACCTGGTTGCTCGCGCAGGAGAGGTCGGCCTCGCCCGGCTCGTCGAGCGGATAGAAGGGCTCGTCGCGGAACTCGGGGATCGCCTCGGCGAGCGCCTCGCGCAGCGCGGCCTCTTCGCTCGCGAGGCGCTCGTCGTAGCTCGGGTTGCCCTCGGAGCAGGCCGCGAAGCAGTAGCTCGCGTCCTCGTCGGCGTGCACGTCGAGGAAGAGGTCGACGCCGGTGCCTTCCATGGCTTCGAGGATCGCGCTCACCTCCGGCGACTCGAACGGATCGTCCCAGACGCGGTTCAGGTTCAGCCCTGTGCCGGTGGTGCGCATGTGCCCGAGCGCAGCTCCGTCGACGTCGACCAGCGGCACCACGTGCACGTCGGCGCGCGACAGGAGCGCGCGCACGGCGGGGTCGCGCTGGTCTGCGAGGCGCTCGAGCAGGCCGTGCGCGGCGAAAGACGCGGGCGTCTCCCCGGGGTGCTGCCGCGCGATGACCCAGATCGTGCGCGCAGCGTAGCCGTCGCCGAAGGCCGCGCGCCACATGGGCCGGCCTCGGGGTGACTCGGCGAGCAGGTCGACGTCGACGTGCCGCTTGCGCGCGATGCGCGCGAGCAGCGCCTCGAGGCGCTTCTGCGCATAGGTGGCGAAATACGCGTAGTAGGTGCGTGGCCCACGCGGCTCGTGTTGGATGAGGAGCGCGCTGCCGTCGTAGTCGGTGGGCACGCGGCGCCACCTCCGCCCGTCGTCGCTCGCGAGCGCGCGGTAGCTCGGCCAGCCGCTCGCGTAGGTCGCGAAGGAGGCGTTCTCGATGATCAGCTTGCAGCTGCGCGCGGTGTCGTCGACGACGCGGAAGGCGAACCACTGCATCACCGGCGCGGCGCCATCGGGGCGGCGCGCGCCGCTCGCCGCGCCGCGCCGCGCCGCGCGCAGCACCTCGATGCGCCCGCCCGGGAAGTCGTCGTCGATGAGCAAGCGTGCAGCATACAGCGCCGTGCCGCGACGCGCCGACTCCGCTAGACTGCTCCGCGAGCATGCTCCTCCGCGCCTCCACGCTGCTGCTCGGTCTCGCGCTCACCACGGGTGGCGCGCTCGTGGCTGGCTGCGCCACGACCGACTCGGTCCTGCCCGGCTGGCAAGAGGAGGGCGAGGGCGGCTCGACCGGCACGGCGAGCGGCGAGGGCGGCGGCTTCGTCTCGAACGCCGAGTGCGGCGACGGCGTCTGCCAGAACCCGGAGACGCCCGAGACCTGCGCCGAGGACTGCCTCGACGACCCTTGTGGCGACGATCTCTGCGACGCCGGCGAGACCTGCTCGAGCTGCGAAGCGGACTGCGGCAGCTGCGCGCCCGCGTGTGGCGACGGCGTCTGCGATGCGAGCGAGGACTGCGGTAGCTGCGAAGCCGACTGCGGCGTCTGCGTCTGCGAGGTCGACGCCTTCGAGCCCAACCAGGGCTCGGGCACGGCGACCCCAGCGAGCTCCGGCGTCGACTACTGCAGCCTCAGCATCTGCGCCGGCGACGTCGACTGGTTCCGCTTCAACGTGACGGGGCCGATGACTGCGCGCATCGAGTTCCTCCACGCAGAGGGCGACCTCGACCTCGAGATCTACGGCCCGAGCTACGTCTCGGGCTCCTACTCGAAGACCGACGACGAAGCGGTCACGCTGAACAACCTCACGCCGGGCACCTACTACGCGCGCGTCTACGGCTACGGGCACACGGCGCAAGGCGGCGGCCAGGAGAACTGGGACTACTGCTTCCGCGTCGATCTCTGATCCGCGGGCTCTGTTCGGCCGGGCGCGCGTGCGCCGCTCTCGCGCCGCTCCCTCCGCCCGCGAAGTCCGCGCGCACCAACGACCCGGAGTAAGGTGGCGCCGTGCAACGCCCCGCCTCCGCGCATGCGCCCCTCGCTCCGGTGCCGCTCTTCGCGGTCGCCGCGCTCTTCGTCGCCTCGGGCGCCGCGGGCCTCGTCGATCAGCTCTGCTTCTCCAAGTACCTCGGCCAGATCGTCGGCGCGACCGCGCAGGCCGTGAGCGCGGTGCTCGCCGCCTTCATGACGGGCATGGCGCTCGGCGCGACGCTCGGCGGTCGCTTCGCCAAGCGCGTGCGGAGGCCGCTCGTCGCCTACGGCGTGCTCGAGATCGTCGTCGCGGTCTTCGTCGCGCTCACGCCCTTCGCCTTCGGTCTGCTCGAGCCGCTCTACGTCTCGCTCGTGCGCGCGCTGCCCGACTCGCGGATTGCGCTGAGCGTGCTGCGCTGGCTGCTCGCCGCGCTCGTCGTCGTCGTACCGACCACCGCGATGGGCGCCACGCTGCCCTTGCTCGCCCGGCTCGTCGAGGATCGCGCCGGCGCCGACGAGCGCAAGCGCGCGCTGGGTGTGCTCTACGCCTCCAATACGCTCGGCGGCGCGCTCGGCGCGATCGCCTCGGCCTACGTGATCCTGCCTGCGCTCGGTCTGCGCGCGACCACGCTCGCCGCCGCGCTCCTGAGCGCCGTCGTCGGACTCGCGGCGATCGCGCTCGGGCGCCGCTCTGCTGCTGCGAGCGCGAGCGCCAACGCGGCCGCGCCCGCGAGCGTCGAGCCCGACGCGACCAGCGCCGAAGCCGAGCCGGTCGCCGTCGCGGCCGACGCGCCCGCCCGAGCTCCGTCGTCGCTCTGGTCGCTCGACGTCGCCGCCTTCGCCTCGGGCGCGCTCGTCTTCTCCTGCGAGGTGCTCTTCTTCCATCTGCTCGTGCTCGTCGTCGGCACGAGCGCCTACGCCTTCGGCATCATCCTCTTCGTCTTCCTCGTCTGCCTCTTCGCGGGCGCCTCGCTCGCGCCGCTCGTCGCGCGCCGCTTCGGCCAGCTCGCGCTCGCCACCAGCCTCGGCGCCACGGCGCTCGCGCTCGCGCTCACGATCCCGCTGTGGGACGACCTGCCCGCGCTCTTCCGCGGGCTGGGCGGCACCATCACGAGCTTCGAGGGCCGTGAGGCCATGCGCGCAGGCGCGGCCTTCGCGGCGCTCGCCGTGCCGACCACGCTCATGGGCCTCTCCTTCCCGCTCTTGCTCCAGCGCGCCGCGACCGAGAGCGACGTGGGCCGCCTCGTGGGCAGGCTCACGGCGATCAACACCGTGGGCTCGGTGCTCGGCTCCCTCGCGGCCGGCTACCTCGTCCTGCCGATGCTCGGTTCGCAGCGCTCGCTGCTCGCAGTCACGATCGCCTTCGCGGTGTGCGCCCTGCTCGTCGCGCTCTCCTCTGCCTCGGCGGCGTCGCCGCGCGCGCGCTTCGCTCCCGCGCTGCTCGCGCTCGTGGCCATCGTCGTCGGCGCGAGCCGCCCGGCGTGGGATCTCGACGAGCTCACCGGCGGCTACCACGTGTACTTCGACGCGGGCCGAGGCGCCGAGCGCATCGTCTTCGTCGCCGAGGAGGTGCAGGGAGGCGTCACGACCGTCACCGAGAAGGACGGCGTGCACACGCTGCTCACCAACGGGAAGTTCCAGGGCAACGACGGCGGCGAGGTCGACGCGCAGCGCTTCTTCGCGCATTACCCCTCGCTCTTCGTGCAGCGTCACGAGCGCGCGCTCGTGATCGGCCTCGGCACCGGCACCACGCTCGGCACGCTCGCGGCCTACCCCTACGCGAAGATCGACGTCGCCGAGATCTCTCCCACGATCGTGCGCGCCGCGCGCGCCTACTTCGGCGCCGTCGGCGCCGCCGCGCTCGACGATCCGCGTGTGAGCTTGCACCTCGCCGACGGCCGCAACCACCTGCTCGTCACCGACGCTCGCTACGACCTCGTCGGCATCGAGCTCACCAGCGTGTGGTTCGCCGGCGCCTCGAGCCTCTACAGCCGCGAGTTCTACCAGCTCGTCGCCTCACGCCTCGCGCCCGGCGGCATCCTGCAGCAGTGGATCCAGCTCCACCACATCGACGCGCGCGATCTCGCCACCGTGATCCACACCCTGCGGCTCGAGTTCGAGCACGTGGCGCTCTTCTATGGTGGAGGGCAGGGCATCCTCGTCGCGTCCAAGGAGCCGCTCCGCGCCTCGCGCGTGCGCCTCGACGCGCTCGAAGCGGGCCTCGGCGCGCTGCGCCCCTCACGCTCGCTCGCGAGCCTCACCGCCGACGTGCTCGTCACCGGCCCACGCCTCGACGACTTCGTGCGCGACGCAGCCGAGGGCGCAGGCCTGGGCGTCGACGAGCTCGTCTCGACCGACGACAACCTCTACCTCGAGTACGCCACGCCCCGAGGCAACGTGCTGCCGTGGAGCTCGCGTGAGGACATGGTCGCGAAGCTCTACGGCTACCGCGACGTCGCCGCGATCGCGCGCCTCAACGCGCCCTGAGCAAGCGCGACTGCGCGCCGCACGACTGCGCTCCGCACGACTGCACGCCGCGCAGGCCGCGCCGTGCGGGCCGCTGGCGCTCGCAACTCAGGCCGCGAGGATGCGGCGCACGTGGCCGTCGAGCTCGCCTGGCAGCGGGCGTTTGCCGCCCTGGGTCGCGACCACGAGCGGCTCGCCGTCGAAGTCCACGATCACCGCGTCGATGAGATCCACGTCGCCGAGCTCGATCCGGTAGGCGTCGAGGCAGCGCCCACGCAGCCTGCGCGCGCCGGCTTCGGCGAGCACCGAGGCGTCGGCCTCGCCGCCTCCGCCGAGCGCGCTGCCGTCGAGTCTTCCACACGCCATCGCGACCGCGCCGCGGTGGTTCACCTGCTCCTCGAGGAAGAGGCTGAGGGCTTGCTGTGCGTTGGTAGCGCGCTTGCGACGACGTTCGACCATGCCTGGCGGTGTGCCAGAAACAGCTCCGAATGGCCCAGTTTCCTGCGCATTTCTTCGCGCAGCCGAGCTCGGTCGAGCTCTGCCGAGCGGCGCCACCCGCTCAGGCGAAGCGCGCGAGCGCCGCGGGCAGGATGCCCTTCGTCGGGCCGTGCTCGACCGCGACGCCTCGCCGGCCCCAGCGCTCGAGCAGCTGGTTCGCGGCGATGAAGCCCGACGAGGTCGCGCGCTCCATGAGCGCCGAAGGGAAGGGCAGCTTCACGAAGTCGCCGGCGAGCTTCACGCCCTCGAGCTGCGTCTCGACCGTGGGGCGCAGCGCGTGCGAGCCGGGCCGGAACGACGGGCAGTCTTGCCGCAGCAGGAAGCGCTCCTCGACGACGCGCGCCTCGCGTGTCTCCGGGTAGGCCTCGTGCATGCCGCGCTCGAGGTCGGCGCGGATCTCGAGCTCGCTCATCTGCGCTGGCACCGCGTAGGCGTGCAGCTCGACGACCGAGCCACCCGTGCGCTCCGCCCAGCGCCGGCTCTCTCCCTCGAAGCGCTCGTAGAGCGAGATGTTGTCGAGGATGCCGAGCCCCGCCGTGCCCGCGAAGGGCGCGCGATCGGCGCGGCAGGGCTTGTCGAGCCAGAGGCGCCACACCGCGAAGGGCGAGGTCACGTCGAGGCTATGGATCGACTCCGCGATCTTCGCCATGTCGGGCGAAGCCGCGGCGATGCCGCGCAGCGCGGGCACGGTCGTCGCGAGCACCACCGCGTCGCCGCGCGCATGGGCGCCGCGCCCGTCGCGCTCGAGCCCCGCCTCGGCGAGCGCGAGATCGCCGTCGTGCTCGACCTCCACGCGCCAGCGCCCGTCGGCCCCGCGCGAGATCGCGCGCGCCGAGCTGCCCATCGCGAAGCGCACGCCGAGCTCACGCAGGTAGCGCTCGAGCGGCTCGAAGAGCACCACACCGAAGGGATCGCGCATCACGTCGAAGACCAGGCCGTCGGGGTTGCGCGTGAAGTAGTAGTGGAACATCGCGAGCAGCTCGGCCGCGGAGTAGTCGTCCTCCGGGTTGAAGAAGCTGTGCGCGAAGACCTCGAAGAGCATGCGCCTCGCTTCGGGCGGAAAGCGCAGACCATAGAGGAACACCTTCGCCGAGCTGCCGTCGAGCTCGAGGTACGTGCGCTCCAGGTCGAAGGCGAGCATCGCGCCCGCGCGCGGCAGGTCGGCCTTCATCAGATCGAGCAGGCGGATCGAAGGTGAGCGCCGGATGAGCTCCGCGATGTTGAGGATCGGCGTCGTCGGCAGCTTGCTGAAGGACTGCGACGCGCCGCCCGGCCCGAGCAAGGGGTAGTCGTCGAGCGGCATGAGCGAGCTCAGCCCGGGGTCGACCCTGCGCATGAGCGCGCGCAGGTTCTTGTACTGCCGGAAGAAGCCGTGGAAGCCGCGCTCCATCTGGAAGCGTGTGCCGTCGGCGAGGCGGTCGTTCCACGAGCCGGCGCGCCCACCGAGGTAGCGCTCCTTCTCGATCAGCACGACCTCGACGCCACGCTCGGCGAGCACCGTCGCGGCGGCGAGCCCAGCGAGCCCACCACCGACGACCACCACACAACGCGCTGCCTGAGACATGTCGAGCCCCTCTGGGGTTCGCGCACCCGAGCGTCAAGCCGAGCTGCCCACGGCGCCCACGCTGCCCAGGCCGAGCACCCGCCCGCGACGCGGAAATTTGACGTCGCGCCCTCGAGTACTGTACAGATGAGCAGTCTACCCCCCCGAGGCCCCATGTCCGAGACCGAAAGCCCTCCCGAAACCGACGCCATCCCCTCCAGCGCTCCTCTCTCGGGCGCCGTCTCGTCGAGCCCAGCCGTCGAGCCGGCCATCGCCGAGCTGCTCAGGCTCTTCGCCGGCCCGCTCTCCGAGGTGCGCTTCCCCGGCGTCGATCACACGATCCTCAGCGCGCTCGCCTCCGAGGTCGAGCTCGCCCAAGCCGAGGTCGAGCAAGCGCGCGCTCTGCTCGCCTCGAGCCTCGCGGCGCTCGAGGCCCGCAGGCTCGAGCTCCACGCGCGCGCCCAGCGCGCCAAGGCCTATGCGCGCGTCTACGCCGAGGGCAACGCCCCGCTGCAGGCCGAGCTCGACCGCGTCGTCTTGCCGAAGCCCGGGCCCCAAGCGGCGCCCTCGGTGCAGCGCGCCTCCGACGTCGAGCCCAAGAAGCGCGGCCGCCCGCGCAAGGTGCGTGAAGGCAGCTCGCTCTTCGAGCCCACGCCGATGCTCGAGGCGCCCGCGGCGGAGTGAGCGCAGCGCCCTCTGAGCCTCCCCCGGTTTCTTGGACAGGGAGGATGAGGCAACATGGCCCGAGTACAGATGTCCAAGAGCAGCAAGCGACGCTCGTTCACGCCGGAGTACAAGGCTGAGGTGGTGAGGCTCTGCCAGCAGCTCGGCAAGAGTCCACGCACGGTGGCGGTGGAGCTCGGGCTGACGCCCAGCTCGGTCGCCGCGTGGGTCCGCCAAGCCGAGGTCGATGCGGCCGGAGGGACGGCGTCCGCGTTGGCGACCAGCGAGCGCGAGGAGCTGGCGCGGGTTCGTGCGGAGCTGAAGAAGGTTCGGCAGGAGCGCGACATCCTGAAGCACGCCGTCGCTTTTTTCGCCAAGGAGGGCACGACGTGAGCGCGGTCGTGCCCTCGCTCGCACAGGCGGCGCAGGTGTCGGTGTCGGCTGTGTGCCGCACTCTCGATGTTCCCCGCAGCACGTTCTACGCACGGCGCGCCCACCAGCCGAGCGAGCGCGAGCTCGGAGACCTGCGGCTCGATGTTGAGCTGAAGGTCGTCTACGCACAATACAGCGGCAAGTACGGCAGCCCGCGTGCTCACCGCGAGCTGCGCGGCAAGGGCATCCGAGTGGGCCGCAAGCGTGTCGAGCGGCGCATGCGCGCCCTCGGGCTGGTCGCTCGGCGACCAAGGCCGTACCGGCGGACCACCGAGGCCGACGCGAGCCACGCGCCGGCGCCCAACCTGCTGCGACGTCGATTCAATTGGGCCCGGCCAAACAAGGCGTGGGTGGGCGACATCACCTACGTTCGCACCCGCAGCGGTTGGGCCTACCTCGCTATCCTGGTGGACCTCTGCACCCGCAGAATCGTGGGCTGGGCGACGAGCACCCGCTGCGACCACGACCTCGCCCTCGCCGCGCTCGACCGAGCTGTCGCCCGCGCCGCCCCGCCGAGAGGCCTGCTCCACCACACCGACCGAGGGTCGACCTACACGGCAAAGGCGTACCGCAAGCGACTGAAGCAGCTCGGCATGACGGCGAGCATGAGCCGCAAAGGCAATTGCTGGGACAACGCCGTGGCCGAATCGACCATCAGCTCCATCAAGCTCGAGCTGCTCGACGGCTGGATGCCGGCCGGCGAGAGAGACTTGCAACACGCGCTGTTCGACTACGTCGAACGATTCTACAATCGCGTTCGACTCCACTCCGCCATCGGCTACCGCACACCGGCGGCGAGAGAGAGCGACTTCAACCACGTGCGCGCCCTGGTAGCGTAGCGAAGTTGTCCAAGGAATCGGGGGAGGCCCACTCCGTGCACGAGTGCGCACGAGTGCGAATGCGGTGAAGCGAAGGCTCCGAGGAGTCTGAGGGAGCGCGCGGGTCGCGCTCCCTCGAGGCAGCCACCGGCGCGCGTGTTCGCGCTGCCGGAGCGTGGTAATCGGTTCGTGTGAACACCGACGAGCTCTTCCAAGCCTACCAGCCCACGCCGCGCGCACCCGAGCTCGGCCAGAGCGTCTTCGCCTCCGCGAAGACAGGGCTCCACTGGGTCATCGGCGTCTTCGTGGGCAGCTTCGTGCTCGGCATCCCGCTCTCGTTCGTGCGTTTCCGTCGCTCCGCCGCGTGGGATCCGCTGCACATCGTCTATGGCGGGCTCGCCATCGCGATCTTCGCGCTGCCGATCGCGCTCGTCGCCTACTTCACGCTGAGCGCCTACGTGAAGATCTTCCGCACCGGGCGGCTCGTCGAGGGCGTGGTCGTCGACGTGCGCGGCCACGGTTCGGTCGTGCAGTCCGCCGTCGGCGTGGGGCCCGATCTGAGCTTCGTGCCCGGCTTGCGCGCGACGCCCGGGCAGCGTGTGCCCATGCTCGTGGGCGACGCGATGAGCTCGAAGGCGCTCTGCATCGTCGGTCGCGGCGAGCTGCGCCGCTGCTCGTTGCTCACCTCGCAGCAGCTCCAGCAGGTCATGGGTGCGCCCACCCAACCGGGCTGAGCCGCGCCCCCGGCGCCTCCCGAGCGAGCCCGCATGATCCACCCCGTCGAGTGCTCCGGCTGCGGCGCGCCCGTGCCTCTTGCGACCACGAGCCCGGTGCCTTGCCGCCATTGCGGCGCGCCCGTGCACCTCCCGTCCGAGCACGTCGCGCTCGCCGCGAGCCTCGCGCGCGGCGAAGACGAGCTGCGCGCCGCCGACGCGCTCTGGAAGACGCTCCCCACGCCGCGCTCGCCACGCGCCGCGCGCCTCATCGGCCTCGGCATGTGCGCCGTGGTGCTGGTCTGCACCTTCGTGTGGGCCTTCGTCCTGCTGCCGCGCTTCGGGAGGCCGGGTTTCAGCATGGTCTTCTTCGTGCTGGTGCCCTCGCTCGTCGCGATGCAGCTCGGCCTCGAGTGGCTCGCCTGCGGTTCACCCTATGCGCGCCTCGAGCAATCGATCACCGCTTCGGTCGATCCACGCTTCCCCGAGGTCGTGCTCTGCCGCCATTGCGGCGCGCCGCTCACGCTCCACGAGCACGCCCTCTTCGCGCGCTGCGCCTACTGCGGCGCGCACAACCTCGTGCGCCACCCCAAGCCCGCCGCCTACCGCTACGTGAGCCAGGTCGCTCGCGTCGGCAAGGAGCAGCTCGCCGAGGCGATCGCGGCGGTGCGCATGATCTTCCTCCAGCGCAGGATCGTGCGCTGGGTCGGCGTGGGCGCGAGCCTCTGCATCGTCGGCGTGCTCGCCTTCGCGCTGCGCAACACCTGAGCGCGCCTCACTCCTGCGGCCGCGCGCGCTCCACGAGGTATTCGCCGACGGCTTCGCCGATCCAGCTCGCGTCGTCGCGCAAGCGGCCGCCGCTCGATGGATTGGTGCTGATGCCTCCCACGCTCCAGCCGCTGCTCGCCGAGTCGGTCTGGTGGAACAGCTCGATGATGTCGAGCACCTTGCCGTCGGCGGCTTCGATCAGCACCCGCAGGCGCAGCTGGCTCGGCGCCGACGCGACCACCGCGTAGAAGCCGGGCTCGATGTGCTGCACGATCGGCCGGATCACGAAGGGGGCGCCGTTGCCTGCGCGGTCGACCTGGATCCCCGCTCCTGCGGCCTCGCTCCTCAGCTCGGCGAAGAACAGCTCGTCGATCGCCTGCTTGTCGCCGGCGAAGGAGGCGCGCTGCCCGTCGTCTTTCTCCGCGAGGTATTGGGCTTCGGTCTTCTCGCCGACGCGCAGCTCGCTGAAGTCGGCCGGCGCCACCGCGAATTCGCTCTTGCCCACGAAGGGGTTCGGCTCGGCCTGCTGCAGCACCGTCCACTTCGGCACGCAGCCCGCCGCGAACTGAGCCAAGACGAAGAGACCAACCAGCCACCAACGCATCGACATACCCGCGCTCCTCCAGCCCGCCGAGGTGATCCCGGCCGGGCCGCGCAGCGTAGCGCAGGTGGCGCGATCGGCGCTCCGTGGGCCTCCGCGCCGAGCTCGGTGTGGCTCGCTCAACCGCGCGTGGCGCCGAAGATCCGCGCGGCGACATCCACGCGCGACGTGGCGTCGAGCTTGCGGAAGATCGTGGCGATCTGGTTCGCCACGGTGCGCCTCGAGGTGCCTCGCGCTGCGGCGATCTCGGCGTTGCTGGCCCCGTCGAGCAGCAGCTCGGCGACCGAGCGCATGAGCGTGGAGACCCTCGACTCGGAGAGCCCCAGGTCGACCGCGATCGCCTTGTTGGCGTGCCCCAGCCTCACGAGGCTCGCGGCGCGGCGCTCCTGCGTGCTGAGCGCTCGCTCGGGCAGCGTGAGCGTGTGGCTGTGCGCGGTGACGAGGAAAGTCCGCCCGTCGCGATCGAAACGATCGACGACCGTGAGGCGCCCCTCGAGCAGGGCCCGGAAGGCGTCGGTACCCCGGAGCTCGGCACCCCGCGAGCCCCGGGTCGGTGCGTGGTCATCGGCAGTCATGGATTGGCGAGTCCCCCTACTGCGGAGGCACGTTCGCAAGAGCTGCGCCGCCACCTGGCCAGGGGGACCTGTCGAAACTCCGACATGCCCAGGTACCCAGCAAAGCGCCTCCATCCGGGCACTTGCGCGCCGTGTCGCCCCGCTTCCGAGCCGCATAGCAGGCTTCGCACGCAGAGCCGCCGCCGCGCCGCCGCCGCGCACGCTCGACTCGGTGAGCGCATCGCGCAGCGCGCCCCAGGGTGGCGGCCGCCACGCCGATGCCGCCGCCCGCCACCCCGGAGTCTCACGAATCGCCGCAATTGACGCCGTTTTGGCCTGGTCTGCGCCTTGCTGTCCCTCGCCTCGTGCTGCAACCCCCGAACGCGCTCCCCACCTCGCCGCCTCGCTTGCTCGACCAAGTGCGCGCCGAGCTGCGCCTGCGCCACTACAGCCCCCGCACCGAGAAGGCCTACCTCGCCTGGGTCCTCCGCTACGTGCGCCACCACGGCACCCGTCATCCGCGTGAGCTCGGCGCCGAGCACGTCACCGCCTTTCTCACGCACCTCGCCACCGAGCAGAAGGTCAGCGCTTCCACCCAGAACCAGGCCCTCGCGGCGCTGCTCTTTCTCTATGTCGACGTCTTGCGCAAACCGCTCGCGGAGCTCGAGGGCCTCGTGCGCGCCAAGCGCCCGCACCGCATCCCCGTCGTGCTCACCCAGGCTGAGGTCCAGCGCCTGCTCGAACGGCTCGACGGCCCCGTGCACCTCGTCGCCGGGCTGCTCTATGGCGCGGGCCTGCGCCTGCTCGAGGCTGCGCGCCTCCGCGTCAAAGACCTCGACCTCGAGCGCCGTGAGATTCGCGTGCGCGACGGCAAGGGGCGCCGCGACCGCGTCACGCCCCTGCCTCGATCGCTCGTCGCCGAGCTCGAACAGCACCTCCAGCGCGTCGCGCGCCAGCATCAGGCCGACCTCGCCGCTGGCGCCGGCTGGGTCGAGCTGCCCGACGCGCTACGCGCCAAGTATCCGCGCGCAGGCCGAGAGTGGCCCTGGCAGTGGGTCTTCCCCGCCACGCGACGCTACACCCACCCCGAGACCGGCGAACAGCGACGCCACCACCTGCACGAGACCGTCATCCAGCGCGCCGTGCGCGAGGCCGCGCTCGCCGCCGGCATCAGCAAACGCGCCCATTGCCACACCCTGCGCCATTCCTTCGCCACCCACCTGCTCGAGTCGGGCTACGACATCCGCACCATTCAAGAGCTGCTCGGTCACCGCGACGTCAGCACCACCATGATCTACACCCACGTGCTCAACCGAGGTGGCCTCGGCGTGCGCAGCCCACTCGACGAGCTGCCCACCCGCGGCCCGCGCCCGGACCGCTCCAGCGAGCTCGGGAGCGGCAGGCCGCCCCGCTGAGCCGGCGCGGTCACAGCGCGAGCGCCGAGCTCTGCCCTCGCGAACGTGCTCGGTCTCGACACGACAGCGCGCAAGCGAGCAGTGGATGCCCACCCCCGCACCGTGCTCGGCGCTCTC
>CALKVW010000110.1 GCA_938004785.1 uncultured Polyangiaceae bacterium
GGCCAGCGCGATCGCCCCGTTCGCGACGATCGAGGCGGCAGCGTGGTAGACGGTGGGGTCGAAGCTGCCGACGACCGGCCGCATGCCGAGCTGCCTCGCGAGCCACCGCGCGCGCCTCTGGGCCTTGGGGTCGCCTTGGATGACGAGCGCGCCACCGCTCAAGGTGGGGCCGCGAGCGCCGCCCGCGAAGGAGAGCAGCGGGTGTGCCTGCGCCACCGCGAGCCCGCGCTCGGACAGCGCAGCGAGCACCGAGGGCCCGAGCGCGCCCGCGGTGTGGAGCGCCACCTCGGGCAGGGGTGCTCGCAGCCGCGCGGCGACGAGCCGCGCGAGCTCCTCGAGGGCGGCGTCGCGTACGCACAGCAGCACGACGTCGACCGACGGGAGGCGAGAGGGCAAACTCCTCGCGCGCCAGACCACGACGGCCACGCCCCTCGCTCGGAGCTCGCGCGCGAGCACCGAGCCCACCTTGCCGCGCCCCACGACCGCCACACGCGGACCGCGCGCCGAGGCCCGAGCGTGTCCGCGCGCCTCAGCCACGGCTCGGCTCGTAGAGCCGGTGGGCTCGCAGGTAGCCCAGAACGGCGCCTGGGAGCCGGTCGGCGACTTCGTCGTGGCGCCCGGCGGAGAGCGCTCGGCGCACCTCGGTGCTCGAGACGTCGGCCAGCGCGAGCGCCCCTGGCCGCGTCAGGCTGCCGGGGCGCTCGACGACGAGCGGCTCCGCGAGTCGGACCACGCGCTCCCAGCGGTGCCACTTGTGCGTGTCGGCGAGCACGTCGGACCCGACGAGCAGGCGGAGCGTCCAGCTCGGGTGCTCCGCGTGCAGGTGCTCGAGCGTGCGCAGGGTGCGGCTCTCGCCGCCGAGCTCACGCTCCACCGGGCTGACCTCGATGCCGGCGATCCAGCCGAAGGCGAGCTCGCACATGCGCAGGCGGTGCTCGAAGGCCGCCGAGTCCTTGCCGAAGGGGTGCTCGTACACCGGCGCGACCAGCACCCGGTCGACCGCGCCGATGCTCAGCGCATACACGGCGCAGAGCACGTGCGCGACGTGCGGAGGGTCGAAGCTTCCTCCGAAGAACGCGACGCGCATCGGGCGGTCCAGACGATCGTCGCTCGTGCCGAGGTCCATCGCCCGACTAGCTGGCCCCCTGCACGCGCATCTTCACGCCCGTGAGCGCCACGCGTTCGATGCGCTCGGAGCGCCTGAGCCCACCTTGCGCGTCGACGAGCTCGGCCGAGATGCCGCCGCCTTCGTCATCGAGCACCAGCACGCCCGAGCTCGGACCGATCGGCCCAGGGGACAGGAACACACGTGGCCCGACGCGGTGGATGAGCGGCTCGGTCGAGCGGCCGAAGACCAGCAGCGCCGCGCCGGCGATATCGTCTTCCTCGAGGCTCGCTTTGTCGAACAGGAGCACGGCGATCTTTCCGTCGAACAGCTCGATCGTCCTGCCCGGCGGCGGAGGGACCGTGGCGAAGAGGCGCAGTCGACGCCGCGCGCGCTCGGCCTGGACGAAGGCCTCCACCTCGGCCGGGGCGGCGTTGACGCAGGCCCGCGTCGCGCGGACGAAGAGCAGCTCGTCGCTCGGGTCCGACCCGACGAGCTCCCGCGCCCAGGCCGCGACGACCCGATCGAGCGCGTCGTCGGCGCCGAGGTAGACGACGCGATCCACCTTGGCCACGTCGACGAGGTGCAGGGCCGCGCACGCAAGCGCTGCCAGCTCACCTTCGCTAGGACCGAGCACGCCGAGTCGCACCGCCCGGGAGCGTACCACGAGCGAAGGCTCCGCCGCGTTCTGCTAGCCTCCGAGGCGCGCATGTTCGAGCGTATCCGTCCGCCCATCGACCCGGTCTCCATCCGTCTCGATGGTCGCGAGCTCGAGGCCGAGCGAGGCGAGCCGCTCACGCATGCATTGCTCGCCTCCGTCGACGTGGCAGGCATCGCGCGCAGCCCGAAGCTGCACCGACCGCGGGGACCGTCGTGCCTGCGCGGTGGTTGCGATGGCTGCCTGGCGCGGGTGAACGGCGAGCCGAACGTGATGACCTGCCTGCGCGCGGTCGCGGGCGGTGAAGAGGTCGAGACGCAGAACATCCTCGGTACACGCAACACGGATCTGCTGCGTCTCACCGACTGGCTGTTCCCCCGGGGCATCGATCATCATCACCTGTTCGCCGGCGTCCCGCTGGCGTCGGAGCTGTTGTCGAGCTTCGCGCGCAAGCTCGCGGGCACGGGCAAGTTGCCCGACGTCGCGCGCCCCGTGCAGGCCGCGGAGCACGTGGCGCTCGACGCGCTCGTCGTCGGCGGTGGCCTCGCGGGCATCGTCACGGCCCACCACCTCGCGAGGAGAGGCCACTCGACCTGGCTCGTCGACGACGCGCGCGTCCCGGGACTCGCCGCGCTCGCCGCGGGAGCTGCGGCGGCGAGCGCGGTCGCAGCGCACCCACTCGCGGGCGTCGTCGTGAAGCCTCGCGCGACGGCCTGCGGCGTGTACGAGGCGCGTGTCCTGGTCGCGGGCGAGGCCGGGGCGGTGCTGGTCGAACCGCGCGCGCTGATCCTCGCGACCGGCGCGCACGACCGAACGCTGCTCGTGGAAGGCAACGACTTGCCGGGCGTCTTCAGCGCCCGCGCGCTCGCGCAGCTCGCCTGCGCGGGGATCGTCCCGACGGGCGGCGTCGTGATCGTGGGGCGGGGCGCCTTCGCAGACGCGCTCGGGGAGAGGCTCGGTACGCGCGTGGTCGCGCGGGTCGAAGAAGAAGACGTCGAGGCCGTCCTCGGCACGTCGACGGTGCGAGGCCTGCGCCTGTGCGACGGCCGCGAGCTCGAGGCGCGCGTCGTCGCGCTCGCGCTCGCGGGCGCGCCGAGCTTCGAGCTCGGCCTCCAGGCCGGCGCGAGCACGCGTTGGTGCGGCCGAGGCTTCGCGCTCTCGACCGACGAGCAGGGTCGGAGCGCCGAGGGCGTGTGGGCGGCGGGCGAGTGCACAGGCGCCGACTTCGAAGCCGACGAGCTCGTGCGGGCGGGGCGCCGCGTGGCCGAGTCGGTCGCGGCCTACCTCGACGCAGGTGGCCGGAGGGCGGCCGAGGAGGGTCCTGAGATGGTTCGCGCGGCAGGAGGCGGCTGAGGTATCGGGCGCGCGCCTCAGCCCTCCAGCACGCTCTCGAAGAGCCCGAGGCCGCCGGCGACGAACACGAAGCCGAAGACGCCCATCAGCACGAAGTAGTCGCCGAGCTCGGCGAAGCTCGCGCCAGTGAACAGCGCGCGTGTGCCAGCGACCCCCGCGAGCAAGCTCGGGGCCACGAGCGGCAAGAGCACGCTCGCGAGCACCAGATCCCTCGCGCGCGTGCGCACGGTCATCGCCCCGAAGAGCGTGCCGCTCGCCGCGATGCCGGGTGTCGCAGCCGCGAGCAAGGCGAGCATCGCGGGCCCGTCGCTCGACAGATCGATCGAGAAGAAGAGCGCCACCACGGGCACGACGAGCAGCTCGACGATGGTGACGAAGACCGCCACGCCGATCGCCTTGCCGAGGAAGATCGCGCTCGGAGACAGCGGTGAGACGAGCAGCCCGCGCAGCGCGCCGTCGTCGCGCTCACGCTGCCAGGTGCGTGAGAGGGCGAGCACGCTCGCGAAGCTGATGCTGACCCACAAGGCGCCGGGCGCGATCTCGCGCCGGGCGTCTTGCCCCGCGAAGAAGGAGATGGACGCCACGATGGCGACGAGCACCGCGAAGAAGCCGCTCGTCGTGACGACCTCGCCCGTCGCAAGCTCGATGCGCAGATCCTTACGCGCCACGATGAGCACTTGCCGGAACCAACCGGGCGGCACGCGAGGGAGCGGCGCGCGCGGCTTCACGGAGGAGTCAGTCGGCACGTGTCGGCTCTCCGGGGATGGAACGAAGGAGCCCTCCGCGACGGGCTGGGCGCCGTGCCGGGAGGGCTCGTTCGGAGGCCGGGTTCATCGGCCCGCGGGCTCGTCGCTCAGGCCTTCTTCAGCGAGGCGAGCTTCGCCGCGCGATCGGCTCGCTTCTTCGCGGCCTTGTAGCTGTCGTAGAGGCGCGGCACCGGCCAGGCGCCGAGGCGCTTCTTGTAGCCCTCGTCCTTGCTGCGCTTCTCGAGCTCGCAGATGGCGTCGATGAGCTTGGCGCGCGAGCCGAAGTCCTTCTTCACCTGCGAGAGCGTGTCGTGCAGGCGGATGAGCTTCGCGTTCGAGACGTGCTCGAGGCCCTTGTCGCCGCCGCGATCGGCGCTCGTGCGGCCGAGCCAGAGCTCCTCGGTGGCCAGCGCGCGCACGGCCTCCACGAGCTTCGCCTTCTCCCCGAAGCGCTCCTTGACGAGCGCGAGCGGTGCCTTCTTCATGTGGGATCTCCTTTCGACGCCCGGGAGGGCCCCGGGCCCGAGCCAGCTCGGCTCGCGCGGCGGTGCCCCATCTGGACGGGGTGCACGAGCTCACTCGTGCGGTGTGGGAAGCGCGGCTTCTACCACCCTCCCCCTCCCCCGCGCAACGTTCACCGTGCTAAGCGCCGGCCCATGAGCTCCGCTCCGAGCGACCGTCCGCGCGTCCGTTTCGCCCCTTCCCCGACCGGGTACCTGCACATCGGTGGAGTGCGCACCGCGCTCTTCAACTGGCTCTGGGCGCGCAAGACGGGCGGCACCTTCGTCCTCCGCATCGAGGACACCGACCAGGAGCGCAGCACACCCGAGAACGAGCGCGTCATCATCGACAGCATGCGCTGGCTGGGCCTCGACTGGGACGAGGGCCCCGACGTCGGCGGCGGGCACGGCCCCTACCGGCAGATGGAGCGGCTCGGTCTCTACGCCGAGTTCGTCGAGAAGCTCATCGCGGCGGGCGCAGCCTACCGCTGCAGCTGCACCAAGGAGGAGCTCGACGCGCAGCGCGAGGCGCTCAAGGCCCGCGATCCCAAGGCCCAGTTCCGCTACCCGGGCACCTGCCGCGACAAGAAAGACCACGGCGGCCGCCCGACGGTCGTGCGCTGGCGTGCGCCCAGCAGCGGCTCGATCACCTACGTCGACCTCGTCTTCGGGGAGGTCACCACGCCGAACCACACCTTCCAGGACGCCGTGCTCGTGCGCGCCGACGGCGTGCCGCTCTACAACCTCGGCGCCGTCGTCGACGACATCACGATGGGCATCACGCTGGTCGCGCGCGGGCGCGACCACATGATCAACACGCCCCCGCAGATCCACCTCTACGAGGCGCTCGGCGCGAAGCCGCCCGTGTTCGCGCACCTGCCGATGATGCTCGCGCCCGACGGCTCGAAGCTCTCCAAGCGCCACGGCGCAGTGGCGGTCAGCGAGTACCGCGACAAGGGCATCCCGCCGGCGGCGCTGCTCAACTACCTCGCGCGCTTCGGGTGGTCGCACGGCGACGAGGAGGTCTTCTCGCTGCGGGACCTCGTCGACAAGTTCGACTGGGCGAGCTGCGGCCGCGGCGACGGCAAGTTCGACACGAAGAAGCTCGCCGCGATCACCTTCGAGCACCTCAAGCGCCCGGAGCTCACGAGCGACGACGCCTACGTGACCGGCCTGATGCCGTTCCTCGAGGCGCGTGGCCTCGAAGCCGACGACGCGCGTGTGCGCACCGCGCTCCCGCTCTATCGCGAGCGCGGGCAGACCTGGCTCGAGACCGCCGAGATGATGGACTACCTCTTCCGCGCCGAGCCGCTGATCGACGACAAATCACGGACCAAGTTCCTCACGGCCGACAAGGCCGAAGGCCTCCGCGACGTGGCGAGGCTCTTCGCCGGAGCGACCGATTTCTCGGCCGCTCCGCTCGAGGCGAGCTTCGCCGCCTACCTCGCCGAGCGCGGCCTCAGCATGAAGGACCTCGCCCAGCCGGTGCGCGTCGCGCTCACCGGGCGCACGGCGACCCCCGGCCTCTTCGAGGTCGTCGTGCTGCTCGGCCGCGAGGCCTCGGTCGCGCGCCTCGAGCGTGCCGCGCGCCTCGCGAGCGAGGGAGCCGCGCCAGGCGCGTGAGCTCGCTCCTCGCGTCGACGACCGCGGCGCTCTTCGCGCTGTCGGCCCAGCCCAAGACGCTGCCTCTCCCGGCAGCGCCGCCGGGCATGCCCCCGCCGCCGGTCACGCCGAGCGTGTGGCTGGCGCTCGCTCAGGCCGCCGCGCCGCTCGTCGCCTTCGTCTTCATCTTGCCGATCGTCTGGTGGTTCTTCCGCAAGACCTGGCGCGAGCTCGACGTCGAGGCCTTCGAGCACCAACGCGAGCGCCTCGCGCGTGGCGAGAGTGACGCGCGCCCGCTCGTGCTCTTCGTCATCACGGCGGTCGTGCTCACCCTGCAGTGGTACTTCGACCGCGACTTCTACCTCGGCTACGTGAAGCCCTTCTTGCAGCGCGTCGAGCAGGACCCTTCCCTCTTGCCTCTCGGGCTCGGCGCGCGCGTCTCGATGCGCCAGTACGGCGAACTCTACGCGCTCTCGTGGTGGGCCTTCACGCGCGTCGCCGGATACACGGTGTTCCCCTTCGCGGTGTGGAAGATCTGCTTCCCGAAGGACAGCCTGCTCGACATGGGCCTGCGCACGAAAGGACTGCTCGGGCACGCGTGGATCTACCTCCTGTGCCTGGCAGTGGTCGTGCCTGCGGTGTTCATCGTCGCGAGCGGGCCCGACTTCGGCCAGTACTACCCCTTCTACCGGCGCGCCTCGCGATCTTGGCTCGACTTCGCCGCGTGGGAAGCGATGTACGTGGCTCAGTTCTTCGGCCTCGAGGTGTTCTTCCGGGGTTTCTGGCTCAACGGGCTGCGCCGCTCGATGGGCTCGACGGCCATCTTCGCGATGGTGGTGCCCTACTGCATGATCCACTTCGGCAAGCCCTACCTCGAGACCTGCGGCGCGATCGTGGCCGGCATCGCGCTCGGCTCGCTCGCGATGCGCACCAAGAGCATCTACTCCGGCTTCCTCGTGCACGTGACGATCGCGCTGCTCATGGACTTCCTCGCGCTGAGCCACCGGGGTGGCCTGCCCACCGAGCTGTACCCTCCCCCAGCGGCCCCCCCCACCGCGCTCGACCGCGCGCTGCGCTGAGCGCCCGTCCGCGCCCGAGGCGCGTCGCCCCAGCCCGCGCCGCCCCAGACCGCGCGGCCCAGCCAGAGGAGCCGCGCCGAGTTTGCACCCGGGCGCCGCTCCTCGGCTACACTCTGGTCCGTGCGTCCCTCGCCTCGCTCCCAGTCGCTGCGCTACGGCCTCGCCATCGCCCTCACCGCGGGCGCCGTGCTCGCCCTGGGCCTCTTCGCGCCGAGCGACGCGAGCGCCGACATCTACTCCTACGTCGACGAGCAGGGCGTGATGCACTTCAGCACGCGTCCGAGCGATCCCCGCTACTCGCTCTACGTGAAGAGCACGAGCAAGGAGACGCGAGGCAAGCGCCCGCGCGCCACGCCCGTGCCCCCGAGCGACCGTTCCATCGAGCGCTTCACGCGCTACGACAAGTGGATTCGCCAGGCCGCGACGCTCTACCAGCTGCCCGAAGAGCTCGTGCGCGCAGTCATCAAGGTCGAGAGCGACTACGATCCGCGCGCGGTGTCGAGCGCCGGCGCGCAGGGGCTCATGCAGCTCATGCCGCCGACCGCGACGCGCATGCAGGTGCGCGACAGCTTCGACCCTCGCGAGAACATCTTCGGCGGCACGCGCTACCTGCGCATCCTCGCGAACCTCTTCAACGGCGACCTCGATCTCACCATCGCGGCCTACAACGCCGGCGAGGGTGCGGTCACGCGCGCCGGCGGCATCCCGAACTACCCCGAGACGCAGGACTACGTCGTGCGCGTGCGCACCTACTACGCCGCGTACCGCAACCTGCGTGACCCGGCGCAGGCCTCGATGATCTCGGTCGCGCCGCGGACCGACCTCTGAGCGCGAGCTCCCACCGGGCTACCACCGAGCGCTGACGCGGCGCAGCAGCTCCGAGGAGCCGTCTCGCGGCCGAGCCTCGCTCGCAGACGCGCGGCCTTCCGTGCTAGACCGACCTCGCACGCACCTCACGCGCCTCACCCAGCGAGACCTGCCATGTCGAGTGTCGTCAGCCTGCCCGTCCACGGCGCCTCCGCCGAGCCCATCCACGCGCTGAAGCCTCCGGTCGACCCCGCGAGCCTGCGCCACAAGCAGCTCGTCGAGATGCCGGACTGGCGCCGCATCCCGGCCTACCGCGAGGTCACCGACGAGCAGTTCCTCGACCACCACTGGCAGGCGAAGCGCTCGATCACGCGCGCCGACAAGCTCTTCGAGACCCTCAAGGGCGTCGCGAGCGACGAGTTCATCCTCGACGCGACCGCGGGCTTCGCGCGCGCGCCCATGAGCGTGCGCGTCTCGCCCTACCTCGTCTCGCTCATCGACTGGAACGACCCCTACTCGGATCCGCTGCGCACGCAGTTCATCCCGCTCGCGTCGCGCATGCTGCCGGACCACCCCAAGCTCGGCCTCGACTCGCTCCACGAGCAAGAAGACGCGCCCGTGCCCGGGCTCACGCACCGGTACCCGGACAAGGCGCTGTTCCTGCCGCTCGACACCTGCCCGGTGTACTGCCGCTTCTGCACGCGCAGCTACGCGGTGGGGATCGACACCGACGAGGTGGAGAAGGTCAACCTCAAGGTCGACGCGAACCGCTGGAAGCGCGCCTTCGAGTACGTCGCCTCGCGCCCCGAGCTCGAGGACATCGTCGTCAGCGGAGGCGACGCCTACCAGCTGCGCGCCGAGCAGCTGCGCGAGATCGGCGAGACCCTGCTCGGCATGAGCAACATCCGCCGGATCCGCATCGCGACCAAGGGCCCCGCGGTCATGCCGCAGAAGATCCTGAGCGACGACCCCTGGGTCGACGCGCTCACGTCGATCGTCGAGCTCGGCCGCAAGCTCCACAAAGAGGTGGTGCTGCACACGCACTTCAACCACCCGAACGAGATCACCGGCATCACGCAGCGCGCGATGAACCGCCTCTTCGAGCGAGGCATCTTCGTGCGCAACCAGGCCGTCCTGCAGCGCGGCGTGAACGACGCGCCCGAGACGATGAAGCTGCTCGTGAAGCGCCTCGGCCACGTCAACGTGCACCCCTACTACGTCTACGTGCACGATCTCGTGAAGGGCGTCGAAGACCTGCGCACGCGCGTGCAGACGGCGATCGAGCTCGAGAAGATCGTGCGCGGCTCGACGGCGGGCTTCAACACGCCGACCTTCGTGGTCGACGCGCCGGGCGGCGGCGGCAAGCGCGATTGCCACTCCTACGAGCACTACAACCGCACGACGGGCGTGAGCGTGTACACCGCGCCGAGCGTGAAGGCCGGCCAGTACTACACCTACTTCGACCCGATCCACCTCCTGCCCGAGGAGGGGCGCCGTCGCTGGGCGGATCCGAAGGAGCACGGCAAGATGCTCCAAGAGGCGCTCGACGCCGCCCGCGCCCAGGCTCGCTGAGGGCCGGCGCGGGCGAGCGCGGTGGCTCACTTCTTCGGTGCGCCAGCCGCCTTCTTCGGCCTGATGGGCTTCGTCTCCTTCTCGAGCTTCGCCAGCGGCTTGGTCTTCGCGGAGCTCGAGCCCTTCGGCGTGGGCTCGTAGCGCGCGAGGGCGCCCTCGAGCTCCTTGCGGACCCTCGCGACGAGCTCGACCGGAGCGCGCACGCGGGCGGTCTCGCCGAAGCCGAGGACCCAGGTCGTGACCTCCGTGAGATCGCCGATCGTCATCTCGAGCCGCACGCCTCCGTCGGGCAGCGGAGAGAGCGTCTGGCTCGGGTGGATGCGCCGCGTCTCGACGTACTCGACGACGCGCTCGTCGAAATCGACGACGACGTGGATCGGATCTCCTCCACGCCAGATCCCGAACTGCCCCTGGAAGTAGTCGTCGATGCGGAAATCGTCGGGCAGCTCGAAGCGCTCGGTCGCCGCGCACTCGGTGTCGCGCATTCGATCGAGGAGGAAGGTACGGATCTCCTGCTTCTGCACGTGCAGCCCGACGCAGTAGATCGCCTCCTTGTAGACGACCATCGCGTAGGGGTGGATGTCGATGCGCTCCTCACGGCCGTCCTTCGGGCGCACGTAGCGACAGCTGAGCGGCCTGAGATCGGCCACGGCCTGGAAGACGTCGTCGAGCTCCTCGGTGCGCGAGGCGTAGTCCTTCGGTGAGAACGGCAGGTAGAGGAAACGATCCTCGAGCCGCGCGTCGGCGACGCCGGCGTTGGGCCCACGCCCGGGACGCCGCGCGATGCCGAGCAGCTTCTCGCTCGCCATGTGGATCTCTTCGTAGAGGGCGGAGCCCTTCATCGGCTCGAAGAGCCTGCGCGCCGCAAGCAGGGCGTAGGCCTGCGTGCGCCGCACCTCCACCTTGCGCACCGCCTCGCCGGGCGCGAGCCGCCAGAGCATCGCGCCACCGGGGCGCGCGGGGGCCTGCACGAGCTCGAGGTCGCGCTTGATCTCCTGCAGGTAGCGCCGCAAGGAGCGCGGCGTCACCTCGAGCTCGTTCGCGAGCTCGTAGATGCTGAGGCCCTTCGGGTGCCGCTGCAGCAAGCTGCGCAGCTTGTCGAGCCTGCGGTGCTGCGAGAACGAGCCGGGTGGCCTCCCGCGCTTGGCTCCGGGCCGGCTCGGCGGAGCGACGCTCGGGGGTGGCCTGTGCGACGAAGTGCGCGCCATCGGGGACGACGTTACACCGGGCGGGGCGCAATGTATGCGCCTCGACGCGCTGGCGTGTGGGCGGGTCAGAGCAGCGCCGCGCACCTCCCGCCACAGATCGCGAGCGAGGGCAGCTCTTGGTCGTTGCGGACGAGACACCGTTGGTGTTCTCTCGCTATCGGTCGGCAGGTGTCTTCACACACCGAGACGCGAGTCGCGGCGCTGACCCGCCCCCCTCGAGGCCCCATGTTCCACCGTCGAACACTCTCCCTCGCCCCTTTCTTCCTGGCCGGCCTCGCCGCCTTCGGAGGCAGCGCGCTGCTCGCCACCGCCCCCGCCGAAGCGCAGGAGCCCGCCGCGTGTCTGTCGCCGAACCCGAGCGACTGGCCTGCGCCCGCGAAGCCGTACTTCATGGTCGTCGTGGACACGTCGGGGTCGATGGTCCAGTGCACGGCGCCGCTCTCCAACTTCCCGGAGACCTGTCCCACGACGGGCGTCACGAACAACTCGTGCGGGCTGTACCCGAGCCGCCTGAATGACGCCAAGTGCGCCATGCGGCAAACCATCCAGGCCTTCAGCGGCCAGGTGAACTTCGGCCTGGCGACGTTCGCCCCGCAGATCAGCGCGTGTGGGGGCGGTGCGTGCGTCGAGGATTGTGTCCGGAGTCGGCCAGGCGATTGCCAGCCGGCGGGCATCGGCTCCGGTACTTCTGGTTGCGACTGTCCGCTGTACGCAACGGGATTGTACGGTGAGAACTACGGGTGCAACTACACGAACACAGCCAACACCTGCGGCGTGTTCCCCGCCTGCTCGACGGGTGCGGGCCCGGGCGCACCGAACTATGCCGAGGGCGTCTGGCGCAACGGCGGCCGCATATTGGTCCCGATCAAACAGGACAGCCCGACCGCGCCGGACAACACGAACACCCTTCTCGACTGGTTCGATGGCCAGTGCGCGGGAGACCGTGAGCTCTTCGCCATGGGCGCCACCCCATTGGCAGGCTCACTGCAGTCCGCCGCCCAGTATCTACGCGCAGGATGGAGTGACTGGTCGACCTCGAACTACTGCCCCAACGGGCTGAGTTTCACCCATCCTACCCCGCTGAGCGCGAGCGACCCGCCTTGTCGATCAGTCAACATCATCCTCGTCACCGACGGAGACGAGAGCTGCGACGCAGCCGACGCACCGGCGACCGTAGCTGCAGATCTGTTCAACAACGGCGTCACGATCGGCACCCGCAATTGGAAGGTCCGCACCCACGTCA
>CALKVW010000111.1 GCA_938004785.1 uncultured Polyangiaceae bacterium
GAAGCAGGGCGGCCTCGTCCAAGCCGAGAGCGAGCGCGTCACCTTCGACAGCGGGCGTCGGCGCGCGGTGCTGATCGACTTCGAGAAGACCAAGGTCGTCACCGCCGACGACTTCCCGACACCCGAGCCGGGGAGCGGCGGCGGGTTCCGCGACAACTTCAAGGGGCGCTACGGCCACGACGACTCGTAGCCGCCGGGGTCTTCGCGTCCTCGACCTCGCCAGGAGCGCCGAGGCGGCGGCAGTCGCGCAGGAGCGTGGCGGCGTTTTGTAGCCCCTCCTCTTGCTTCTTCGTCGGCTTGGTCTTGGTGCCGTCCTTCTTCACGGTGGTCGTCGTGGCCACGAACGTGAGCTCGGCGAGCGAGGCATCGAGCGTGATGTTCTCGGGCGGCACGCCGAGGCGGATGAGGCCCGTGCCGCGCTGCACGCGGATGAGCGCCTTCCGCTCCTCCTCGCCGAGCCCGTACAGGTCGTACTTGCCGAGGTCGGCGCGCAGGTCGTTCAGCGCCGGGTCCTTGTCGCTGCCGTCGCGCAGGCGCGACTTGTCGAGCCACCCGTCGTCGTTGCCGTGCTTGCGCGCCGCCGCGAGCAAGAGCATGCGCAGGAACTTCAGGTCGCTCTTGCGACAGCCGCCGAAGTCCTGGCCGTTGATCTCCACGACGTGGCGCTCACCCGGTCGCGTCGACAGCCGGAGGTGGACGTAGTCGAGATCGAGCATCGGCTCGTCGATGACCCGCGTGCGGTAGTCCGGCGTCAGCTCCTCGATGGCGCGCGGCAGCCCGATGCGCCCCTCGGCGTCGAGGTCGAGCTCGAAGGGCACGATCTTGTCGACGGCGGTGAGCGACGTCGGCGGCTTCGTCGCCACCAGCACGACGAGTCCGTCGACGCCGAGGTCCGAGCGCAGCCCGCGGCAGAGCTGCTCGAACCCGAGCTTGGGCGCGCGCAGCCACACGACGCCGATGCTCATGCCGCGTCGGTGCATCATCCCCACGCCCAGGAACGGCTTGGGCACGGGCTTCGGCAGCGGCTGCAGGCGGTGGGTCGCGGCGATCTTGGCGAAGACGTCCTTCGAGCGGCAGCGCAGCCCCTCGACCTCGGTGCGCGGCGCCATGCGGAAGCCCTCCCAGCAGGGCGGCTCCTCCGGGCACGCGACCGCCACGAGCCCCTCGGCGGCGCCGAGGTCGTAGTTCACGTTCGGGAAGCAGCCGTGCAGGCACCCGGGCGGCTCGTAGTCGTCGGCCTTGCCGTACTCGAGCACGCGCTCGCGCACGACGAGCGGCTCCGGCTGCCAGCCGGTGCGGAGCACCTCGTCGTAGCTCACGCGCGAGTCGTCACTGCGCCGCAGCTTCGCGAGCAGCAGCTTCCACGGGAGAACGTCGTCCGCTGGCATCGATGCCCCACTCCTTTAGGTAGCGACGGATGACGCGGTCGCGCTCCGTGTCGTTCAGGTTCGAGCTGTTCGGGTTGAAGAGGCTGACGGTCCGGTACTTCGAGCGGCCCTTGCCCTCGAAGATGAACTGCAGGCGCACGCCGTGGATCGCGTCGCTCGCGAGATCGACGCCGTGCTCCCCCAGGAGCCCGCGCACGCCGAGCACGGTGAAGCCCGGCTTCATCTCGACGGTCACGCGCTTCACGTCGCGGCTCGCGGGCTTGGCCACGACCCGCACGATGGACACGTCCTCGATCTTGTCGAAGCCCCGCACGGGGAAGTCGAAGTCGTCGTCGCGCAGCGGATCGAACGAGAACTTCGGGCTCTTGTTCGTGTCCTCGAAGTAGCTCGGGTCGCCGACGAAGACCTGCGCGAAGAGGTCGCGCAGCTTCTCGCGCTCGGCCACGCGCGGCGCCTTCACGAGCAGCGTCGAGGTCTCGAACTGAAACACGGCCGCGAGCCGCACGACGGGGCGCTGCCAGTCCGGCTCCACGACGCCTTTGTCGTTGAAGCGGTCGAACGGGGCGACCTCGTCCTCGTGGAAGATGAACAGGGCGAACTTCTCGTCGTTGGCGAAGTCCTCGACCTGGCAGCGGGCGCCGAACGCGGTCTCGCGGAAGTGGCTCGCCATCGCCGCCTTCATCGCCGCCTTGGCCTCGGCGGTCGGCTTGAGTGTGACCGGGTAGCGCCCGTGGAACTCGGTGAGGTGCTCCATCATGTCGAGGGCGTGCGCCTGATGGGCCTCGAGGAAGCGCGCCTCGTCAGCGACGAAGAGGCGCACCGCGAGATCCTGCGCCGACCACCCGCGGCCCTCCTCGACGAGCTGCGCGTGCCCATTGGTCCAGACCTGCTGCGCCAGCCGCTCGAGGTACGGGCGCGCGTGCGGCCCGCACAGGTCGTTGACCGGCAGGAGCTTCGTCTCGATAGCGACGCGCTCCGCCTCGGGGAGCGCCTTCCACCCGCGATAGACCTGCTCGCCCACCGGCCCCTCGCCATCGAGCGTGAGCTCCACGGCGGCCCACTCGAGCAGCACAGTGAGGGCGTCGGGGGTGAGGTGGCGGAAGAAGGATTTCGGGTTCCATTCGCGGTTGGCCATGCGTTCTCCAACTTGTTTACCGTTGCCAAAACAGGGGACATCGAGAGCGAACGAAACCGCTCCCCCACAACTCAGAAGAGGCGTCCTTGGGCGCCGTCGACGACGAGCTTCAGCGCCTCCAGGCGGATCTGCATCGCCTGGTTCGACACGTTGCTGAAGCCGCCCTTCGCGATGACCTCGGCGGCGAAGTCGCGCAGCTCGGCGATGCGGTCGCCGGCCTTCTTGCGGGCCGCGAGATTGTCGATGGCGAGCGGCTCGCCCGTCACCTGCTTCACCGCGGCACGGACATCGCTCGCCGGCATCAGCAAGAACGCGGAGAACTTGTCGGCCTGGATCTCGGCCGGGTCGCGCTGCCCGTCGCGGCAGACGATGGCGGGCCCCGCCTTCTCGCCGGGCTCGCGCGAAAACAGCGGGAACGTGACCTTGTCCATCTCGCGCAGCGGGCGGTGGAGCTGCCAGTGCCCAAGCTCGTGACCGAGCGTGAAGGAGTAGCGGCCCTCGTTCCCCTCGAGCGACGAGTCGATGACCACCAGCGCGTCGTCGAGCCACGTCGCGCCGAGCACGTCGGACTTGCCGAGCTTCTTGCGCAGGTCGTTCATCTCGAGCGTCAGGCCGAGGACGCCCTCGGCGATCGCGTCGACGGGGATCGGCGGTCGCGGCGGCTCGCCCTTCCACTTGGCGTACCGGCGCAGCAGCTCTTGAGCGGCGCTCTCGAGCTGCGCGTCGGACAGGAACGGAACCTTGAGCGTCATCAGCGCTTCCCTTTCTTCGGCTCGTTGGGCAGGAGCTTCATGAGGTCTTCGGCGGACAGCTTCCGCTCGCCGACGGTGCGCAGGAACTCCGGCATCTTCGAGTCGGCCTTGATGACGTTGAGCGACGCCTCGGACACGCGCCCCGCGAGCGTCATCAGCTCGTCGAAGCTGTCGCCAAGCTCGCTGGCCATCTTGCGGATGACGTCCTCCGCAGGCGGCGCCTTCTCCTCCGAGGTCTCGATGCGCGACAGGTACGTGGGCGAGATGCCGACCCTTGTGGCAAACTCGCGGAGCCCGAGCTTCCGCTCGGTCCTCAGGCGTCGAATGCGTTCTCCAAACCGTTCCTTCACGTTTCCTCGCTGAGCACCCCCCGGAAGCGGGGCGCTATGTTCTGTTGCCTAAATACTAAACAGAACGTCCCCGGTCAATGGGGTCGTGCAGGTCGGTGACGATCTCCTGTCCCGTTTCGGCGCGCGGGACCGCGTTTCCCACCTGTGGAAGCGACGATACCGAAGACGCGGCCCAGCGCGGCCGCAGCCACCAGCGTGAGTGCCGAGGAGCGCCGCGCCGAGATCGAGCGTCGGCTCGACGAGGCGGCTGACGTCCTCGCCGAGACCCTCATCGACATGTGGCGCAAGGAGCAGCGCGGCCGGTGCGCTGCCGCGCACGGAGGTACGTCGTGACCTCTCTGCTCTCTCCGGCTCTCGCCTTGTCTTCTACCGGGGAAGAAGCCGTCATGCCGACGACGCGCGAGCACGGTGCGCGCGCGAACGACGGAGGCACGATGACCAACAAGACGACCGCCAGAGCCCGCACCGCGATGCGCGAGCTCGACGACGTCCCCACTCAGCTCGCGGCGCTCGAGGCGATGACCGTCGGCCAGCTCGCCGAGAGGTGGCGCGAGCTCTACGGCGAGCCGACGCGGACGCGGAACAAGGACTACCTGAAGAAGCGCCTCGCCTGGCGCATCCAGGAGCTGGCCGAGGGCCGGCTCCCGCCCGGCGCCGTCGCCCTCATCAACAAGTTCGGCGATCAGATGCCCGAGCGCTGGCGCATGCGCATGACGCGGCCCGCGACGACGGAGAACGAGGCGCGGACGCTCTTGCAACCGGTCGAGCCGCGCGATCCGCGCCTGCCGCCGCCCGGCACCGTCCTGCGCCGGGTCTTCGAGGGCGTCGCCCACGAGGTCGCCGTGCGCGAGGAGGGCTTCGAGTACGACGGCACCCGGTACAAGACGCTCTCGGCCATCGCTCAGCACATCACCGGCACGCGCTGGAACGGCTTCCTCTTCTTCGGCTTGAAGAAGCGCGACGCGGAGGGCGCGGCATGAGCGATTTCTTCCGCACGCCCATGGGCCAGCGCTTCTACGAGGCGACGATGCCGTCGCTCGTGCGCGAGCTGGCCCGCTTGAACCAGAACCTCGAGCGGCTCCTCGCCGACGTCGAGCGCGACCCGAAGCCCGCGCCCTCCGTGTCCGAAGACGCAAAGCCCGAGGAGCCGCGATGAGCAGGCGCCCGAGCAGCGGTGGGGCGGCTGCCCCCGAGACGAAGCGCGTGGCCATCTACACGCGCAAGTCGACGACGATGGGCTTGGAGCAGGACTTCAACTCGCTCGACGCCCAGCGCGACGCCTGCCTCACGTACATCGAGCGGCAGCCGGGCTGGAAGCTCGTCGATGAGCGCTACGACGACGGTGGCTTCACGGGCGCGAACATCGATCGGCCCGCGTTCACGCGCCTCATGGCCGACATCGAGGCGCACAAGGTCGACGTCATCGTCGTCTACAAGGTCGACCGGCTCTCGCGCTCGCTGCTCGACTTCGTGAAGGTCATGGAGCGGCTCAACGCGGCGGGCGCGTCCTTCGTCTCCATCACACAGAACTTTTCGACGGCCGACGCGATGGGTCGGCTGACGATGAACATGCTGATGTCGTTCGCGGAGTTCGAACGCGAGATGATCAGCGAGCGCACGCGCGACAAGATCGCCGGCGCGCGGCGGAAGGGAAAGTGGACAGGCGGCCCCGTGCCCTTCGGCTACTCGGTGAAGGACAAGAAGCTCTACATCAACGACGTCGAGGCCCACGTCGTGCGCGAGGCGTTCGCGCTGTTCCTCCAGCACCGGCAAATGGCCGTAGTCGCCCGCGTGCTGAATCGGCGTGGCCTCCAGCCCCGCGCGTCGCGCCGCCAGTCGAAGCGGGGCCTGCTCTGGACGAAGGACACCATCGCCCGCGTGCTGAGGAGCCCGCTCTACGTCGGGCTGATGATGCACGGCGACGAGCGGTTCCCCGGCGAGCACCCGCCGCTCATCGAGCAGTCGACGTACCAGGAGGCGCAGCGGCTCCTCGGGGAGTCTGGCCGCGCGCTGCGCGTCCACGGCACGAACCCCGAGTACGTGCTGCGCGGGCTCCTCTGCTGCGGGACCTGCGGCGACCCGATGACGCCCGCGTCGACGACGAAGAAGAGCGGCAAGTCGTACCGGTTTTACAGGTGTTCGCGCCGCGATAAGTACGGCAAGGACCTGTGCCCGGGCAAGCCCCTGCCTGCGGGCGCCATCGAGGACTTCGTGGTCGCGCGCCTCGAGGGTGCAACCGCCGACGGGACGCTCGCCGTGCGCACGAAGGCGAAGCTGGAGGTGCGTATCCTCAAGTCGCGCGCCGACTACGTGACCCTGCGGGACAGCCTGAACGCGCGCATCGCGGACCACTCGGCGGGCGCGTCGAAGCTCGCCGACGAGGTCGCGCGGCTCGAGGGGCGCGCGCGCGAACTCGTCGAGGCCAAGCTGCGCATCGAGGCGAACAACCTGGAGGCCGCCGAGAGCCAGCTCCGCGCCGTCGAGCGAGACGCGGTGAACCTCGAGCTCGACGCCAACCACCTCGACTGGTTCGTCGGCGCGCTGCGCGACTTCGGGAAGGTGTGGACGAACATGACGCGCGAGAACCAGGGGAGGCTCCTGCGCGCCATCGTCGCGAAGGTCGTCGTCGACGACAAGCAGGGCAAATGCCGCGTCGAGCTGGTGAACTTCGACGCCGCCGGGGACGCGATGGAGGCTGCGTGAGAGACGCGGAGCAGACCGAGGAACGCGCAGAGGAGAATACGGGCGACGTGCTGGTCGACGACTTTCGCATCTGCGACGACCCATTCCACAGGGTCCGCAGGGAGCGCCGCGTGGTGCTCTCGGTGACGCCGCCGCCACCGCAGCCCGGGCCCGTCCACAGGCCCGCCAAAGTGGCCCAGATGCTCGCTCTCGCGCACCACCTGCAGCGCGCCATCGACCGGGGCGACGTCGCCGACCGGGCCGCCGTGGCCCGGAGGCTCGGGCTGACGCGCGCGAGGGTGACGCAGCTCCTCGACCTACTCCTCCTCGCGCCCGACCTTCAGATGGCCGTGCTCCGGCTCGAAGCCGTCGACGGCGCCGAGCCGCTGGCCGAGCGCACGCTCCGGGCGGTGGCTCACGCCGGGACGTGGACCGAGCAGCGGGCGGCCTGGAATGATTGGGCTGTCACGCTCCGCGGTCCCGGCGCCTAGACAGGTGAAGTAGCCGCTGCGGCTGCCCAGGAGTTCTGACCATGTACAAACCCAAGCTCATTTCCATCGTGACAGTCCTCGTCGGCGTTGCCGCGGCATCCGTGCCGGCCACCTCGTTCGCGGGCACGCCGCCCTCACAGGACTGCCTCCTGCGCGAGCACCGGATCACTTCGGTGACGCCCTACCGAGTCGAAGAGCGGATCGGCAAGAACTCCGTCCGGCGACTTCGTGGGGCAGAGGTCTTTGTTCAAGCCGAACCCGGCCTCACCGCGGAGTGGCTCCAACTTACGCTCGCTCGACACATCGCGCAGATGCGCGGCCCCGCAGCGATGCCGGACTGCGCTTTCGACGTAGACGACGTAGCGGTCCGCGTCGAGTCGGGCGGCACCGGCTTCCGTGTGCGGATCAGCGCGCGCGACACCGACACGGCGGAAGAGGTGTTGCGTCGTGCGCGGCTGCTCCATTCATGACCACCATGGAGGTAACGTACCGACTCCCGGGTTCATGACGGGATCCGGGAGTCCAAACGATGCGAACCGAATCGAACACCCTCGACGCCCTCATGGCGCGTCTCGCCGACGGCGACCGCGCCGTGTTCGCGCGCGTGTTCGAGCTCCTCTGGGGACCCATTCATCGACTGTGCATCACGTTGCTCAAGAACGACGCCGACGCGGCTGACGCTGCCCAAGAAGCCATGCAAAAAATCCTCGAGCGCGCCTCAGACTACGACAAGAGCCGACCGGCTATGCCGTGGGCCATGGCGATTGCTGGCTGGGAGTGCAGGACCTTGGCGCGTAAGCACGTGCGTCGGCGAGAGGTTGACGACGCAGGTCACGAGCAATCCGGGGAACACCCAGAGGATGAGTTCGTTCAGCGCAACCTCACCGCGGCTGCCATCGCCGCGCTCGGCGAGCTCTCGGAGGCCGATCGGGAAACGCTCATCGCCACCTTCTGGGACGAGGCCGCGTCGGTCTCAGGCGCCACGCTGCGCAAGCGGCGCGAACGCGCCTTGGACCGGCTCAAGAAGACGTTCAGGAGGCTCCATGGACTCGACTGATCTCACGCATCTACAGCGGCGAGTGCGGTGGGCCTACGAGCTAGGGCGGCTGCGGCGCGCCCTCCTCGGCGTGGCGCCGGTGCTCGTCATCGTCGCCGCGGCCGCGTGCCTCGCGCATCGTCCGATGTCGACGCTTTGGTTTGGCTTGGCGACGGTCTCCGTCGGGGCCGCGATGCTCTGGTATGGGCGAGATCCGCAGAAGGCGGTGCTCCCGGGAATCGCAGCGGGCCTAGTGCCTCTGGTGTTCGCGCTGTGCGCCAACCATATGCACGCGTGCGGCGCCGACGGTTGCAGCTCCCTGTGCGTGCCCGCGTGCGCCCTGGGCGGGGTGGTCGCGGGCTTCGCGGTCGCGAGCGTAGGTAACCAGCGGAAGGCCGGGCCTTGGTTTTGGGTGTCGGCGTCGTCCCTCGCGCTCCTCACCGGAGCGATGGGGTGTGCCTGCATCGGCTACTCCGGCGTCATTGGTCTGGGCCTCGGCTTCGGCGCCGGGATGGTCCCTGGGCTGCTTCGCCGCGCCTTCGGCGGAAAAACAACCTAGCCCTGTCACGCTCGGCGGCCCGGGTGCCTACACGGTCGATGAGGCCCACAAGATGAGCTGCCCCGATTGCCGCCCGAACGGGCGCGGAAGGCTGTTGTGGCTCGGCATCGCAGTCGCAGCGCTGCTTGCGTTTGCGTACCTCGAAGGCGCGGTTGGGAAAGAAGCATCCGAGCCCGCGTCCACTTCCCCGCAGGAGACCCACCGATGACTCGACCACTTCACTTCGCAATCGCAACCGCTGTCGTCGCGCTCACGGGCGCATGTAGCGGTATGGACATGGGCAACATGGACGGCATGGGGGGCACGGACGGCGGAATGATGATCCCCGAGGTCATCGAGGTAGACGCCTCCGAAGGACCGTTCGAACAGAGCGCTGCTCCAGATCTCGATCCTGCACCCGACGTGGTGGAGGTCGCGCTCGAGGCGAAGGTCTCGGACATTGAGATCGCGCCTGGTCGCACCGTGTCGATGTGGACGTACAACGGTCAGCTTCCGGGACCTCGCATCGAAGCCCGCTCAGGTAACACCGTCCGCGTACGGTTCAAGAACTCCCTACCGGAGGCGACCACGATTCATTGGCACGGCGTGCGCGTGCCCGCAGCAATGGATGGCGTTCCGGCAGTGCAGTCGCCGATCGCAGCGGGCGCCGAGTTCACCTACGAGTTCGTGGTCCCGGACGCGGGGACGTTCTGGTACCACCCGCACGTTCGATCGGACGAACAGGTCGAACGCGGGCTCTACGGCGCCTTCGTCGTGCGCGGCGACGCTGAACCCACGACGACCACCGACCGAACCGTTGTGCTCGACGACTTGCTGGTCGACTCGAACTGGCAGCTGAGCGACTTCGACCCGATGATGCAGGCGATGGTCGGTCGGCAGGGGAACGTGATCCTGGCGAACGGTTGGGCACATCCGATCGCAGGGGTTGCGCGCGGTGGCCTCCACCGCTTCCGCTTCATCAACGCGGCCAACGCTCGCTACTTCAGGCTCGCGCTCCCGGGGCATCGCCTGATTCAGATCGGTACCGACGGCGGGTTCCTCCCCGCGTCGCGGGAGGTCGACGAGCTACTCCTCGTTCCAGGAGAACGTGCGGATGTGCTCGTCGTGGCCTCCGGCGATGCGAACGAGACGATGGAATGGACGTCGCTACGCTACGACCGCGGGCACGGCACCGGCGAGCTGCCCGACGCGGTCGTCTTCCAGATGAAGCATGGGAGCGACGCGCCGATCGCTACCCCGGCGACCCCCTCTGCGTTTGCGCCGATCGCAGAGCTTGCCGCAGCTACCGTGCAGCGCGAACTCAAGTTGGAAGAGTCTATGGCGATGGGCGGCGGCGACCACGGCGCCGGGCATGGCTCGTCGACGACCGACATGGCGCCCGTCTTCTCGATCAACGGAGAGGTCTTCCCCGACGTGACGCCCTTGACTGCGACCCTGGAGACCGTCGAGGAGTGGTCGATCGTGAACACCACCGAGATGGACCATCCGTTTCACCTGCACGGGTTCCGCTTCCAGGTCGTCTCCGTCGATGGGACGGCACCGGGTGTCGTCGCCTGGCGAGACTCGATCAACATTCCCGCGGAGAAGACGGTGAAGTTCCGAGTCCGGCTCGAGGACCACCCGGGAACGTGGATGTTTCACTGTCACATCCTCGAGCACGCTGAGCGCGGGATGATGGGCGAGCTCGAGGTTGCGGCGCCATGACCAGAGTGCTCGCTCGGCCCGAGCATGGTCTCGCGCTCGCCGGTGCAATCATGTTGCTGGTCGGATGCGCCTCCGCGCCAAGCTCGGGACCCGCTGCGGCTCCGCACGAGCACGATTCTCGCGCGTCATCCGACGCTATACCCGGCGAAGGACGCGACGACCATCCTCCGATGGCGCGCTCCGCAGGGGCCGAGGCGCCGCCCGCCGGGGAAGCTCCGCACGAGCACGGGCCGGCGGCATCGGAGCCCAGCGAACAACAGGCGTACGAGCGCGCTCGCCCCGTGTTCGAGCGGTACTGCGCGAGCTGCCATACGAGCGGCACCGGCAAGCGCGCTGCGCTGCGACACTTCACGATGGACCGGTATCCTTTCGGCGGGCACCACGCCGACCAGATCTCATCGACGATTCGAGAGGTGCTCGGCGCGGACGGACAACCCGCGACGATGCCCAAGGATCGCGCCGGCGCGGTTCAGGGAGACGACCTCCGCGCCATCTTGGATTGGGCGGAGGCGTTCGACCGAGCGCATGCCGCGGCCAACCCTAGCGGCCATCACCATGAGCACTGAAAGGACCACAAGGACCATGACTGGAATCAGACCGATCGCGGCAGCCATCGTGCTCCTCGGGCTCGTGCTCGGGTGTGAGACCAAGGGAGTGAATCAAGCGACGACCGCTCACCCGTCCATGGATACACCGGCACAGCCGGCGTCCGCCCCGCAGGGCCATGAGCGCTCAGCGGACACGTCGGCGTCGTCGCTCACGCTCGTCACCGACCGCAGTCTCGTGTGCATGGTGAACAACCAGTTCATGGGGCGGCCGCAGATTCCGATTGAAGTGGACGGGCGCACTTACTACGGGTGCTGCGAGATGTGCAAAGGGCGACTCGGGAGTGATCCGTCTTCGCGCGTATCGACTGATCCGGTGAGCGGCAACACGGTCGACAAAGCGACGGCGGTGATTGGCCGGGCCGGTGACGGGCGAACGCTCTACTTCGAGAACGACCAGACCTTTGCGGCGTATGCGCGGGGAACATCCCGATGAACTATATCCCGGCGCTCCGCTACGAGTCGCTCACGCGATTCTACGACCCGGTCCTGCGCGCCACCTTGAAGGAGAACCGCTTCAAGCGGCTGCTGGTGGAGCAGGCCGCGCTCCGACCTGGCCATCGGGTGCTCGACGTCGGGTGCGGCACGGCAACGCTCACGATCCTCCTGAAGCAGGCGTGCGCGGAAGCCGAAGTGACGGGGCTTGACGGTGATGCGAAGGTCCTCGATCTCGCGCGAACGAAGATCAAGGCGGCGGGTCTTGACATCTCGCTCAAGCAGGGACTGGCCTCGGAGGCGCCGTTCCCGCCGGCATCCTTCGATCGTATCGTGTCGAGCCTCGTGTTTCATCACCTCACAACTGAGGAGAAGCGACGTACGCTGAAGCGCGTACGAGAGCTGCTCAAGAGCGGGGGCGAGGTGCACATCGCCGACTGGGGCAAGGCCCAGAACCCGGCGATGCGCGTGGCGTTCTTGGCAATTCAGATACTCGATGGCTTTGCGACGACGACCGACAACGTCCGCGGCTTGTTGCCTACGTTCATGACAGACGCTGGCTTTCGCGCGGTCGAAGAGACCCACCGAGAGATGACGATCTTCGGAACACTCTCCCTGTACCGCGGCGTCGCTCCGTAGCGACATTGTGCCCGCGCCCCGGTCACGATCGAGACGCGTGCTGCCTAAACGCTCGTGCCCTCCTTTCTTCTAGCTGGCGTCTTCAAGCGCGCCGTGGCCGCCGCGGCGCTGGCCGCCGTCGCCAGCGGGTGTGTCGCCGCGCAGACCGGACGGACGCTGGACCGGTACTACGACTCAGCGACGGCACGTGTTCGGGAGGCGCCCCGGCGCTCCACGGAACGGAGCACCGCCTCGGAGGCTGAGCTCGCGAGTCCCCTCGAGCGCGACGTGGTGGTCGCGGTGGCTGTGGCGCAGAGCCCCGCCCTTGCTGTGATGGCGCATCGAGCCCGAGCGCTCGTTCACGCCGGTCGCGCCGAGGGCTCACTGCCGCCGGCCGAACTCGGCTTCGAGGCGTGGAATTTGCCCCTGGCGCGACCGTACGCCCTCGGTGAAGCGGACATGTACATGGTCGAGCTGCGCCAGCGGTTTCCGGCGGCTGGCTCACTCGACGCGAGAGCCCGTGCCATGGCCGAGGAAGCGCAGGCGATGCTCGCCGAACTTTCCTCCGAGGAAAGGCTCGTCGCGGAGCGGGCGGCCAATGCCTTTGCCGACTACGCGCAGGCCTTCGCCGAGAAGCACTTACTGGAGCGCCAGCTTGCGCTGCTTTCGCGCATGGGCCAGGCGGTCCGCGCTCGCTACACCACGGGCGGCTCCGGGCTCGCAGAGGCCGCCCGCATTGACGTGGAGGTCACGAAGGCGCAGCGGGCGCTCGCGCGCGTCGGAGGTGACATCGCTCGCTCGCGGGCGACGCTCAATGCGGTGTTGAGGCGACCTCCGGGCGCAGCACTTGGCGACCCGCGTGGGACCCCGCCCGAGACGGTACGCGTTTCCGTCGAAGATCTGATTGCGCGCGCGGAAGCGAGTCGCGGCGCGACGCTCTCGGCGGACGCACGGGTGAGAGCAGCCGGCGCTCGACGCGCGGCAGCCGAGGCCGAGGCACGCGTCCCGGAGTTCATGGTCGGACTCGGGTACTGGCAGGACCCAGCCATGCGCCCCGGTGTGGGCGTGACCGCATCCATGTCGCTGCCGTGGCTGTGGGGCCCAAACCGCGAACGCGTGCGCCAAGCCGAGGAGGAGCAAGCTGCCGAACGCGCGGCCCGCGACAGCGTGGGTCTCGATGCGCAGGCCGAGGTCAGCGAGGCCCACGCGACGCTCTTGGCGCTGGAGGCACAACTCTTGGTCATCCGCGGGCAGGCGCTGCCAGCGACATCGCGATCGATGGAGGCGCTCAGCGCCGCCTTCTCCACCGGTAACGCGAGCCTCCTCGAGTGGGTCGACGTCGCGCGCTCCCTGCTCGATCTCGAGATGGAGATGATTGTGCTGCATGGCGACCTCGAGCGCGGCGTCGCCAGCCTTGAGCGGGCCGTCGGAACGGCGCTCCCTCGAACGCCCTTGCATGAGGATTCGACGCCATGAGTACCGGAGAAACCACGAAGCCACCTGAGACCAACGACGAAGGCCATCACGAGCCGCACGCACCCGCGCCCAGTCGCCGTGCGCTCCGAACGCTGGCGGTCGTTCGCTGGGTGCTGCTTGGGCTCGTCACTGCGCTCGCTGGATACACCGTGTGGACCTTCTGGGGGCCCAAGCAGGACGGTCACGCCGCGCACGAGGAGGCTCGGTACTACTGCCCGATGCACCCACAGATCCGCTCCCCGGAGCCCGGGGAGTGCCCGATCTGTCACATGAACCTCGAGCCCATCCCCGAGGAGCGGCGCAACGCGCCCGCGACCTCGTCCGCTCAAGCGTCATCGCCATCGGCACCAAGTCCGTCAAACGTCACGCCGGTCACGGTGAGCGAAGAGAAGCAGCGCGCAGTTGGGCTCGCCACGAGCGTGGTGGAGAGCGCCACGGTCGGTGATCGCTTGCGTGTCCCGGGCGTCATCAGCGCACCGGAGACCGGCCTCGCACAGGCGCGCGTACGGGCGCCGGGGTTCGTCGAGCAAGTCGCCGTTCGACAGACAGGCGTGCGCGTGACCCGAGGCCAACCGCTCGCGTTCATCTACAGCCCAGAAATCTATCGCGCGCAGGAAGAGTTCCTCGCTGCCACGCGCTGGAGCGGCGCCACTAGCGGAGACGGCACCGCCTTAGCGGGTGCAGCCGACCTCTCAGCCGCCGCGCGCCGCGCGCTCGAGCTCCTCGGGCTCACCGCGACCGACATCGAGGAGATTGCTCGGACGGGAAGACCGATCCGTGCGGTCGCGGTGCGTGCCCCAGCGTCTGGCTACGTAACGCGGTTCAACGCAGTGCTTGGCTCGCGCGCCGAGCCCGAGATGGTGCTCTACGAGATCGCCGATCTCTCGAGCGTCTGGGTTGTCGCCAGCGTTCACGAGCGCGACCTGAACGCGATGCGCGTCGGCATGACCGCGCGCTTCACGACGACGAACACCCCGGCGGAGCCGCTGAGCGGGCGCGTGGACCTCGTCGAGCCGCTGCTCGAGGAGTCGACGCGCACCACGCGGGTGCGCCTCGTCGTCCCCAATCGCGATGGGCGTCTTCGACCCGGCCAGTTCGGCGAGGTCGAGTTCGAGCTCCCCGCCTCTCCCGGGCTCTTCGTACCGCGCGACGCCGTGATCCGTACCGGCGAGCACGGTGACCGCTCAGCGACGCCGGGGTGACACGGCGGCTCGATCGCTCCAACCTCGAT
>CALKVW010000112.1 GCA_938004785.1 uncultured Polyangiaceae bacterium
GCGCAGAGCGCCGCGATGCACGGCGACACACCCTCGCCGCGTTCGGTGCGCACGGTCACCGAGCCGAGCCCCGCGCTCGAGGCGAGGCTGCGCGCCGCGCGCGTCGGGGCGAGCCATCTCGGGGGCGAATCGCATCCGCGCGCGAATGAGTCGAGCGCGCCTCCGCCGGTCGGCCCCCGCCCAGGGCCGGAGAGGGGCGGGCGATGAGCCACACCCGCGTCGTCGTGGTGACGGGGCTCTCGGGGGCCGGGAAGTCGACGGCGATCGCCGCGCTCGAGGACCTCGGCTACCACGCGGTCGAGAACCTGCCGCCGGGCGTCATCGCGCAGGCGATCGAGGCCTGCGAGGCGCGCGGCGTGAACCACCTGGCGCTCGGCTTCTCCTCGAGCGTGCCTTCGTTCCTGGATCACGCCGCCGAGGCGCTCGAGCTGCTCGCCGAGACCGCGGGTCGGGATCTGACGGTGCTCTTCCTCGACGCCTCCGACGCCGAGATCATCCAACGCTTCAGCGAGACGCGCAGGCCACACCCGCTGCTCGCCTCCGCGGCCGCCTCGGGCACCGACATCGGCGCCGCGCTGAGCGACGGCATCAAGCTCGAGCGAGAGAAGCTCCTCAGCCTGCGCGCGATGGCCGACATCGTCGTCGACACGACGGGTCTGCGCGTGCACGACCTGCGCCGGCGCGTCTTCTCGCTGATCCGCCCGAAGCACGACGAGGTCGCGCGCATGTCGATTCGCCTCTTGTCCTTCGGGTTCAAGCACGGCCTGCCGAACGACGCCGACCTCGTCTTCGACGTGCGCTTCCTCGACAACCCCTACTTCGTGCCCGAGCTGCGCGCGCTCACGGGGCTCGACGAGCGTGTGCGCGACTTCGTGCTCGGCACACCCGACGCGCGGCGCTTCGTCGAGCTCGTGGGCGAGCTGCTCGAGTTCTCGATCCCGCGCTACGAGACCGAGGGCAAGAGCTACCTCACCGTCGCGATCGGCTGCACCGGCGGGCAACACCGCTCGGTGTCGATCGCGCTCGCGCTCGAGGAGAGGCTGCGCAAAGCCTACGGGACCACGCTGCGCGTCGTGCATCGCGACGCTCGCGTCCCGGGCGCGACGACGACGCCGCTGCCGCCTCGGGTGGAGCTCGCCGAGCTGGCCCACGCGAACGGCGCCCGAGCGACGCGCGGGGAGGGGAAGGGGGAGGCGTGAACGGGGGAGAGGCGAGAGCGTCGGGGGAGTTCGAGATCGTCAACGAGCGGGGGCTGCACGCGCGCGCTGCGACGAAGCTCGTGCAGCTCGCGAGCCGCTTCGCGTCGGAGGTCGTGCTTTCGGGGCCCGACGCCGAGGGCGTGAACGCGAAGAGCGTGATGGGGGTGCTGCTGCTCTGCGGCGCGAAGGGCACGCGCGTGCGTGTGAGCGCCGAGGGGCCCGACGCCGAGACGGTCGTGTCGGCGATCGGCGAGCTCATCGCCCAGCGCTTCGGAGAGCCGGAGTGAGCCCCGAGCCGGAGCCCGCGGGCCCGCTGCGCGGCATCCCGGGGTCGCCCGGCGTGGCGGTCGGCACCGTGCTCGTGCTCGGCCGCGACGGGCAGGCCTACCCACGCCGGCTCTGCGCGCCGGAGCACGTCGAGCACGAGGTCGAGCGCTTCCGCAAGGCGGCCGTCGAGGCGAGGCGCGAGCTGTCGAGCATCGCGGCGCGCGTCGCCCACGTCGCCACCGCGCAGTCGGTGCTCGAAGCCTACGGGCTCATGGTGCAAGACCCGACGCTCGCCGCCGAGGTGGAGCGCAGGATCCGCGAGGAGCGGCGCGTCGCCGAGTGGGCGGTCGCGCTCGCCGTGGAGCTCGTCGCGGCGCAGCTCGGGCGCGCGGCCGACCCCTACCTGCGCGAGCGCAGCCGCGACGTCGAGTTCGTCGGTGAGCACCTGTTGCGTGCCTTCTCGAGCGCCGAGCCCGGCCAAGCGCGCATTGCACCTGGGCCCGTGGTCGTCGTCGCGCGAGACCTCTCCCCCGCCGACACCGCTGGGCTCTTCTCGGGCGGCGCGGCCGCGCACGCGGGCCTCTCGGCCATGCTCGGCGCCGTCGGCGGGCCGGTCGTGGGCCTCGTGACCGAGCGAGGCTCTCGCACCAGCCACACCGCGCTCACCGCGCGCGCGCTCAAGCTGCCCGCCGTCGTCGGCGTGAGCGAGCTCTTCGAGCAGCTCGGCAGCGGCGATCGCGTGATCGTCGACGGCTTCCGCGGCGTGGTCACGCTCGACCCCGATCGCGCCTCCGAAGAGGAGGCGCTCGAGCGCGCCGAGCGTTACCGCGCCCACACCGCCGAGCTCGCGCTCGCACGCGACAGGCCGACCTCGAGCTCGGACGGCGTGCAGATCGTCGTGCGCTCCAACGTCGAGGTCCCCGAGGAGGCCGCCGAGGCCCGCGCCTACGGCGCCGAGGGCGTCGGGCTGTACCGCACCGAGTACCTCTACGTGGAGCGCGCCGAGCCGCCGACCGAGGAGGAGCAGCTCGCAGCCTTCCGCGCGGTCGTCGAGTCGATGGATGGACGCCCGGTGGTGCTGCGCACCTTCGACATCGGCGGCGACAAGTTCGTCTCGACCTTCAAGCTGCCGAAGGAGCTCAACCCGATGCTGGGGCTGCGCGCGGTGCGCCTCGCGCTCTCTCGCCCCGAGCTCTTCGCAGAGCAGCTGCGCGCGATGGTGCGCGCCTCGGCCCACGGCGACGTGCGCATCATGGTCCCCATGGTGAGCCGCCTCGACGAGCTGCGCGCCGTGCGCGCGCACCTCGAGCGCGCCATCGCCGAGGTGCGCGCCGCTGGTCACCCGACGGCCGAGCACATCCCGCTCGGCATCATGATCGAGGTGCCCTCGGCCGCGCTGCTCGCCGACAAGCTCGCGCGCGAGGCCGACTTCATGAGCATCGGCACCAACGATCTCGTGCAGTACACGCTCGCCGTCGACCGCGCGAGCCGCAACCTCGCCTACCTGGCCTCGCCCTTCGACCCGTCGATCCTGCTGCTCATCGACGCGGTCTTGCGCGCGGGCAGAGCGCACGACCGCCCCGTCGCCGTCTGCGGCGCCATGGCCAGCGATCCGCTGGGCGCGGTGCTGCTCTTCGGGCTCGGTGTACGGGAGCTCTCGATGGAGTCGGCCGCGATCCTCGAGGTGCGCGAGGCGCTCGGGCGCGTGAGCTGGGCCGAGGCGCGTGAGGTGGCCGAGCGCGCGCTCGAGCTCTCCACGGCGGACGAGGTCGAGATCCTCGTCGCCGAGCGCTTCGCGCCCCGGCTCGCCGACCTGCTCGACGGCTGAGCGCCGCCGGTCCGAGCGGGCGCTCCACACGTGTCGTTCGTGTGGCGGGCGCGCAAGAGCTCGGCGCGAACCGCGTTTAGCTCTTGTGACGGGAGGCAAATCACCCTAACCGTGCGAGCGCATGGGTCTACGACACCCGCTCTCGAGCCGCCCGGCTGCCTCTCGTACCGACTCCTCGAAGAGGCGTCCCTCCCCTGGAGGGCTGCTCTCCAAGCTCGGCCGCTGGCTCGCCCTACCTGGCTTCGTCGCCGGCCTCGTCGGCGCGTCCGCGACGATGGGTGGCTGCGACGACGGCCTCGAGCCCACGCAGCTCCAGGGCCAGGTCCACTTCACCTTCATCCACACCTCCGACATCCACTCACGCCTCTTCCCGTACAACCTGCTCATCGGCCAGGCCGACGCGGGGCTCGGGCTCGGGAGCGTGAACACGATCGCGAACGTCGGCGGCCTCGCGCGCGTCTCGCACATCGTCGGTCGTGAGCGCGCACGCTCGGGCCGCTCGCTCCACATCGACGGCGGCGACTGCTTCCAGGGTGCACCGGTCTTCAACTTCTACCTGGGCGAGGCCGAGATCCGCGGCCTCAGCGCCATGGGCGCCGACGCGATGCTCATCGCGAACCACGAGTTCGACGCCGGCGCGCGCAACCTCGGCGTGCAGCTGCAGAACTGGGCGACCTTCCCCGCGCTCGCGGCGAACTACCAGATGGAAGACGCGAAGTTCCCCGGCGCTTCGCCGCTCGGGTCGATCTTCCAGCCTTACCAGGTCTTCGACTCCGACGGCCTCAAGGTCGCCGTCATCGGCATGGCCAACCTGTCGAGCCTCTCGTCGATCTACGACTCGCCCAACCGCCTCGGCATCACGCCGCTCAACTCCACCCAGATCGCTCAGGCCTACATCGATCTGCTGAGGCCGCAGGTCGATCTGGTCACGATCGTGTCGCACCTCGGCCTCGACCACGACCAGGAGCTCATCCAGACGACGACGGGCCTCGACGTCATCCTCGGCGGGCACAACCACATCGTGCTCCAGCCGCCCAAGCGTGTGCTCGACTGCTCCGCGAACTTCGACGAGGAGAAGCAGAGCTACTACGTCGAGGTGAACGGCCCCGACACGGGCACGGTCGAGCGTCGCTACTGCAAGCCGCGTGAGGTCGTGCTCGCGCACTCCGGCGCCTTCGCCAAGTTCGTCGGGCGCCTCGATCTGGTCCTCTCGAACGACCCGAACGACTTCCCCGCGCTCTGCGAGTCCGCTTCGGCCCAGGACCGCTGCTACGACCCGATCAACGGCTTCGAGGTGCTCGCGAGCAACTACACGCTCTTCCCGGTGAACGAGAGCGTGCCCGCCGACCCGACGGTCTCGCAGCTGCTCGAGCCCTACGGTCAGGGCCTCGACGTGCTCGCCAACCTCGAACTGCTCGTGGGCTACGCGCCCGACGGCTCGCGGCGCTTCTCGTCGACCGGCGGCGACTCGCCCCTCGGCAACATGATCGCCACGGCGATGTGGCTCCGCCTAGGCATCCAGACCGACTTCTCGCTCACGAACAGCCAGGGCATCCGCGCGGACTTCGTGCCCGGCCCGCTCACGATCGAGCAGATGTACAACGTCTTCCCCTTCGACAACTCCATCACGAAGATGCAGCTGTCGGGCGTCGAGGTCCAAGACCTCTTCGACTTCGTCGCACGCCGCTCCGCCGGCCGAGGCTGCGTCTCGCAGATCCAGATCGCCGGCGCGCGCATCGTGATGAACTGCGCCCAGCAGAAGGCGACCGGCATCTACATCGGCGTCGCACAGGACTCGAACGGCGACCCGGTCCGTTGCACCACCGACGCCGAGTGCGCGGGCGGGCGCGTCGGGTCCTGCGACACCGGCGCGGGCCTGTGCTGGCAGCCGATCGAGCCCTTCGGCTACTACGAGCTCGCGACCAGCAACTACCTCGCCGGCGGTGGCAGCGGCTTCCGCGTCCTGCAGCGCAACACCACGCAGAACGACAGCCGAGTGCAGCAGCGCGACGCGCTCATCGACTACATCCAGGGTGGCGCGCCTTGCGGCGCCTCGCGCGCGGGTGAGCTGCGCGACTGCTCGACCGACGCCGACTGCGGCTGCGCCGAGGGCCAAGACCCCTCGCTCTGCAACGTCGAGGCGGGCACCTACACCTGCGCCTGCCCCGAGGCGACGATCGAGAGCTCCACCTGCGGCACCGACGCCGAGAAGAGCTGCGGAGGCGCCGGCAAGTGCGTGCTCGCCGCCTGCCGCACCGAGGTGGCCGCCTTCCAGCGCACGGTCTGCGACGCGGCGCCGAACGACTCGATTCGCCAGAGCTGCCTCGACGCGATTTCGCCCTGCGTCGCGGGTGGTGAGCAGTGCAAGTTCCTCGCGTGCATCGACAGGTCGATCGGCAACTTCTCCGACGGACGAATCCGCATGGTGACGCAGTGATGGCTACCGCTCGCACGGTGTCGCGCGCCCTCGGGCGCTTCGGTCGAGGGTCCCTGTCGCGCGGCGCGCTGCTCGTCGGGCTGCTCGGCGCGGCCACGCTCAGCGCGTCGCCGTCGTGCACCGTCGAAGGTGGCACCGAAGCGGCCACGCAGACCTTCCGCGTGCGCGTGCTCTCGGTCGACGGCGCCGAGCTGCCGCTCCAGAGCGCGCCCTTGCCGGTGAACATCGGTGAGCGCGACGAGGCCTGGGAGGTCAGCATCGAGGCCGTCGGGCCCGACGGCAACCCCGTGCCCTTTGACGGCTACGTGCGCTTCTCGGTGAAACCCGGCGCCGTCTCGGCCGTCGAGTCCGAGGCCGGCGAGCGCTCCGGGCGCAACCTGCGCCTCGTGGGTGGCAAGGCCAACGCGCGCGTCTTCGTCACGGCGATGCACGGCCCGTCCCGCCTCTGGGTGGAAGACCTCGGCTACGTGCCCGCACCCGAGGGGCAGACGCCGGCCTGCGCCAACGGCGTGAACGACGATCCCGACGAGGATCCCTTCACCGACTTCCCCAACGACCCGGGCTGCGCCTACGCCGACGACGACACCGAAGGCGCCGGCACCTTCGCCGCCGGCGTGTCGCAGGAGATCTTCTACCAATACCCGAGCCTGCGCGATCTGCAGGGCGTCGGCTCGAAGACGCCCTTCTCCTACGAGGCGCTGCAGGTGCTCGCCACGAACCCGAACGAGATCATCGTCACGCGCCTCGCGCGCGATGGTTTCTACATCACCGATATCGGCGACCCGACGCAGGAGTTCAACCACCTCTTCGTCTTCAGCTTCTCCACGCCGGGGAACATGCGCGTCTGCGACCGCGTCACCTTCCTGAGCGGCACCGTGGTCGAGTTCTTCGGCTTCACCGAGCTCACCTTCCCCTCGTACCGCGTCGACCCGCTCTTCGAGGGTGAAGAGGCGAACTGCCGTGTGCCGCCCTCGATCGTGCTCGAGCCCGGCATCGTGAGCGACGCCCTCGAGATGGAGAAGGTCGAGAGCGCGCTCGTGCGCCTCGAGAACTACAAGATCGCCGACAAGTTCGGCCCGAAGCTCGCCGACCTGAACAACTTCGCGCCCGACCAGTCGAACTGCGACTTCACCGGCGACGGGCGAATCGACTTCAACAACTCGAACGAGGCCGCGTGCAGCAATGCCTGCTCGGCCGACCCGGAGTGCGCGGAGTGGACGGGCTTCGTCTCCCGCGGGAACTTCAAGGTGAACCGCGACGGCGGCGTCATCCAGATCAACACCGGCGGGTCGCCCACCTTCGACCCCGTGAAGAACCGCGGCCAGGTCCTGCCTGCCGTGACCGGCACGCTGCGTAACTTCTCCGGCGGCAGTCTCAACTGGACGGTCGAGGTGCGCTGCACCGACGACATCGTCTGTGAGGCCGAAGGTTGCGTCCCCGAGCTCAAGGCCCCCAACGAGGCCTGCGTGAGCCTGCGCACGATCGACGACAACGACGAGGCCTCGAACTGACCATGCTCCGCCGTCCCACCACGACCCGCATGAACCCTACCGCTCGATTCCTGACGGCCTCACTCGCCGCGCTCAGCCTGGGCGCTTCCCTGCTCGTCGCCCCGAGCGCGGCCCACGCCCAAGAGGAGAAGTCGGCCGCTCAGCTCCGCGACGAAGCGAAGAGCGCCATCGCCTCGGGCGAGGTCGGCCGCGCCTGCGTGCTCTTCGAGCAGGCCTACCAGGCCTCGACCAAACCCGGCGAAGCGAGCGGCGTCAGCCAGAACGACCTGCTCTTCGACCTCGCCGACTGTCACGAGCGCCAGGGCTACGGCGCGCTCGCAGCGGGTGAGTTCGAGCAGGTCGCTTCGGCGGGCGGGGCGAATTTCATCTGGTGGCTGGGCGTCCTGTCCGCGGAGGCGAAGGCGCGCGCCGAGAAGCTGCGCAACCCCGCCGCGAAGGAGGAGCCCAAGAAGCCCGCCGAGGGCCCCGTGCAGATCGCGCCGGGCGCCGGCGCGACCGCGGGCGCCGAGGCCGAGGCGGCGGCGCCGACCGAGGTCGTCACGCAGAAGGAAGAGCCGCCGACGCGCATCGGCGACTTCATGGATACCCGCATCACGTGGGTCTTCGGCGACGACGACGTGCTGCACCAGACGGGGCAGGCCTTCCCGCTCTCGCCGAACGTGAGCCTCGGCGATCGGCGCCAGTACCGCCTCTTCTTCGACAACCTGAACTCGCGCTTCGCGGGTCGCGAGAACCTGACGCACCTCGCGCTCTACAAGAAGATGCCGGGCTTCATCAAGAACCTCGACACCGAGGCCTCGCTCTTGATGCGCATCGACATGGCCTCGCTCGCCTCGGGCAGCGGCAACGTGAACCGCGCCTTCTACGACGCCGGCACGTACATCCGCGCGTTCTTCCACACCGACAAACACGAGGACCCGAAGAAGGTCGAGGGCCTCGGCCTCACCCTCTGGGCCATCGATGCCGACCGCTTCCGCCTCGGCTACCTCTACGAGATCTCCTGGGGCGGCAGCGCCGCAGACATCAACCAGTCGATCTTCCCGCGCATCCAGGGCGCCGCGCCCGGCGCGAAGCTCTCCTTCGAGCACCCGAAGTTCAACGCCTTCATCGGCTTCAAGACGGCCACGATCGTCCAGGTCGAGGAGACGCTCACGCCCGGCACGAGCGAGGTCGAGCAGATCCGCATCGGCCAGGCGAACTACGGCCTGCTCGCCGGCGGCGGCGTGCACATCACCGACAACATCCAGTTCGACGCCGGCGGCGGCTACTTCACGCAGGGCAAGTTCGACCTGCCCGACGTGCAGGGTGAGCCGATCTACACCTTCGGCGCCTCGGCCCGCTTGCTCGCGCACCACACCGACATGCCCGCCTCGGGCTCGGTCGACTTCGCGCTCTACCGCAACGATCCGAACCGCCCGATGCAGATCTTCAAGGCGGAGAAGTACATCCCGGAGAAGTTCCTCTGGCAGGTCTCGCTCGAGGGCTCGGCGCTCTTCCAGAACCTCAAGAGCTTCGAGACGACCGGCGCCACGGAGCTGCAGTCGGCGCTCGCCGGCGCGGCGCAGGCCCAGATCAAGACGGGCTTCTTCCGCGCGAGCCTCACCGGCATCTTCCGCGACCTCGGCTTCGTGCTGCGCAACCAGCCGAGCTTCATCCCCTTCCAGACGATCCCCGAGGCCGGCGACGTGGCCCCGGAGGTCTTCCTCGCGGCGGCGGCCGACTACTACTTCGAGGGGCCGCGCCTCACGCCCGGCATCGGCGGCGGTCTGCAGTTCCCCTCGACCTTCACGAGCAACTCGATCGACAGCTCCTCGGCGCCGATCAGCCGCACGGTCGTCGTACGCGAGCAGGGCAACATCGCCATCCTGCCCGTCAACACGGGCGCCGCGCCGATCATCCAGGCCCGCGCCACGCTGCGCTGGGACATCTCGCCGATCCTCGCGTCGATGCTGTGGGTCCAGTACGTGCGCGACAACAACGGCACCTTCATCGAGCGCGATCCGAACGAGGGCACCGTGGCGCTGCGAACCTTCATCAGCCCGGACTTCCTCGGCTTCGGTACGGCCGTGCAAGCGCGCTTCTGAGCGCGGCCCGCGGCGCCAGCGGCACACGACGAGGCTCTCGGCTCCGCCCGGGGGCCTCGCCGCTTTCCATCGCGCGGGCTCGCCAGAGGCGCGCTAGCCTCGACGCGTGAGCGACTCGGGCAGCGACAAGCCGATCGGCGATCCCATCTCGGCGATCGAGTCCTCGTACTTCGGCGACCGTCCGCTCGTCGAGGTGGAGGTGGTGCACGAGGTGACTCGCACCGCCGGCGGGCACGCGCCCTGGCGCATGCTCGAGCTCTACACCGAGAACAGCCTCTACCGGATCGACATCCAGATGCGCTGCGTCGAGGTCGTCGATCTGGCGACGAACGAGCTCGTGCCTCGCCACGCCCTGCTCGGCGCTCGCCTGCTCGGCGGCCAGCACCTCGAGGACGACGTCGTCTACCTCTCGCATCCCTTCCCGCGGCCGGGCACCGAGGCGGTGTTCGAGCAGCCCGCGGCCGGAGGCCAGGTGGCCTTCTCGCACACCTCGAACGTCACGCGCGTCGTGCTGCGCATCCGCCTCATCTCGGTCGTCACCTCCGCGGAGCGCCAGAGCTGGGACGAGATCGCGCGCGCGCGCCTGAGCCACCAGCACGGCTCGGCCGCCGACGAGCGAGCGACGGGTTTCGAGCCACCCGAGGGCTGAGCGCGCTCGCGCCGCCTGCTCAGCGGGTCTTGGCGAGCGCGGCGGCGGTGGCGTCGGCGGCGCGCGCCCGCTCCTCGGCCTCGTTGCGCGCGGGGACCTCGACGAGCAGCGCCGAGGCCTTGCGGTAGCGCTCGCCGAGCTCGCTCCACACCTTGGGATCGGCGCCTCGCGGCGCGGCGAGCTGGCGCAGCACGGCCGCGTCGAAGGCCGCGAGGCCGCGCGCGGCGCCGGCCTTCTCGTCGTCGGCCACCACGTCGAGCGCCGCGATGCGCCCGAAGTCGGGGCCGAAGGCGTCGTTCTTCACCATGAGCGCGGCGACGTCGTCCGGCCCGCCGCGCAACGCGAGGCTGAGCGCGAAGAGCATGCGGTCGTCGTGCGAGAGCGTCTCGCGCTTCATGCCCGCGTAGAGCCGCGCCGCGACGTCGAAGTCGACCGCGCGCCAGTAGCGGCGGCCGAGCTCGAGGCGCGCCCTCGCATAGAGCGCGCGCGCCTCCTCGCCGAGCGGGGCGTCTTTGAGGTAGGCGCGGTGTGCGACCGGCACGCCGCGCCTCGCGAAGGCGCGCAGCACCTCGGGTTT
>CALKVW010000113.1 GCA_938004785.1 uncultured Polyangiaceae bacterium
CTCTACGAGGCCGCAGAGGCCCCGTGTCACTGCCGCTACTGGCACTTCGCGGGTGACAAGAACGAGTGGCTCGAGCGCTGCTTCCTGCGCCCCGAGGAGAACCGCCGCGAGCTCGACGAGGCCGTCGCGGCGCTGCGTGAGGACGCGCTCGGGGTCGTCGCCGAGCTCGCGCCGGGCGCCGAAGCGCGGCAGGGCGTCGACGCTCCGAGCTTCGTCGGCTGGTGCAAGATCACGCCCGCGCCGGCGATCGCCAAGGCCTACGAGCAGCGCTTCTACCGCGGGCTCGACTGCTTCGGTGGTGAGCGCGCAGGGGTCTGGCTCGTGGGCTGCGTGCTCGTCCACCCGGCGCATCGCAAGCGCGGCCTGTCCGAGCGCCTCGTGCGAGGCGCCGTCGAGCTCGCGCGCTCGCTCGGCGCCACGGCCGTGGAGGCCTTCCCGCGCCGCGTCTGCGCGAACGTGGCAGACGGCGAGCTCTGGATGGGCCCGGCCGGGGCCTACGAGCGCACGGGCTTCGCCGAGGTCGGTGGCGAGGACCCCTACCCCGTACTGCGCGCCGAGCTGGTGCCGAGCTCTGCGCTCCGTCGTCGCGGCTCCGGCGGAGAGCCCACGTGAGCGCCACCGCGTTCGGCGGCGTGCTGCTCGTCGACAAACCCGAGGGGCCCACGAGCCACGACGTCGTCGCGCGCCTGCGCAGGCTGCTCGGCACCCGTCGCGTCGGCCACGCAGGCACGCTCGACCCGATGGCGACGGGCCTGCTCGTGATGCTCGTCGGCGAGGCGACCAAGCTCGAGCCCTACCTCGCGACGGCGGAGAAGGCCTACCGCGCCACGATCGCCTTCGGGCGCTCCACCGACACACTCGACGTCACGGGCACGACCACCTCCACGGCCACGATCGACGACGGCCTCTCCGCCGAGCTCGCGTCGCTCGAGCGAGGCGGCGGTCTCGCCGAGGCGCCGCGCATCGCCGCCGCGCTCGAGCTCGAGCGTGAGCGGCTCGAGCAGCGCCCGCCCGCCCACAGCGCGATCAAGATCGACGGCGTGCGCAGCTACGCCCACGCACGCGCCGGTCGCGAGGTGGAGCTCGCCCTGAGGCCAGTGCGCATGCTGGCCCTCGAGCTGGAGGCCGCCACCGAGTCGCCGCCCTCGCTCGAGGTGTCGATGCGCGTGAGCAAGGGCTACTACGTGCGCAGCTTCGCTCGGGACCTCGGCGCCGCGCTCGGCGCACCCTCGGCGCTCGCGCGCTTGCGGCGCACGCGCTCGGGCAGCTTCGACCTCGGCGACGCCATCTCGCTGGAAGCGTCGCCCGAGGCCCTGCGCGGGGCGCTGATGCCCGTCGGCGAGGCTGCGCGGCGATCGCTCCCGGGGCGGATCCTCGCTCCGGACGACGTGCGCCGAGCGCGCCTCGGCCAGCCCCTCGCGGAGGCCGATGGAGCTCCAAGTGAAGACGAACCCGCCTGCGCGTGGTTCGACGAGCTGGGTGAGCTCGTCGCGATCGGGCGTGGAGCGAAGGTGCTGCGCGGCTTCGCGTCAGCCCCCGCCGTTGCGCCAGGATCCGTCGGACGGTAGCCTGAGCGGAGTCCCGTCGCCCTCGTCGGCCGAGCCATGTCCGTCCCAGTCTCGAGCCTCATCGCCGCGATCGTGGCCGCCCTCGGTGGCGCGGTCTTCGCTTCCGCCGACGCGGCGTTGAGCAGCCTCTCGACGGCGCGGGTGGCGGCGCTGCTCGAGCAACAGGAGCTCGCGCACCGCGCGGCGCTCGAGCGCTACCGGCTCGCGCCCTGGCGGCTGCGGTCCACCTACGTGGTCGGCCGCGTCTCCTGCGCCGCCATCGCGGCGATCCTGCTGCATGACGCGGCCGACACGGTGCTGCCCCCCACCGCGGCGACCGTGCTGGCGGTGTTCGCGACGCTCGCCGTCATGGCGCCGCTCACCGAGCTCGGCACGGCGCTCGTGCGGCGCAACCCCGACGCTGCCGGGCCGAGGGTCGCGACGTGGCTGCGCCCCTTCGAGCTGCTCCTCTACCCGCTCGCCGCTCCGCTCGGCATGGCGACCGAAGCGCTCGCGGATCGGCTGCGTGTGCCGGAGGCGCCGACACCGGAGGTCATGGCGGCCGAGGTCGAGCACCTCGTCGACGAGGTCGAGCGCTCCGGCGCCGTCGGCTCGGCGCCGGCGGAGATGATCCGGAACGTGCTCGAGTTCGAGGACCTGCGCGCGCGCGACGTGATGATCCCACGCGGCCGCGTGGAGGCCTTCGCGCTCGACGCACCGCTCTCGGAGGTCCGCGAGCTGGTCGTGAACGGCGGTCACTCGCGCTACCCCGTCTACGACGGTCAGCTCGACAACGTGGTCGGCATCGTCTCGGCGAAGGACGTGCTGAGGGTCGACCGGCCCGCCGCCGAAGACTCCACCGTCGCGGCGATCCTTCGGCACGACGTCGTCTTCGTGGCCGAGCAGCAGAAGATCTCACCCTTGCTGCGCGAGCTGCGTGTCCGCCGACAACACCTTGCCGTCGTGGTCGACGAGTTCGGTGGCACGAGCGGCATCGTGACGCTCGAGGATCTGCTCGAAGAGATCGTCGGCGACATCCGTGACGAGCCGGAGCCGAACGAGGAGGCGCCGATCCGAGATCTCGGAGATGGCCGTCTCGACGCCGACGCGAGCATCGCGGTGGGCGACGTGTGCGCGTACCTCGGAGCCGACATCCCGCGCGAGGAGCGCGCCGCCGCGCTCTCGAGTCTGCTGCCCGGCCGTCCAGTGCCGGAGGTGGGCACGAGCATCGAACGTTGGGGCCTCGAGTTCATCGTGCGCGAGGTCGACGCACACGGTGTGCAGCGGCTCGAGATCCACCGACCGGCGCTGCTCGGGGCGCCCTCCTCGCGGCCGCCGAGCGTCGAGCAGGCCCCGCCGACCCAGCGCGCCTCCGACACCGCCGAGCCCCCGACGGCCTGAGCTCCGCTCGGAACGCCACGGTCGAGCCCAGCGCAGGGACGGACGAAGGGCCCGCACCTCGTGGTGCGAGCCCTGGTCGTTTCGCGCTCCACCGGTCCAGCCCGGCGTCGTCGAGCCTGGGCTCGAGCAGCCGAGCTCAGGCAAGCGAGCTCGGGCAACCGAGCTCAGACGGCCGAGCTCAGGGAGCCTTGAGCCCGATGTCGTGAAGCGCGTTGGCGAGGTTCTCGCCTTCCTTCACGAGGCCGGTCGTCTCGCGCGTCGGATCGCTCCGGTCGCCAGCGAGCACGACCTTCAGGTCGACCATCGCCTTGCGGAGCTGGAGCACGACGCGCTCGTCGGTGAAGCCGGAGACGCTCGAAGGATCGATGGGGATCACGATCGGGTTGGTCCCCGTGAGCTCGCCCTTCTCCCAACGCGCGGCGGCCTTCTCGCCCTCGACGCGCTTGCCCTCGCGCATCTCGGGCACGAGGATCTTGAGCTCCTTGGGCCAGGCGTCCGCGACCGCGAAGGGGTCCTTCAGCTTGACCATCTCCGCCTGGGTCTTGTCGCTGCCGCCCTTGAACATGACGGCGAGCTTGAAGAGCGGCTTCTTCTCCTCGGCCCAGGCCGACTCGACCGGCTTCTGGAAGGTGCCGACGAGGTTCTTCAGGGAGTCCTTCTTGTCGTTGAGATCCTGGCAGCCGCGCGTGAACGTGAAGAGTTGGCGCAGGGTCTTGCCGGGCAAGGAGCCGACGTTCTTGCCCTCGAGGTTGCCGGCGTCGAAGGGGATGTTGATCCCGCCGAGTTTCTCCACGAGGTCCGCGGGGTACTTCTTCTGGCCGAGCTGTTCCGCGGCAGCGTCGAGGATCGCCCCGAGCTCGTTCATCTTCTCGGTGGCCGTCTTGACGTCGTTCTCGAGATCGACCGCGCCCTTCACGGCCAGCGAGGAGCGCACGCTGCGCTCGCGCATGCCGCCGGTGAGGAAGCCGAGGCCGATGCCGACCACGGCAGCGATGACCGCGTACACCATCGCGCGTTTGCCCGCGCGGCGGCGCTCCTCGTGGATCTCCTCGCCGACTTCGACCTTGATCGTCTGCGCCTCGGCGCTGACGGGCGCGGCTTTGGGCTGCGGCGGAGGCGGCTTGGGCGCGAAGGGAGAGAACGACGACATGCCACCAGGCGGCGCGATGCCGGGGGGCGGCGCGATGCCGGTGGGCGGCGCGATGCCCGCAGGCGGCGCGATGCCTGGCCCGGAGCCCGGCACGGAGGGACGCCCGCTCGGCGGCGCTCCACCGCTGTCAGGAGGCATCGATCCGGGGAGGGACGGAGCGGGCGCGCCCGCGGACGCCTTGCCCAGTCGCGCCTTCAGGTCGATCTTCGGCTTCTTCTTCTCTTCGGCCATCGGCTCCTCGGCGGGATTGCCCGGCGCACGCCAAACTCGGCGGGTCGTGCGGGGCGCCACGTTAGCGGCGTCGATTCGCGTGTGTCAACGCGACGACGACAGGGACGCTGCAGCATTCCACCCTGGGACCCCAGCTCGGACGGATTGTTTGGTCGCCCGCTCGCCGCAACGATAGGAGAATCCAGCATGTCGCGGTCACTCCCACGCCCAGCCTCGGCCCCTCCGCCTCCCGTGCGGCGCGGTCAGCTCGTCGAGGCACGCGAGACCCGCTCCGCCGACGGCACGAACATCGCGTACTTCGTGGGCCCGGAGCCCTACCCCGGCGCACCGGTCGTCGTGCTCGCGAACGGGCTCGGCGGGCCGCGGCTCGCGTGGCGCGGCCTCGTCGAGCAGCTCAGCGACGAGGTCCGCTTCGTGACCTGGGACTACCGCGGGCTCTACGCTTCCTCCCGCCCCTCCGACAGCAGCGATCTGGCCTACTCGGTGCCGAGGCAGGTCGACGATCTCGAGGCCGTGCTCCGGGCCGAAGGCATCGGACGCGCCACGCTCTTCGGCTGGAGCATGGGCGTGCAGGTCGCCCTCGAGGCCTACCGACGCCTGCCGGGCTTCGCAGAGGCGCTGGTGCTGCTCAACGGCACCTTCGGCCGCCCGCTCGACACGGCGGTGCCCCTGCCCTTCGCACGTCGCTTCGTGCCCCCCGTGCTGCAGGTGGCCGAGCGGCTCCACCAGCCCGTGGGCAAGGTCATGCGCGCGCTCGCAGCCCAGCCCGAGTTCGTCTCGGTGATGAAGCGCTTCGGCATGATGGCCGACACGGTCGACGAGGGCGAGTTCACCGAGATCGCGGTCGCCTTCGCGGGGCTCGACGTCGAGGTCTTCCTCCGCACCCTGAGGGCGCTCGGCGATCACGACGCCTCGCGCATCCTGCCTCGCATCGAGGTCCCCGTCTTGGTGGTCGCCGGGGACCACGACCGCATGACGCCGCGCGGGCTCTCGCAGCAGATGGTGCGCAAGATCCCTCGCGCCGAGATCCTCGTCGTGCGCGGGGGCACGCACTACACGGCGGTGGAGTTCCCCGAGCTGGTCGCGCTGCGGATCGGTCGGTTCCTGCGCGAGCAGGGCATCGCGGGCTGAGGCGCGCGCCGGGGCGCCGCACGCGCCACTCCACTCAGGCGGCGACGGGGCCGAGCGCGCCGATCAAGCTCGCGAGCTTGAGGCGATCACCGAGCGATTGCGCCACGAACTTCACCGCCTCGTAGGCGCCGACGCGCCACACCGGAGAGGCGACGAGCATCACACGCCGCTCCGGGTCGCCAGCGAGGCCGAGTTCGAGCGCGTAGCAGGCGCGTTCCACCTCGGGACCCATCACCCGCCGCACGAGCGCGCCGCTCATGCTGAGCTCGAGGGCTTCGCCGAGGAAGGGCGTGCCGTCGATGTACTGGTTGCAGAACAGGTGGGCGGGGGCCCGACGGGCTGCGCGACGCTCGGTGTTCATGACGATGACGCTAGTCACTGGACGGCATGTGGGCCAAACTCGCACCCACCGCGTGGAGCCTCTCCGGATCGTCGTCGTCGACAACTACGACTCCTTCACCTTCAACCTCGTGGAGCTGCTCGAGCGGCTGGGCGCGCGCTGCAGAGTCGTGCTGCACGACGCCATGTCGCTCGAGCAGCTCGTCTCCGTGGGCCCCGACGGCTTCGTCATCTCCCCCGGGCCGTGCTCGCCCGCCGAGTCGGGCCTCAGCCTGCCACTCGCGCGCCTCGCGGTCAGCGGCGGCCTCAGGCGGCCGCTGCTCGGCGTCTGCCTCGGCCATCAGGCCATCGCCGCCGCGCTCGGCGTGCGCGTGGTGCGCGCCGAGCGGCCGGTGCACGGCAAGACGGACCGCGTGATGCACGACGCGCGCGGCATCTACGAGGGCCTGCCGCAGGGCTTCGAGGCGGCCCGCTACAACTCGCTCGTCGTCGAGCGTGGTGGACTGCCCTTCGAGCTCGAGGCCTCCGCCTGGAACGAGCGCGACGAGCTGCTCGGGCTGCGGCACCGCGAGCTGCCGATCGACGCGGTGCAGTACCACCCGGAGTCCTTCCTCACGCCGCTCGGCGCGACCCTGGTGGCGCGCTGGCTCGAGGCCGTGCGCAGGTGGCGCGAAGGCGTGGCCGGCGAAGCGCCGGCGAGCGCGCCGCCTCGCTGAGCGCTCCCCGTGCCCGCGCCCAGAGGTGGCGACAATTTGCGGTTCTGCGAGGGCGCCCGCGCTGTATAGGCACGGGGTGAGCACGGCTTCCGAGCGCAAGGCGGGTCGAACGCTGGTCGTGGGCTTCGAGGGCACCGAGCTGCCAGCCTCGCTCGCCGAGGCGCTCCGGGAGGGCGGCCTCGCCGGGATCATCGTCTTTCGCAGGAACCTGCCTGATCGCGAGAGCACGGCAGCACTGGTCGCGAGCGTGCATGCGGCGGCACGAGAGGGCGGCGCGCTGCCACCGCTCGTGGCGATCGACGAAGAGGGCGGTCGCGTGACGCGCCTGCCCTCGCCCTTCGAGCCGCTGCCGCCCATGCGCAGGCTGGGTGCGCTCGGCGACGCGGAGCTCGTTCGCCGCGCGGGCTGGGCGGTCGGCGCCGAGCTCAGGCGGCTCGGCATCAACCTCGACTTCGCGCCGATCCTCGACGTGGACTCGAACCCGCTGAACCCCATCATCGGCGACCGCGCCTTCTCGAGCGATCCCGGCGAGGCGGCGCGCCTCGCGCTGGCCTTCGCGCGTGGGCTCGCCGACGGCGGCGTGCTCGGCTGCGGCAAGCACTTCCCCGGGCACGGCGACACCGACCTGGACAGCCACCTCGAGCTGCCGACGATTCGCCACGACCGCGCGCGCCTCGACGCCGTCGAGCTCTTGCCCTTCGAGCGTGCAGCCCGCGAGGGGCTCGAGTCGCTCATGAGCGCGCACGTCGTCGTCACGGCGCTCGACGCCGAGCGACCGGCCACGCTCTCGCCGCGCATCGTGAGCGGGCTGCTCCGCGAGGAGCTCGGCTACCGAGGCGTGCTCTTCAGCGACGATCTCGAGATGCGCGCGGTCGCCGACCGTTACGCCCCCGCAGAGTCGGGTGTGCTCGCCATCGAAGCAGGCTGCGACGCGCTGCTCGTGTGCCGCGACGTCGACGCGGCCTTCGCCACGCGCCGCGCGCTCGCCGTGCGCTACGACGCCGACCCGGGCTTCGCCGCGAGGCTCGACGAGGCCGCCTCGCGCGTCGACGCCCTGCGCGCGCTCGCCGCGAGGCGCGCGAGCGAGGCGCTCGAGGGAGCACCGGAGCTCGCGACGGTGCGCGCGGAGCTCGAGCGGGCCGAACGCGCACGCGGGGTCGGAGGCGCCTCGCGATGAGCGCCCGGCTGCTCGTGCGCGCGGCGAGGCTGCTCCGCTGCGACGAGGCCCTGGCGAGCGAGTCGGACGCGCTCGCCGCGCTCGACGACGCAGCGCTGCTCATCGAAGACGGCCGCGTCGTCGAGGTGGGCCCGCGCCCCGCGATCGAGGCGATGCT
>CALKVW010000114.1 GCA_938004785.1 uncultured Polyangiaceae bacterium
CTCGTCGGCCGAGCTCGGCTCCTCGCGGTCGCGCCGGAGCTCGTAGGCGACGAGCTGCGCTTCGGCGCGCTCGAGCGCGTCGGCGCGGGGGTCGCGCGCCGTCGCCGCGAGCAGCTCGAGCGCTCGCTCGCTGCGACCTGCCTGACGCTCGATCATCGCGAGCACCATGCGTCCACCCGCGCTCGGCTGCTCCGCGAGCGCCTGCTCGAGCAGCGGGCGCGCGACCTCGAGCTTGCCGGAGCGCACCGCGGCGCTGCCCATGCGGTAGCGCAGATCCGCCACGCTCGGGCCGCCGGGCGCGGCGCGCGAGAGCTCCTGAGCGCGCGCCAGCAGGCCCGCCGAGGCCGCGATCGTGCGCGCCGCAGCGGCGCCGTCGCCGACGGCGGTGTCGGCGTCGACCGCGCGCGCCATGGTCTCCAAGACCAGCCCGAGCTCTTCCGGGCCGCGCGCGGCGCCTAGCGCGCCCTCGAGCACGAGCGGCACCGCTTCGCACAGCCCGAGCCGAACGAGCGCGCGCGAGAGCTCGACGGTCGTCTCGAGGTGGGTCGTATCACGGCGGTAGGCCTCGACGAGCAAGCCGAAGGCAGCGGCCTCGTGGAGGAGCGGATCCATGCCGAGATCTCCGCCGATGCGCCCGCCGGACTGATCACGCATCGCCACGTACAGGGCGCGCAGCGCGTCGCCGTCGTCGGCGGCGATGGCTCGGCGCAGCACGGCGTAGAAATCCGGGTCGATCGTGCGCCGCGCCGAGCTCTGGTCGACGCTGCGCACGGCGCCGTCGAGGTCGCCCCAGCGCAGCATCAGGGCCACGACGCTGAGCGCGCCGGTCTCCAGCGCGCGCACGCTCTCGAGCTGCTCCTCGGGGCTCGGGCGCTTGCCCGTCTGGCGGAAGGCCACGTTGTGCTCGATGGCGAGATCGATCCACCTGCTCGTGTGCTCGAGCGTCTGCGCGATGGCGGTGTCGTCGAGCAGGCTGCGCGACAGGCTGGAGCGTTGGTGCTCTCCGGCGCGCTCGATCGGTTTGGTGCCGCGCACCTCCTCCGTCCACCGATCGAGCTCGGCGACGTGCTGCATGCGCGTGGCCTTCTGCTCCGGGCCGAGGCTCTCGGCCCGCGCGACCAGGAGCACGCGGGCGCGCCCGTCGTCGCCGCGCGCGCTGAGCCGCTCGATCGCCGCGTCGAGCGCGGGGCCCGTCTCGGCGTCGAAGAGGCGCGGGCTCAGCTCCCCTGCGCGGAGCAGGTAGAAGCCGCCGAGCAGGCTCGACATCGCGCGCTGATCGGCTCCGCGCCTGAAGCGCTCACCTGCGTGTACGAGCTGCCGCTTCGCGACGCCGAGCGCGAGCTTGCGCCGGGCCTCGCTGCGCGTTCCCTCGGCGAGCACCTGGTGGAGGCTCCGCGCGAAGTCGGCGTCGTCGACCCGCAGCGGCTCGAGCGCCGCCGGGCCCTGCGCGACCTCGGCCGGACCTCGCGCGCTGGTCGCGCAGGCCGTCGTGCAGAGGGCCGTCGTGCAGAGCGCCGCCGTCGTGAGCGCGAGGCGCGCGACGAGGCGAGGGAGCCCGTGGATCATCGGCGCGCAGCATACACGCGCGGCCGAGCCCGCGCCGGCGGGAAGGGCACCCCCGCGGCGCGCCGGCCCGAGGCCGCGCGTCTTCAGCGGCGGCCGAGCAGCTTCGAGCTCAGCGCCTCGCCGAGCTCGCGCGCCATGAGCGCTTCCACGACCTGCTCGGTGGCGCGGCGCTCGGCGTCGTCGACGTACACGAACTCGATCCCCATGCCGGCCGGCTGCTCCTCGGTCGCGGCTTCTTCCGTGACCGTCCACTTCACGAGGCCGCGCAGGCGGAGCGGCTCGGCCAGGTGGGGCACGCGCAGCGCGAACACGAACTCGGTGCCCAGCTCGAGCGGGCGCGCGGTGCGGATGAAGGTGCCGCCCTTGGAGATGTTCCGCGTGTAGTCCGAGAAGAAGGTGTTGATGCGTTTGTACTCGACGTCGAGCTCGATGGCCGAGCGGTCCCCTCTGCGTCGGTCGTCCGTCACGCCGGGAAGCTAGCACTCGGCCTCGGAGCCGGGCGAGCTTTGGTGTAACGACCTCGGCTCGGCGCCCGAGGCGGCCGGGGAGGACCCCCGGCAGGGCCGCGCGGCGGCAGAAGGAGCCAGGGAGCGATGGCAGTGGCGAAGGTCGGAATCGTCGTCGGGCGTGAGCGCAGTTTCCCGGACGCGCTCATCGCCGAGGTGGCTCGCCGCGACGCGGGGGTCGTCGCCGAGTACGCACGCATCGACCTCACGCGCGTCGGCGCGCCCGTCGGCTACGACGTCTTGGTCGACCGCATCTCGCACGAGATCACCTGCTACCAGCCCGTGCTCAAGCTCGCGGCGCTCGCGGGCACACGCGTCGTGAACGACCCCTTCTGGCGCATCGCCGACGACAAAGCCGTCGACGTGGCGCTCGCGGCGCGCGCCGGAGTCGCCGTGCCGAAGACCTGGGTCTTGCCGTCCAAGTCCTACGGCGAGGACACCTCGAGCGCCTCGCTGTCGAACCTCGCGTACCCGCTCGACTGGGAGGGCATGATCGCCGACCTCGGTCTGCCGCTCTACGTGAAGCCCCACTGGGGCGGAGGCTTCCGCGACGTGAGCCGCGTGACCTCCCTCGAGGATCTCTTCCGCGTCTACGATCGGAGCGGCCGGCTCACGCTCATCGCCCAGGAGGAGATCTCCTGGGCCCAGTACGTGCGCTGCATCGTCGTGGGGCGCACGGAGGTCCGGCCCGCGCTCTGGGATCCGCGCCTCGGTCACTTCGACCGCTACGTGAAGGCCGGCGAGTCGATGCCCCCGCTCTCGCCCGAGCTCGAGGCGCGCATCGTGAGCGACGCGCGCACGCTCTGCGAGATCCTCGGCTACGACATGAACACCGTGGAGTTCGCCGTGCGCGACGGCGTGCCCTACGCCATCGACTTCATGAACTCCGCGCCCGACTTCGACCTGAGCTCGCTCGGGCCCTCGCACTTCCCCTGGGTGGTCGAGAAGATGGCCGAGCTGGTCATCCGCCTCGCGAAGGAGCCGCCTGGCGACCCGGTCGCGCTCGGTCGCGCGGCGCCTGGCTCCGGGCGCCTGCCGGCCGCCGGACGGCCTCGCTGACGGCGACGGCGCGGAGTGCTACGCGAGAGCCACGATGAAGGATCCGTACGAGCTGCTCGGTGTCGATCGCTCCGCCTCGGGCGACGAGATCCGCGCCGCGTTCCGGAAGCTCGCGGCGAAGCACCACCCCGATCGCAACCCCGACGACCCGGAGGCCGCGCAGCGCTTCAAGGAGCTCAACGCCGCCTACCAGATCCTCAGCGACCCGAAGAAGCGCGAGATGTTCGACCGCTTCGGCGTGGGCGACGGCCCCGGCGGGGCGGGGCCCGGTGGGCCCTTCGGCCAGGGCTTCGACTTCTCGGAGATCAACCTCGACGGTCTCTTCGGTGATCTGCTCGGTGCGCTCGGCGTGCGCGTCGGCCAGGCGGCGCCGCTGCAGAAGGAGATCAAGATCAGCTTCGAGGAGGCGGCCTTCGGCTGCACCAAGCAGCTCGAGTACGAGCGCGCCGAGCCCTGCGACGACTGCCACGGCTCGGGCGCCGCGCCCGGCACCACGCCGGAGACCTGCGGCATGTGCAGAGGCCGCGGCCGCGTGCGCATCCAGCAGGGCATGCTGCCCATCGCGATGGAGCGACCCTGCCCGCAGTGCAAGGGCGCCGGCAAGACGGTGAAGGACCCCTGCGCGAGCTGCCACGGCGCGACGGTCGTGCAGAAGCCGCGCACGATCGAGATCACGATCCCTCCCGGCGTCGAGAACGGCGCGACCAAGCTCGTGGAGCGGGGCGGCAACCACGTACGCGCCGAGCGCCCGCCGGGCGATCTCGAGCTCGTCATCCGGGTCCTGCCTCACGAGCTCTTCCGCCGCGTCGGCGACGACGTCGTCTGCACGATCCCGGTCACCTTCCCGCAGGCCGTGCTCGGGGCCGACGTCGAGGTCCCCACGATCGACGGCCGCGGCAAGCTCAGGGTGCCGCCGGGTACGCAGCCCGGCACCGTGCTGCGCATCCGCGGCAAGGGCATCGTGAGGCGCATGTCCGGCGCGCGCGGCGACCAGCTCGTCGAGATCACCATCGACGTGCCTCGCCACGTCGACGCGGAGCAGAAGCGCCTGCTCGAGGAGCTCTCGCTCACGCTCGGCAACAAGATCGAGCCGCTGCGCGAAGAGGCGCCGAGCTTCATGGACAAGCTCAAGAACCTCTTCGGCTGAGCTGCGACGGTAGCCTCTCTCGATGCGCCGCGTCATGCGGAGCAGTGCCAGCTCGCCTCAGCGTGGAGTCACGAAGTGGGCTAGGCTAAGCCCGCTTCTCGGCTCGCTGCATGCAGAGAGCGAAACCCCTCCCACACGAAGAGCGCGCGAACCTTGGACGATACCCGCCACATCGACGTCTTGAGCGACTCCACCGGCGAGACCGCCGAGAAGGTCGTGCGTGCTGCGCTCCTGCAGTTCCCCCAGAACAAAGCGGCGATCCGCCTGCACACGCGCGTGCGCACCAAGGAGGTCGCGAGGCCGATCCTGGAGCGCGCCGCGCGCGAGAAGGCGCTCGTCGTCTTCACCGTCGTCGCCCCCGAGCTACGCGAGTTCATCCACCAGATGACGGCCGAGCTGCACATCGAGGCGCTCGACGTCATCGGCTCGCTCATCGGCAAGCTCGCGACCTTCCTCGATCGGGAGCCGCTCAACACGCCCACCGCGCTCCTGCCGCTCTCCGACGAGTACTTCCGGCGCATCGAGTCGGTCGAGTTCGCCGTGAAGAGCGACGACGGCAAGGAGCCGCGCAACTACAAGAAGGCCGATCTGGTGCTCGTCGGCGTGTCGCGCACGAGCAAGACGCCGCTCTCGCTGCTGCTGGCGCAGCGTGGGCTGCGCGTCGCGAACCTGCCGCTCGTGCTCGGCGCCGCGCTGCCCTACGAGCTGCAGAACATCTCGAGCGATCGCATCGTCGGCCTCACGATCGGCATCGATCAGCTCTGCGAGATCCGCCAGGCGCGGCTGCGTCAGCTCGGCATGCCCGCCGAGACGAACTACGGCATGCGCGAGCACGTGCGCGAGGAGCTCGAGTACGCCGAGTCGCTCTTCCGTGAGCGGGGTTGGCCGGTCGTCGACGTGACGGGGCGCGCGGTCGAGGAGACCGCCGTGATCATCCTCGAGACGCTGCGCGAGCGTCTGCCGCAGCATCTGGTCGCCACCGGCGCCTGAGCCGCTCGTTCGCGCTGGCGCGCGCCGCTCGAGCCGCGCGCCGCTCGACCCTGCGAGCCGCGCTCAACCCGGCGAGCCTCGCTCGAGCCTCTCGATCGCGGCGCGCTGCGCCCGCTCGAGCAGCGCCTCGAGGGCCGCCTCGTCGGCCTCCGGCTCGAAGCTGTGCACGAGCTCCGCGGCGAAGGCGTCGCCTGCGCCCATGCCACCCTCGACCTCGCGTGGCGCGTCGCGCTCGAGCGAGCCGCGCGGACCGAAGACCTCGAGGCCACGCTCGGCGAGCGTGAGGAAGAGCCAAGCGCGCGGCGGGAGCCAGCCGCCGAGCGCGGCGGCGTCGACGCCGAGCAGACGCAGATCGTCCTCGCTCGCCTTGAGCCAGTCGAGCTCCGCGACGAGCTCGGCGAGCGCCGCGTGGAAGCCCAGGCTCGCGCCGGCGCGGAAGAGCTGCGGGCGCGCGTTCAGATCCAGGCTCACCCGCACGCCGCGCGCCCTCGCGGAGCGCGCGAGCGCCGCGAGCGCGCGCAGATGCTCCAGCGAGGGCAGCACGCTCGCGAGGTGCAGGTGCCGCGCTCCTTCGACGGCGCGCGCGTCGACCTCGCTCTCGAGCTCGAGGTCGCGGTAGGGCAGCACGCCCCGCTCGGCACCGCGCGCGACGAACAAGAGGCTGGTCTTCTTGCCCGGCACACGCACGAGCCCACGCGCGTCGACGCCACGGGCCTCGAGCGCGCTCGCGAGCCGGCCGGCGTGTCCGTCGTCACCGACCGGTGCCGAGACACGCACCGCGAGGCCGCGTCGCGCGAGTGAGAGCGCGACCTCGACGGCGGCGCCTCCCGCCTCGACGGCGTAGCTCCCGGCCTCGGCGAGCGGCCCCTCGGCGACGAGGTGCAGCAGCGTCTCGCCGACGCAGACCACCTGCGCGTCGGGGCTCGCGCGCTCAGCATCGAAGCCAGCCTCGAGCATCGATGCCCGCGCTCAGCCGAGGATCCGCAGCGTGGGCCCACGGCGGTCTTCGGGCGCGAGCAGCTCGTTGTGGCTACCCATCCGGTAGCCGCCGAGGTCGAGCGTGACGAAGACGAAGCCGTGTTGCTTGCCGGCCTCCACGATCGCCTCGCGCAGCTCGGGCCGGGCCGCGCGCTCGAGCTCACTCGCGTCGAGCTCGATGCGCGCCATCGCCTTCTCTGAGGCGCTCGAAACGCGCGTCTGCGCCTCGCTCGGATCGAGCAGGTGGTAGCGCACGCGCACGCGACGGAAGCCGAGCTCGCGCAGCGAGGCCTCGAGCGCCGCGATGCGCTCGAGCCTCAGTGGCGTGACGCCGGTGCCGTAGGGGATGCGGCTCGACAGGCAGGCCGCGGCGGGTTTGTCCCACACCGAGACGCCCAGCGCCTCGGCGACCCGGCGCACGTCGGCTTTGTTCATGCCGAGCTCGACGAAGGGGCTCAGCACGCCCGCGCGGCGCGCGGCGTCGAGGCCAGGGCGGTGGTCGCCGAGATCGTCGAGGTTCGTGCCGTTGAGGATCGCGGCGAGCCCCCAGTCGCGCGCCTTCGCTTCGGCGATCCGGTAGAGCTCGCTCTTGCAGTAGAAGCAGCGGTCCGGGCCGTTCTGCTGATAGCCGGGGTCGGAGAGCTCGTCGGACTGCACCACGCGGTGATCGGCGCCGAGCGCAGCGGCGACCCTACGCGCGTCGTCGAGCTCGCTGTCGGCGAGGCTCGGGCTCACGGCGGTGAGCCCGATGGCGCGAGGCCGAGGCGCGCGGTGCGCGGCGGCGAGCACGAGCGCGCTGTCGACACCGCCCGAGTAGCAGACGAGCGCGCTGCCGAGCGCGCCCACGTGGCTCAGCAAAGCTTCGGTGAGCTCCTCGGTGCTGCGAAGCTTCGCGGCCGACATGCTCGGTTCCTACCACGGGGCGCGCGCCGCGCACCCGCGCGGGAGCGCCGAGAGCGACCCGGGCGAGCTCGGCGCCCACCTCGGAGACCGAGCCCGCGCTCGCCGGAGCCCCGGGGAGCGTCAGCCGACCTCGTGGACCTTGAAGCCCGCGACGGCGTGGCTGCCCTCCAGGCTGCGGTGGATCCAGTTCGCGTCGCGGCCGTTGACGGCGATGAGGCGCACGTCGTCGCCCATCGCGGGCAGGCCGGCGAAGCCCACGGCCTTCGCCTCGGCGGGCGTCATGATCTGGGCCTGGGTGGAGCTGACGATCTCCTCGGAGAGGAGCTCGCCTGCGTGGTGGCCAGGCGCGAGGTGCACTTCGAAGAGCATGAGCATCGGCGCATGCTCGCAAGAGCCAGGCCTCTGCCGCAAGCGCCGGTGACCGTGGCCTCGCGCGCCGGTGGGCGCTGCGCGCGCGCTCAGCCCGATCTCGGCGGCCGACGCGGCAGAACTTGCTCGCCCGGGCGTGGATGGGCCACGATCGCGACCGCGATGGAATCGAACCGCAAGGGGCAGCGCGCCCCCCAGCTGCTGGCCGGCCTGGCCGCCATGACGGTCACGCTCGGCTGCACCGACAACCGGCTGCCTCCGAACCCGGTGCCCACGCCCGAGATCCGGCGCGCCGTGCCGGCCTGGTTCGACCCGAACGCCGTGTGGAACCCCAACGCGGGCGACTCGCGGATCTACATCGAGGGCAAGATCGTCTTCGACACCGCGCGCCACACGATCCGCCCCGAGAGCACGAAGGTGCTCGAGCAGCTGCACGCCTTCCTCCTCGCACATCCCGAGGTCACGCGCGTGCGCATCGAGGGCCACACCGACTCGCGCGCGGGCGACGAGTACAACCAGGGCCTCAGCGCGCGCCGCTCGCTCGCCGTGGCCGACTGGCTCGTCGATCGAGGCATCGATCACCTGCGCCTCGTGGCGGTGGGCTTCGGCGAGAAGAAGCCGATCGCGCCGAACGAGCTCGCAGAAGGTCGCGCCGAGAACCGCCGCACCGAGTTCCACGTGATGGAGGTGAGCGGCAGGCCCTTCGGCTCCGCGACGGCCCTCGACGGCGGCATGGTGCTCACCGTGCTCAGCGCCGAGGAGCGCGAGCGGCTGCGCAACCCGCCCAAGGTCGAGCTCGCGAAGCCGGAGAAGTTCGTGCCCACCGGCGACGAGATCAAGCAGGCCAAGCCGAGCGACACGAAGAAGGACCCGGAGAACACCTACGTCGCGCCGCCCCCGGGCGGCGAGGCGCCTCCGCCGAAGGACGGCAAGGCGCCCCCTCCGCCGCCGAAGAAGTAGCCCGGGCGCGCCGCGCCAGGCGATGCGCGCTCAGGGTCCGAGGTGTCGCGCCGCCGGGTCCGGGGTGCGGTAGCGCTCGAGCAAGCTGCGCGTCGCCTCGAGCGAGGCGGCGTAGTCGAGCACGTTGCCCTTCGGCGTCGCGTACTCGAGGAAGAGGTTGTCGTCGGTGGAGACGATCGGGCCGCCGTGCTCGCGCGCGAGATCCTCGACGAGGCGATCGAGCTCGGCGTCGGAGGCGATGAGCGCGCCGAGGTGCTCCACGAGCGGGCGCTCGGTCGTCTCTTGCACCGCGGGCAGGGCGTCGAGGCGCTCGAGCCGCGCGCGCGAGGCGACGAGCGGCGTCGCGCTCGCGACCAGGATGCCCTGGGCGCCGCCCTCGAAGAGCGCCACGTGCTCGAAGGCGCGCCTGAGGGTGCGCACGACCACGCCGAGCTCGCGGGGCCTCAGGTGGTGGAGCTGCACCCACTGCTGCAGCACGCCGCCCGGCGCGAGCCTGCGCTTCACGAGGCGATAGAACTCTTCGGAGTAGAGCGCAGAGGCGCCGGCGAACCACACGCTCGTGAGCTCGATCGTCACCAGATCGTAGGGCTCGTCGCCCACGAGCAGCACGCTGCGTCCGTCGTCGAGCAAGAGGCGCGTGCGTGGATCGTCGAGCGCGCCGAGGCTCGGCCCCGCGTAGTAGAGGCGAGCCGCCTCCACGATCGAGGGCGAGATCTCCGCGACGTCGATGCGCTCGAAGGGGTAGGCGGCGACGGCACCGAGCGTCACGCCCGTGCCGAGCCCGATGACCAGCGCGCGCTGCTCGCGCTCGAGGAAGAGCGCGGGGTAGTGCGCGAAGGCTCGCTGCGCCTGCATCTCGGGGCCGTCGTCGCCCTGGAACTTCCCGTTCGTGTAGAGCGTGCGCAGCGCGCCGCGACGAGCGACGGTCGTGACGCCGCCGTGCACGTCCTCGCGCACGAGCTCGATCGCGTCGGGGGGCGGCCCATGCGCGAAGTACACGTGGGCTCCGTTGGTCATGCGCGCGAGGTCCCAGTGCGGTGAGAGCAGCGCGGCGAGCATGCCGAGCGCGGCGAAGGCGAGCGCCGCCCGGCCGGAGCGCGCCCGGAGCGCGCCCTCGCGACGCGCCCCGAGCAGGGCGAAGAGCGACATCATCGCGAAGAGCATCGTCACGGCGACGAGGCTGCCCTGCGAGCCGAGCCTGGGCAGCACCACGTAGCCCGTGAGCAGGGAGCCCGCGATGGTGCCCAGCGTGTTGGCCACGGTGAGCTTCGCGACCGCACGCGCGGCGCCGCTGCGTTCGGCCACGTGCGCGAGCAGGAGCGGGAAGGTCGTGCCCATGAAGAGCGTCGGCACCGCGAGGATGCCGAGCGCGGCGGCCGCGCGGCACAGCTCGCGGCCTCCCCAGGAGTGCACGAGCTTGCCCGCCGCGGCGAAGAAGCGGGGCAGCTGATCCCAGAGCGGCAGGCTGAGCGCGAGGCTGAGCGCGGCGAGACCGAGGCCGAGGCCGAGCGCGGCCTGGCCGTGCCGCGCGGCGAAGGCCGGCGCGCGCGCGGCGCCGATGCCGAGGCACACGAGGAAGACCGCGAGCATGAGCCCGAAGGCGTAGGCGCTGTTGCCGATGAGCAGCGTGAGCAGGTGCGTCTCGACCACCTCGGCTGCGAAGACGGCGAGCCCCGAGCCCGCCGCGAAGAACAGCATGCTCGGCGCGAGCGACGCGTCGTTCGAGCTCTCGTCGCGCGAGGACCGGGCCGGCGCGCTCGCGGCCCAGCGCCCGCCTTGCCAGAGCGCGACGGCGCCGAGCGTCACGTTGGCGAGCGCCGCCGCGTGCAGCGTGCCGCGCACGCCGAAGGCCGGCAGCACCGCGTAGGCGCCGGCGAGCGAGCCGAGCGCGCCGCCGACGGTGTTCGCCGCATAGAGCCGCGGCAAGAGTCGCGGGCCCTCCGCGTCGCCGGTGACGAGGCGCGAGAGCAAGGGCAGCGTGGCGCCCATGCACGCGGTCGGCACGAGGATCGTGACGAAGGTGAGGCTCGCGCGCAGCGCGGTGAGCGCGGCGAGCGAACCCTGCCGATCGCGGGCGAGCGCGACGTAGCCCTGCTCGATCGCGTCGAAGGCCAGCGGCGTCGTCGCGCAGACGAGGCCCACGGCGATCTCGGCGAGGCCGTAGGCCGAGAGCGGTCGCGATACGCGGCTCGCGAAGCGCCCGCCGAGGTGCGCGCCCAGCGCGAGGCCCGCCATGAAAGCGGCGAGCACGGTGCTCACCGCCCAGGCCGTCGCGCCGAAGATCGTGGCGAGCTTCTTCGAGAACGCGACCTCGTAGAGCAGCCCGGTCGCGCCCGAGACGAAGAAGAGGACGAAGACGAGTGCGAGGCGAGGGCTCACGGAGCGAGCCTCCGCTCTACTCGGGTCCGAGTGCGCGCGCGACCAGAGAGCGCAGGCTCGAGGGGCCGAGCAGGCGTTCCTGCCCGGGAGGCAGCACCGGACCGAGGCAGCGCTGCGAGATCGCCGCCGCGAGCAGCAGCGGCGCGCGAGGGTCGTCGCCTCCGAGCGGCGCGACCGCGACCTGCTGCACGCGCTTGGTGCGCGGCAGCAGCGCGTCCATGCCTCCGCCCCCCATGAGCTCGGCGGCTCTGTGCGCCGCGCCGAGCAAGCCGGGCGCGCGCCCGATCGGGAAGCTCCACCAGGCGAGGATCGTGGGCTCGAGGCCGCCTCCGCTCAGCTCGAGCTCCGCTGCGTCGAGCGTCGGGGTCATGCCCTGCGGGTAGCGCTTCGGTACGACGAGCCTCGCCGATGCCTTGGCGATGCGAGCGAGCTCGCGGTCGAGATCGCCGAGGTCGAGCCTGCCGGAGGGCTCGGGCGAGTAGATCGTGTAGGCGAGCTCGGGCGCGAGCGGCTCTCCGAGCCCTCGGTACCAGCCGTTCTCGTCGTAGCGCTGCACTTCGTTCCTTGTCCCGCGCATGGCAGCGTCGCGCAAGCCGCGCGCGCTCTCGTGCGCGCCCATCTGCTAGAGTGCGCCGCCATGAGGGTCTTGAGCGAGCCCGCCCGCGTGTCGCGCGCGAGCCAGGACGACGCCGCCACCCTGCTCGAGCGCAGCCTCGCCCGCCACCGCGGCGCGCCGCTCGGGCCCTCGCTGCGCGCGCGTGGGCTCGGGAGCTACCGCGCTTACCGCGAGCTGCTCGGCGCCATCGCGCACCTCGCCGAGCGAGGCGCGGCGCTCTCCGTGATCGGGCGCAGCGTGCGCTCGGAGCCCATCTTCGCGCTGCGCTTCGGGCCCGAGCCGGCGGGCACGCGGCTGCGCACGAGCGTCGTGCTCGCGGGTGTGCACCCCAGCGAGTGGATCGGCGTCGAAGCGAGCTTCGCGCTGCTCGAGCGGCTCGTCGGCGTCGAGCTCGGCGATCGCGCCGTGATCGCCGTGCCGGTACTCAACCCGGACGGTTACCTCGCCGTCGAGGCCAACCTGCGCGCCCACCGCCGGCGTTTCGTGCGCCACAACGCGCGCGACGTCGACCTGAACCGGAACTTCGACGCGCGCTGGGGCGAGCTCGGCTTCGTGCAGCGCCTCTTGCCGTCGGTGTTCTCGCCAGGCTCGAGGCCCGCGAGCGAGCCGGAGGTCGAGGCGCTCGGGCACCACCTGTCGAACGTGCGCGTCGACCGCGCCGTCTCGCTCCACTCCTTCGGCGGCGCGGTGCTCTACCCCAGGGCTTCGTCGGTGCTCGGCGTGCACGATCGCGCCGAGCACCACGCCTGGGCGACGCGCATCGCGCGCGCCATCGATCCGAAGCGGCCTTATCGGGCGGCCTCCTGCGCGCGCTGGGCGTGGGGCATCACGGCAGGTGGGCTCGAGCTCGACTGGCTGCACGATCGCCACGGCGCGCTCTCCTTGCTCGTCGAGTGCTCGCGCGGCGGGCGCGGGCTTCGGCCCTCGCGGCTCTTCGATCCCTTCGCGTGGTTCAACCCGCCACAGCTCGAGCGCGAGGCTTCTGCCATCGCGGGCGCGCTGCTGCCCTTCGTGAAGGGCCTCGACGCCTGACGATCACCGCCCGAGCGGCAGCACCATCCAGTGGTCGTCGATGCGGAGCGCGCCGCCGTCGAAGCGGTAGGCGTCGGGGATCGTTCCGACGAGCCTGAAGCCCAGGCGCTCGTAGAGCCTGCGCGCGGGCAGGTTCGTCGAGAAGACCTGCAGCTCGAGCTGCGACAGCCCGGCCTCGTCGCGCGCGTAGCGCTGCGCGAGCTCGATGAGCCGCGTACCGAGCCCTCGACGCGCGTAGGGCCGCTCGATGCCGATCGACAGCGAGGCCCTGTGCATCGCGCTCTCCACCTGTGGGCCGCGCAGCAAGAGGTGCCCGACCACGCGGGCGCTCGCACGATCCGGCCCGTCCCACAGAAGCCAGGCTCGGCTCCAGCCCGGTGCGCCCAGCGGCAGGCTCCAGCCGTACTCGGCGTCGCGCACGATGTCGCTCCGCGCTGCGCTCGCCATCGGTGAGAAGTGCGGCACGTCGCCCTGGCCCGACTCGGCCAGATGTCGCTGGAAGTGCGCCGCGAACGCGAGCGCGTCGACGTGGCGCGCCGGCACGGGAGCGAGCGGCTCGACCTCGACCGACATCGTGCACGCGATCCTACACGTGTCGGCGATGGGCTAGACTGCCCGCGTGCCGCGCTTTCCCGAGACCCCGAAGGCCAGCTTCGTCGCGCGCCGAACCGCGCTCTCCCAACGCCTCCGCCGCCCCGCGCTGCTGCTCTCCGGCAGCGCGCCTCCGCGCAACTACCCGGCGAACCGCTATCCCTTCCGCGCCTCGAGCCACTTCCTCTACCTCGTGGGTGCGCCCATCCACCACGCCGCGCTGCTGCTCCACGAGGGCCGCACCACGCTGTACGCCGAGCGCGCCACGCAGGCCGACGCCCTGTGGCATGGGCCGAGCCCGAGCCTCGACGACCGCAGGCTGATGCACGCGCTCGACGAGGTGCGCCCCATCGAGGAGCTCGAGGCCGCGCTGCGCCCGCTCCGGGCCGAGCTCGGCACCCTGCCACCGCAAGACACCGCCACGGCCGCGTGGCTCAGCCAGCTGCTCGGCCGCACCATCGCTCCGGGCTCCGGGGCCCAGCTCGAGCACGAGGCCGACGTCGAGCTCGCCGAGGCGATGATCGCGCTGCGCCTCGTGCACGACACGGCCGCCAAGGCGCAGCTCACCGCCGCCGCGCGCGCCTCCTCGGCCGCGCACGTCGAGGCGATGCGCGCCACACGCACCGCGGCGACCGAGGCCGACGTGCTCGCGGCCTTCGTCGCCGAGCTCACACGCGCAGGCATGCCACCGGCCTACGGCCCCATCGTCACGGTGCGCGGCGAGGTGCTGCACGAGGAGCGGCACGAGAACCTCGTCGTCGAGGGTGATCTCCTGCTCTGCGACGTGGGCGGCGAGACCCCCGAGGGCTGGGCGAGCGACATCACGCGCACCTGGCCCGTGAGCGGGCGCTTCTCGCCCACGCAGCGCGCGGTCTACGACCTCGTGCTCGAAGCGCAGCGGCAGGCGATCGAGCGCGTACGCCCGGGCACGAGCTACCGCGAGGTGCACGAGACGGCGAAGCGGGCGATGGTCGAGGGCCTCGTCGCGCTCGGGATCCTGCGCGGCGAGGTCGACGGTCTGCTCGAGCGAGGCGCGGCGGCGCTGTTCTTTCCGCACGGCATCGGCCACCTGCTCGGGCTCGACGTGCACGATCTCGAAGACCTCGGCGACCGCGCGGGCTACGCGCCCGGGCGCACCCGCTCGAGCCGCTTCGGCGACGCCTACCTGAGGCTCGACCGCGATCTCGAGCCCGGCATGCTCGTGACCATCGAGCCCGGCTTCTACCAGGTGCCGGGCATCCTCGCCGACGAGGCGCTCACCGGGCCCCTCGGCAAGGACCTCGATCGCCACGCGCTCGAGCGCTTCCGCGACGTGCGCGGCATCCGCATCGAAGACGACGTGCTCTGCACCGACGGCGAGCCCGAGGTGCTCACGGCGGACTGCCCCAAGCGCGCGGGCGAGCTCGAGGCCATCGTGCGCGGCGGCTGGTGAGCTGCGAGCTGCGAGCGCGTGCGAGCTGCGCGCGCGTGCGCGCTCAGCCCGAGCGCGCTCAGCCCGAACGCGAAGGGTGACCGCCCTCCGCGCGCGCGAGCTCGATGAGCTTCTGCTCGCGCGCCAGGCCTCGATCGGCGAAGAAGGGCCCGAAGGGCAGGAACGACGCCGCGCCGAGCGAGATCACCCGATCGAGCCCCCAGCGCCGCTCGCGCGCGGCGAGCCCGAGCGCGATCACGTAGGCGACGAAGAGCGCGCCGTGCGCCGAGCCCACGATGCGCACCGCGAGCGGCATGCCCGCGAGGTACTTGAGCGGCATCGCGACGCCGAGCAAGAGCAGGAAGGAGGCTCCTTCGAGCATGCCGACCAAGCGCAGGCGACCGACGGACGTGGAGAGCACGGGTCGGAGGGTGTCAGCGCCGAGCGCGCAGCGCAAGAAGTGCGCACCGGCACGGCGAGGCCAGGTTCCGCGCGTGGACCCTGGCGCTCAGGCGCGGCGGCGCGCCACGAGCACGTGGTTGTTCGCGGGCATGGCGATGGGCTCGTCGAGCGCGAAGCCCGCGTCACCGGCGACGCGCGCGAGCTCGTCGAGGTCGCGCACGCCCCAGCGCGGATCGCGCTCACGCAGGCTCGCGTCGAAGGCCGCGTTGCTCTCGGCCAAGAAGCGCCCCCCGAAGCGGTAGGGCCCGTAGAGCACGAGCGCCGAGCCGAGCGCGAGACAGCGCGCCGCGCCTGCGAAGAGCGCGAGCGTCGCTTCGAAGGGCGCGATGTGGATCATGTTGATGCACAGGATGGCGTCGGTCTCGCGCTCCCAGCCTGGCTCGAGCACGTCGAGGCGCTCGGCGGGCGCGAGGTTCTCGAGGCCGGCCTCCGCTCGGTGCGCCTCGATGCTCGAGAGCGCCTCGCTCGTGGGATCGGTGGGCACGAAGCGCAGCGCGGGGAAGCGCCTCGCGAAGTACACGGCGTGCTGCCCCGTGCCCGAGGCGATCTCGAGCACCGTGCCGCGCTCGGGCAGGATGCGTGCGAGCGCCTCGGCGATCGGCTCCTTGTTGCGCTCCGCTGCGGGGGCGACGCGCTTCACGGCGCGACCGCGTGGAGGCTGCCGCTCTCCAGCCAGGCGGCGCTCACCGAGCCCGGCGCCGGGCCGCCCGTGCTCGCGCCTCCCCAGAGCGCGGTGTCGACCTCCGGGCCCAGCGCCAGCCAGGTGTCGTTGCCGCCGTCGTAGCGGAAGACGCTGCCCGCGAAGGCCGCGTAGAACAGCACCCAGCTGGGCGTACCGATGTAGGCCGTCTGGTGGGCGAAGGCCCACGAGGCGTCGACCGAGCCTTGCGGTGCGACCTCGGGGTTGGCTGGGTCGTCGACGAGATCCGCCACTGGCCCGACCACGGCGCCGCTGTCGGTCACGTCGAAGAAGTGCGCCCGGCGCGGCGTGCCGCGTGTGTAGAAGAGGAAGGTCTCCGGGTCACCAGGCTGGGGGAGCCAAGCGATGAGCGAAGCGATCTCGGTGGGCGGCAAGCCCGGGAAGATCGACTCGATGGGTGCGCTGCCCGCCCATACGCCGTCCGAGCGCAGGTAGCCCGTGCCCGCCTCGTCGACGACGTAGAGCCTCGGCGCGGCGTAGCTGTGCTCAGCGGCGACGATGCCGCGCGGCGGTGGCGCGTTCGCGCCGCTCCACGCGACCGAGAGCGCCGTGCGGGACCACGGCGTGGCCGGATCGGCGCCGGGGAAGGGGCGCGTGTACAGCGAGAGCCCGCAGGCGCCGTCGGTCTGGCAGAGCGCGCCGCCGGGGCAGCCACCCTCGTCGGCGCGGCCCGGCTCTCCCGCGCTGACGAAGGGGCGCAACAGCTCGCCCGCCGCGTTGCAGGCGTCGACGGTGCAGGGGTTCGCGTCGAGGCTCTCGGGCTCGTCACGCGGCGTGTGCTCGCAGCTGCCCGAGACACACGCGTCGTCGGTGCAAGGGTTCTCGTCGTCACAGTCGTTCGCGCAGCCGGTGCCGGTGCTCGTGCTCGAGCTCGTCGATCCGCCTCCGCCGTCGTCGACGTAGCTCACGCTCCGACAGGCGAGGCTGCCCGTGAGCAGCCAGGCGGCGAGGCACACCGAGAGACGCATCCGGCGATGCTACGTCGTCGCCCCGGGCACGCGCAGCCGCCTCGGGCTCGCAGCGGAAAAAATCGACACGGCTCGACGTCTGCACGTCCTGCGCGACTCGAGGAATCGACCGAAAAACGACCGCAGCTCTTGCGTGCGCCCCCCGTCGACCGCCCAAGCCCCCAGAAGCGCTCCGCTCCAGCCTGGCACGAGGGTGTAGGCGACTTACATCATGTTGCAGAGACACACCTTGGTCTCCGATTTGGAGGAGCCATGAATCTCGCGACACATTCAGGGTTGGTGCTCGGCTTTCTCCTTCTGTCGGCCTGCTCGGGCGACGGAAGCGCGGACGGCGGCGGCGGCACCGGGGCGGGGACCGGAGGTACGGGAGACGGCGGCTCCGGCAACACCACCTCGACGGGGACCTCCACGCTCGACTGCACGGGAGCCGCCGTCGACGGGCCCGCGCGGGCCGACGCCGTGGTGCCCATCGCGGGCGTCACGGTGAGCACCCTCGCGGGCTCTGCCACGCAGGGCTCGGCCGACGGCCTCGGCTCCGCGGCGCAGTTCTACAACCCGGTGAACCTCGTCGTGTCGCCGCCCGACACGCTGTGGATCGCAGACTTCGACAATGGCGCGATCCGTCGCTCCACTTTCGGCGGCGACGTGAGCACGCATACGAAGCAGGCGAACTTCGCCCGCCCCTTCGGCCTCGTGCTCGCGGCCGATGGCTCGCTCATCGTGCAGACCGACTACGACGAGACCGGCAAGGAGGCCGGCAACTCCCGTGGCGCCGTCTGGAGGGTCGACCCGAGCACCGGCGAAGCGACCTCGCTCGCGACCGCCATCGGCCGTCCACGCGGCATGGCGCGCCTGCCTGGCGGCAAGATCGCCATCTCGGACACCTACCGCCACGACCTGCGCCTGCTCGACGCCACGACGGGCGCGGTGACCGCCCTCGCGGGTGTCGAGGGCTGCCCTGACTTCGACGATGGCAGGGGCAGCGCGGCGCGCTTCAACGCGCCCTACGGCCTCGTCGCCACCTCGAGCGGCGACGTGCTCGTCGCCGACCATGACAACCACGTGATCCGCCGCGTCACGCAGACGGGCGACGTCTCCACCTTCGCGGGTGACGGCGTGCCCGGCATGGTCGACGGGCCGATCGCGGAGGCGCGCTTCGATCACCCCAAGGATCTGGCCATCGACGCAGCAGGCAACGTGTACGTCTCGGACGTCGGCAACCTGCGCATCCGGGTGATCGGCATCGACGGTCAGGTTCGCACCGTGGCTGGCGACGGCGTCGCCGGCTTCACCGACGGCGCGGGCACGGCCGCGCGCTTCTTCGGCATGGAGGGCATCGACGTGACGCCCGACGGCAAGACCGTCTTCGTCGCCGATGGCACCGGTGGCGAGCCGGGCTTGCCCTACCACCGCATTCGCAAGCTCACGATGCCTTGAACGACATCGGTCGCGAGCTCCGGCTCGACCGAGGGCGCCGTGCTCAGCGAGCCGGCGCCCTCCGGCCATTTCGAATCGACTGTCGGGCCCGACCGGCCCACGATGAATGCACCCAGCGCTTCGGCTCCTGCGCCCACCGATTCGGTCGCCCGAGCCGGGAGGCGAACATCATGAAGACGCTCCTACCCCCTCCGATGCCCGACGAAGTGGCCCCATCGAGTGCCCCTCCGAGCATCGAGCTCCGTGTCGAGTCCATGGGTGGGCACGCGATCCCGAGCGGGCCGTTCATCGGCAGAGAGCTCGTGCGCATCGGCGCGCACCAGACGAACGACGTCGTCTTGCACGACCCGCTCGTCTCCAAGTTCCACTGCCGCCTCCGCCTCGTCGGCGACGTGTGGCGCGTCGAAGACCTCGGCTCGACCAACGGGACGAGGCTCGACAACGTCCGGGTCCGCGACGCCGATCTGCCGCTCCCGAGCGCGGTGCTCCGCCTCGGCGAGTCGGTGGTGCGTGTGCGCGAGGCGGGATCGCTCGAGGAGCCCGAGGTGCCGAGGGCCTCGACCTTCGGCTCGCTGAGCACGCGCTCGCCCGTGATGGAGCGGCTCTTCGGCATGCTCGCGCGTGTGGCGCCCACCGACACGACGGTGCTCCTGCAGGGCGAGAGCGGCGTCGGCAAGGAGGTGATCGCGACCGAGCTGGTGCAGCAGGGGCCACGCCGCGACGGCCCGCTCGTCATCGTCGACGGCGGCGCCATCGCGACGGGGCTCGTGGAGACCGAGCTCTTCGGTCACGCGCGTGGCTCCTTCACTGGAGCGCACCAGGAGCGCATGGGCGCCTTCGAGGCCGCGAACGGCGGTACGCTCTTCCTCGACGAGATCGGCGAGCTGCCGCTCGACATCCAGGCGAAGCTCTTGCGTGCGCTCGAGTCGCGCGAGGTGCGCCGGATCGGCGAGACGCGCATGCGCAAGGTCGACGTGCGCGTGATCGCCGCGACCAACCGCTCGCTGGAGGTCGAGGTGAACCAGCGGCGCTTCCGAGAGGACCTCTACTTCCGTCTGTCGGTCGTCACGCTCACCGTGCCGCCGCTGCGCGAGCGCCCCGAGGACATCCCCGACCTCGTGCTCGCCTTCGCGCGCGAGAGCAACCGGCCGGGAGCGGCGGAGCTCTTCACCCCCGAGGTGCTCGCGGAGCTCGCGGCGCACCCTTGGCCGGGCAACGTGCGCGAGCTGCGCAACTACGTCGAGCGCACCTCGGTGCTGCGCAAGGTCGTGCCTTCGCGTAGTGGCACGCATCGCATCGTCACCGCACCCGAGCCACAGGTGGACCTCGACCTCTCGTTCCGCGAGGCGAAGGAGGCGGCGATGGCGGCCTTCGATCGCTCCTACCTCGGCGCGCTGATCCGCTGGTCGGGTGGGAACGTGAGCCTCGCGGCGCGCAGGGCGGGCATGGACCGCATCCACCTGCACCGCCTGCTGCAGCGCTATGGTCTGCGTGTGCCGACCGAGCGCACCGTGGCCTGAGCGCGGCGTCGCGCGCTCTTCGCCTCCGTCCGCGCGCCGATCACCGAAGCGCCGTGATGACCGCGATCTGATGGTTCGAGGCAACAGCTGTAGCCACGGCGCAACAAGCTCTTTTGCCGCAGTGCGCCGCAAATGGCCGCAGTCATTGAGATCCCCAGGTGGCCCCCTCCTTGCTCTAGGAGCGAGCACCGTGGCGATGCAATCAGCCACGGTGGGCACGAGCGCCACACCCGAGTGGTGTTCTGGCCCCCACCTGGAGACTCCACATGGCCCGATCTGTTCTTCGTGCAAGCTTCGTTCTCGCGGTAGGCATCCTGGCAAGCGCCTCGGCAGCTTGCACGGACGGCATCGAGTCGGATGGCCCCGATGGCAGCGGCGGAGGAGATGTCGTGGACGCCACGGGCGGCGCGCCCACCGAGGGCAGCGGCGGCGACTCGGCGACGGGTACCGGCGCAGGCAACCCGACGGGTGGTGGCGCTGGAGGTACGGGTGGGTGGGGCGAGCCCGGCACGATGCCGACGCTGCCGGCGTGTGAGCACGTCGGTCAAGGCACCGACTACCCGGTCGGTCCGGGGCAGACCTACGAGAGCCTCGGCGCCGTGCCCTTCGAGAACCTCCAGGCTGGTGACACCGTGCGCATCCACGCGCGCCCCCAGCCCTACAAGGAGAAGCTGATGATCGCCGGCATGGGCACCGCCGAACAGCCGATCCGTGTCTGCGGCGTGCCCGGCCCGAACGGCGAGCTGCCCGTCATCGACGGCGCCAACGCCGTGACGCGCCCCCAGCTCGTCTTCCCCTTCGACGGCCACCAGCGCCGAGGAGTCATCGTGGTCGGTCACCCGAACGACTGGCCCTGGGAGCAGCAGCCCTCGCACATCGTGATCGAGGGCCTCGAGGTCACGAACGGATCGCCGGAGCTGAGCTTCGTCGACCGCCAGGGCAATACGCAGTCCTACCTGTCGAGCGTCGCGGGCATCTTCGTGCAGCGCGCCGAGGACGTCACCATCCGAGGCTGCAAGGTCCACGGGAACAACAACGGCATGTTCATCGGCACCGCCGGCGGCGTCGAGCTCACCAAGCGTGTGCTCATCGAAGGCAACCACGTGTACGGCAACGGGGGCCTCCACGATTACTACGAGCACAACATCTACAACGAGGTCGCGGGCGTCATCTACCAGTTCAACCACTTCGGTCCGCCGCGCTCCGGCCCGCAGGGCATCCTCGGGTCCAACATCAAGGAGCGCTCGAGCGGCGTGATCATCCGCTACAACTGGATCGAGGACGGCGGCCACCTCATCGATCTCGTCGATACGCAGGAGGCGATCGGCGACAGCCTCGGCAACCCCGAGTTCAACGAGAGCTTCCTCTATGGCAACGTGCTCGTGCGCAATGGCGCGAGCGAGGGCTCGATGGTCCACTACGGCGGCGACAGCGGCAACTACCAGTACTACCGCAAGGGTACGCTGCACTTCTTCCACAACACGGTGGTCGTGCGGAACGAGAACGCCGTCGATTACAACGTGCCTGCGCTCTTCGAGCTGTCGACGAACGAGGAGCGCCTCGAGTCGAGGAACAACATCTACTACACCTCGGTGACGCCCACCGTGCTCAGGCCGGTCGTCTTCCTCGGCGTGCGCGACGGCGTGATCTCGGGTGTCGCCAACTTCTCCCACGACTGGGTCTCCACCGGCTGGACGCCCTACAACTCGATCCCCGGCAAGTGGGAGACGGTCGTGGCGGAGGTGAGCGGGCTCGAGGGTTCGCTCGGCGGCACCAACCCGGGCTTCGTCGACGTGAGCACCGGTGACCTCCGCCTCACCAGCGCGTCGCCGGCCATCGCCGCCGGCGCCGACCTCGCGGGTCAGGTGCCGGACGACCTGGTGGTCAACCTGCAGTACGTGCGGCACCAGGACGCTGCTCCGCGCACGCCGAGCGCGACCCCGACGATCGGCGCGATGACGCCCTGAAGTCGGCGACCAGCTCGACAGAGGCCCCAGATGCGCTGCTCCGCGGCGCGTCTCGGGGCCTCCGCCGTTCCATGCTGCTGCGCGCTCGAGCGCGCGTTCGTAGCGTTCGGTCGCGCTGTGGCGTTCGAGGCGTCTCACCGCGTGAGGGCGTCTGCGCTCGAGCGCCGCCAGTCGCGCAGAACGGCCGTCGGCGTGCTTCTTGATTGAGCTCCTTGCAAGGGGCGACGAGCGGCAGACGACTCCGCTCGAGGCCTCACCGAGCGCCCTCACCGCGTGTGGAGGGAGCGACGCGCGAAGGAGGAGACGGTGAAGACGGAGACCATCGGCATCTTGGGCATGATCGACCACACCTGCATCGGCGACGTGGGCATGGCGCTCTCGAGGGTCCCCGGTGTGACCATCGAGGACGTGTCGCTCGGGAGCTGCACCATCCGGTGCGCGACGCCGGACGCCGTCGAGGCTGCCTGTGAGGCGGTCGAGGCCATCGGCTTCGTCGCGACGGTGCTGCGGCTGGGGGCCTCGGCCACGGGGCCGCCGGAGGTGTTCGACGAGCTCGGGCTCGACGAGTTCGAGTTCGACGACACGCCCACGCCGCCGTGGGGCAAGGCGCCGCTCGCCAGCGTCAGCGACGCGAAGCTGCATGCGCTCGCGGACGGCGCATCGCGACTGAGCTCGCTCTCACTCGTGCGCGAAGAGCGACGCTGAGTGACGGCGAGGCGACGCTCGCCGCCTGCGTGGGGTGAGGATCCCGGGGGGGAGCCCCTCGCTCCATGCAGGCGGCGCGGGCGGGGATGCGCCGCGACACCGCGCTCGCGCGGATCAGCGGGGCGCGCCGGGCTCGTACACGACGAAGCGACACTCGATGTCACCGTTGTAGACGACGAGCGGCGGGCGCACTGGGCGCATGCGGATGGCCTCGAGGATCTCCGGTGAGCCGGCGAGCACGCCGATGCGCGAGCCCGCGAGGCGTGCGAGGCTCCGCCCGAGCACGCGCTGCGCGTCGGGGCCGAGCTCGAGGCGCTCGCCGTAGGGAGGGTTGGTGACGACCTGGATCGGCGACGGGGCCTCGATCGAGGAGATGCTCGCGCGCTCCACGACGAGCTCGACGCCCGCGCGCCTCGCGTTCTCGCGTGTGCGCTCGAGCGCGTCGACGTCGACGTCGCGTGCGATGATCGCGGGACCGTCGGGCCGCGCTCGTGCCTTCGCCTGCTCACGCAGCGCGCGCGCGATCGGGAGCGCGGCGTCGTCGAAGCTCGCCCAGCGCTCGATCCCGAAGCGCTGCACGGCGAGCCCGGGCGCGAGGCCCCGCGACCACATCGCCGCCTCGATGGCGATCGTGCCGGAGCCACACATCGGATCCACGAAGGGCCGCTCGCGGTCCCAAGCCGAGAGACGCACGAGCGCCGCCGCGAGCGTCTCCTTGAGCGGCGCTTCGCCGGCCTCGAGCCGGTAGCCTCGCAGATGCAGCGGCCCTCCCGAGACGTCGAGGTAGACGGTGGCGACGTCCTTCGCGAGGTGGACGGAGACGAGCAGGTCCGGGTCGTCGCGGTCGATGTTCGGGCGCGCGCCCTGCTCGTCGCGGATGCGATCGACGATCGCGTCCTTCGTCTTCAGCGCGACGAACTGCGAGTGCGTGAGCGCGCTCGAGCGCACCGAGGCGCGCACCGCGAGCGTGCGCGAGGGGTCGAGGTGCTCACCCCACTCGATGCCGCGCACGCCCTCGTAGAGCGAGCGCTCGTCGTGGGCGTCGAAGCTCGCGAGCTCGAGCAGCACACGCACGGCGATGCGGAGCTCGAGGCAGGCGCGCAGGCCCTCCGAGAGGGGGCCCTCGAAGTGCACGCCACCACGATCGGCGCGCACGCCGCGGAAGCGCGCTTCGCGCAGCTCGTCGCGCAGCGCGCCCTCGGTGCCCTTGGCGGCCGTGGCGAAGAAGCGAGGCATGGGCCGCTGGATACTCCGGATCTCGGCGCGCCGCTCGCCGCGCGCCTACTTCGAGCCCGCGTAGAGCGCGTCGATGTCCTTCGCGAAGCGCTCCACGGCCACGCGGCGCTTGAGGCTCATCTTCGGGGTGAGCAGGCCGTTGTCGGTCGTGAAGTCCTCCGCGATGAGCCCGACCTTCTTGATCTCCTCGAAGCCCTTGAACTCTTCGCCGTACTTCTCGACCTCGGCCCGGAGCTGCGCGCGGATCTTCGGATCCAGGGCGAGCTTCTCTTCGCTCTCTTCGTGGATGCCCTGCTCCTTGGCCCAGGGCTTCACGACGCTCCAGTCGGGCACGACGAGCGCCACGTTGAATGGGCGGTTGTCGCCGTAGACCATCGCGTTCGCGATGAAGGGCGAGAGCTTGAGGCGGTCCTCGAGCGGCGCCGGCGCGACGTACTTGCCGTTCTGGAGCTTGTAGAGCTCCTTGATGCGCCCGGTGATGTAGAGGAAGCCCTCGTCGTCGAGGTAGCCGAGGTCGCCCGTGCGGAAGCCTCGCTGCTCCTTCGCTTCGGCCTCGGTGAAGACCGCTGCGTTCTCGGCGTCGCGGTTGAAGTAGCCCTGCATCACGTTCGGGCCGTAGACGACGATCTCGCCGTCTTTGGCGTCCGCCGCGGTCTGGGTCTTGTCGATCTCGATCCTCACGCCGGGGATGGGCTTGCCGACGCTGCCGATCTTGTGTGCACCTGGGCGGTTCGCGGTCGCGATCGGGCTCGTCTCGGTGAGGCCGTAGCCCTCGTAGACGGTGATGCCCAGACCGTCGATGAACTCGCCGACCTCGCGCGCGAGCGCCGCGCCACCCGAGAAGGCGTAGCGGAGCTTGCCGCCGAAGCGCGCGACGACCTTCTTGAAGACGAGCCGCTTCGCGAGCGCGAGCGAGAGGCTCTCGCCGAGGCTCGGCGACTCGCCGCGGCGCAGCTTGTTCGCCGCGCGCAGGCCGCCGTGGAAGATCGACTGGATGATCCCGGGCTTCTCCGAGATCTGCTTGTTCACGCCGTCGTAGATGCGGTTGAAGATGCGCGGCACGCTGAAGAGCACCGTCGGCTGCACCTCCGCGAGGTTCGCGACGATCTTGTCGACCGCCTCCGCGAGCGCGATGCTCGCGCCCATCGACAGCATGACGTGCAGCTCCACCGTGAGGCCGAAGGAGTGGGCCCACGGCAGGAAGGAGAGGCTGCGATCGCTCGGGCCGAGCGGCAGCATGTCCTGCACGGCGTTGACGTTCGAGATGATGTTGCCGTGCGACAGGATGACGCCCTTCGGGTTGCCGGTCGTGCCCGAGGTGTAGATGAGGCAGGCCGTGTCGCCCGGCTCGGGGTCGAGGCTCGGCACGGGCGCCGCGTGCCCCTTCTCGATGAGCGCCGCGTAGCTGCGCTCGTCGCTCGCGGGCAGCTCCATGCCGATGACGTGCTCGATCGTCGCCACCGAGCCGGGCAGCTCCGCCACCTTGTCGAACACCGAGGCCGAGCCGCCGACGACCGCGACGGCGCCGCAGTCGTTGCAGATGAAGGCCCACTCCTTCGGGCTCTGCGCCTCGTACATGGGCACGAGCGCGGCGCCGAGGCCGTAGCAGGCGTAGGCGAGCACCGCCCACTCCTCTCGGTTGTTGGAGACGACGGCGACGTGGTCCCCGCGCTGGATCCCGAGCGCCGCGAGCCCCGCCCGCAAGCCGTCGACCTTCTTGCCCACCTCGGCGAAGCTCGTCCACTGCCAGCTGCCGCTCCGCTTCGTGCCGAAGAGCGGCTCCGGGCCGAACCTCTTCACGGACGTCTCGAACATGTCGACCAGGTTCTTGAACTTCTGGGCCATCTCCTTCGGTCTCCTCGGGGGTGCGCGACCCTACGACCTCGCAGCCTGACACGTCAACGCGCCGGGGCCGCGCAAGACCCGCGTTCGAGCGTGGGAACTCCGCGCCTTCGACGCTGTCGCTGCGAGGCATGCAAAGCCCTCGCCTCCACCTCCGCCTCCGTCGTCGTGGCCCGATGCTCGCGCTCGTGCTCGCCGTGGGGCTCGCCCAAGGAGCCTGCGCCGGGGTGGATGGCCCGAGCTCGCCCGAGGAAGCGCTCGAAGGCGGCGAGGGCCCCGGAGCGTGGGTCGAGTCGGGCAGCGTGGCGCCGGAGCTCGAGCTCCTGAGCGGCGACGCGCCCACCGCGCCGCTCGGGCTCACGTCGACCGACGGCACCGGCCTCGTGCTCGCCGCGATGAACGCCGACGTCGCGATCGAGGAGCCCTTCGCGCTGACGCAGCTCCACCTCGTCTTCGACAACCCCGAGGACCGCACGCTCGAGGGGCGCTTCGAGATCGATCTGCCCGAGGGGGCGAGCTTGAGCCGGCTCGCCATGAAGATCGGCGACACCTGGCAGGAGGGCGAGGTCGTCGAGAAGCAGCGCGCGCGTGTGACCTACGAGCAGTTCCTGCACCAGCGAAAGGATCCGGCCCTGCTCGAACAGGGCGTGGGCAACCGCGTGAGCCTGCGCATCTTCCCGATCCAGGCCCGCGAGCGGCGCGAGCTCGTCGTCACCTACTCGGAGACGCTCTCGTCGACGCGCCCGTACCGGCTGCGTCTCCGCGGACTTCCGAGCGTCGGCAAGCTCGACGCGCGCGTGCACGCCTCGGGCAAACCGGTGGCGTCGCTCTTGACCGAGGGCAAGGCGCCGCTGGAGGACCTGCTCGTGGGCCCGGCCGAGCGCTCGAGCAGCCCGACGGTCGCGGTCCGCGCCGGCCGCACGCTCGCGATGCGCGTGAAGCTGCCGGGTGGAGCGGCGAGCGCCGACCCGCTCGAGCGCGCCATCGTGCTCTTCGACACGAGCGCCTCGCGCGCGCTCGACCTCGACGCCGGCCTGCGCTCGCTGCGCGCGGTCGTCGCCTCCATGCCGCGCGAGGCGCCGCTCGTGGTCGCCTGCTTCGACCAGGAGGTGTCCCCGGTGTACGAGGGCACGGCGGGCGGCTTCGACGACTGGGCGATCGAGCGCATCCGTCTGCGCGGCGCGCTCGGCGCCTCGGATCTCTCCGGCGCGCTCGCGTGGGCTGGCGCGAAGGCCCGCACGGCGCGCGTGAGCGGGCAGCGCGTGGTGATCGTGGGTGACGGGGTCGCCACGGCGGGCGCCACCAAACGCGAGTCCCTCGCGGCCGCCGCCAAGAAGCTCGGCGACGACGGCGTCGCGCGCATCGACGCCGTCGTGCTCGGAGGGCTGCGCGACGCCGACGCGCTCTCGGCGGTCGTGCGAGGCGCGGTGGCGAAGAGCGGCGTGGTGGTGCCCATCGAGGAGGGCCGCGCGGGCATCGCGCGCAGGCTCGGCACGACGACGCTGCCCACGATGGACGTCGCCGTCGAAGGCGCGAGCTTCGTGCACCCGAGGCGGCTCGAGGGCGCGCAGCCGGGCGACGAGCTCTTGGTGCACGCCGAGCTCGATCCCGCCTCGTCGGCGCGGCTGCGCATCGGCGACACCAGCGTGGAGCTGTCGCCCGTGGAGGGCTCCGAGCGCATGCTGGCGCGCTCGCTCGCGTCGGCGAAGATCGCGCACGTCGCGTCGTCGAGCGAGCTGCCCGAGGAGGCGAAGCACGCCGCGATCGTCGCGCTCTCGACGAAGCACCGCGTGCTCAGCCCGCACACCAGCATGCTCGTGCTCGAGACCGACCACGACTACACGCGCTTCGGGCTCGATCGCACGGCCAAGGTCGACGTGCTCGTGGTGCGCGACGGTCAGGTCGAGCTCGCCTCGCACGCTCGCCACGGCGGCGCGGGGCCAGGCAAGGTGGCGAGCGCAACCACGCTCGTGCCCGGGGCCTCGGCGCCCGCGGCCGCTGCGCCAGCGCCCGACACCGCGCGGGGCAACATGTGGGGCACGGAGATCGGCGACGCCTTCGGCGCGGGTGGCCTCGGGCTCTCGGGCATCCGCGAGGGAGGAGGTGGTCGCTCCGACGGCGTCGGCCTCGGCAACGTCGGCGCGATCGGTCACGGCGCCGGGACGGGCACGGGCCAGGGCTTCGGCTCGGGCGCCGGCAGGCTCGGCGGCGCGCACCGCGCGAGGCCACCCGAGGTGCGCATGGGCGCGACCACCGTGAGCGGTCGACTGCCGCCCGAGGTGATCCAGCGCATCGTGCGACAGAACTACGGCCGCTTCAGGCTCTGCTACGAGAACGCGCTGCGCCAGAACCCGAACCTGATGGGTCGCGTGAACGTGCGCTTCGAGATCCGCTCCGACGGATCGGTGGGCAACGTGCGCGACGCCGAGTCGACGATCCCCTCGGCCGAGATGCGCAGCTGCGTGCTCGGGGCCTTCACCCAGCTGAGCTTCCCCCAGCCCGAGGGCGGCGTCGTCACGGTCAGCTACCCACTCGTGTTCTCGCCGGAGGGCGGAAGCTCCTCGCAGCCCGGCGCCGAGCGCGCCGAGCGCACCGTGCCTTCGATCCGCATGCCCGATCGCGCGGCCCCCTCGCCTCCGCCGAACGGCGGGGACCCGCTCGTCGCACCCGGCCGCCGCGAGGACGCCTACGACGGGCGCCTGCGCGAGGTCATGGCGAAGCTCGGTCGCGGCGAGCAGCGAGCCGCGCTCGAGGACGCGCGCGCCTGGAGGCGCGACGCGCCCGGTGAGGTGCTCGCGCTCGTCGCGCTCGGCGAGGCCGCCGAGGCGAACGAGGACGCTGGCCTCGCCGCCCGGGCCTACGGCTCGATCCTCGAGCTGTGGTCCTACCGCGTGGATCTGCGTCGCTTCGCCGGGGAGCGCCTCGAGCGTCTCGGGAGCCGCTCGGCCTTCGCGCTCGCCGAAGACGCCTACCGAGGCGCCGTCGCGGATCGGCCCGACCACCCGTCGAGCCACCGCTTGCTCGCCTACGCGCTGCTCAAGCAGGGGCGCGCGCGCGAGGCCTTCGAGGCGCTCGACGTCGCGCTCACGCAGTCCTACCCCGGCGGGCGCTTCGCCGGCGTGCTCGACATCCTGCGCGGTGATCTGGGGCTCGCCGCGGCCGCCTGGGCCAAGGCCGAGCCCGGAAAGCGCGCCGAAATCGAGCGACGCCTCGGCGAGCGCGGCGCGAAGCTCGCGAGCTCGCCGAGCCTGCGCTTCGTGCTCGTCTGGGAGACCGACGCGAACGACGTGGATCTCCACGTCGTGGATGGTCGCGGCAACCACGCCTACTACAGCAACCCCCAGCTGCCGACCGGAGGCCGCCTCGTGGCCGACGTGACGAGCGGCTACGGCCCGGAGGGCTTCGTGCTCGAGGGGCCGCGAGCGAGCCGCGCCTACCCCTACAAGCTGCGCGCGAACTACTACGCCCGCGGCCCGATGGGCTTCGGCATGGGCAAGGTCGAGGTCGTCGAGCACGACGGCCAGGGTGGTCTGAGCTTCGACGACCGGCCCTTCGTGCTCATGAAGGAGCGCTCGATGGTCGACCTCGGGGTCGTGGCCGCGCCGAAGGGCTGAGCGGCGAGCGGGCCCTTCGCTGAACGTCCTGCTTGCGCTTCGCGGCGGGCGGCGGCAAGGAGCGGGGGCCGTGCGCTACACCGTCACCACCTTCGGCTGCCAGATGAACGTGCACGACTCCGAGCGCATGCACGAGGTGCTGCGCTCGGCCGGCCTCGACGAGGTGGAGGGGGCGCGCGAGGCCGACGTCGTGGTGCTCAACACCTGCAGCGTGCGCGAGAAGGCCGAGCAGAAGCTGCGCAGCGAGGTGGGTCGCCTCGCCAAGCTCAAGCGCGAGCGCCCCGAGCTGCTCGTGGTGGTCGCGGGCTGCGTCGCCCAGCAAGAGGGCGAGCGGCTGCTGCGCGATCACCGCGGCATCGATCTCGTCATCGGGCCCGACAACATCCCCGAGCTGCCTCGCCTCATCGCCGACCTCGGCGCGGGCGCGCCGCCGCTCGCGCGCACGGTCTTCGACCTCGAGGCGCCGCAGTTCCTCACCGCGCTCAGCGTCGCCGAGGGCGCCGCCACTGCTTTCGTGACGACCATGAAGGGCTGCAACGAGCGCTGCTCCTTCTGCATCGTGCCGACCACGCGTGGCCCCGAGCGCTACCGGCCGAGCGAGGAGGTCGTCGCCGAGATCGCCGCTCTGGTCGAGCGCGGCGTCGCGGAGGTCACGCTGCTCGGGCAGACGGTCAACAGCTACCGCGACCCCTCGCGCGCGCTCGGTCTGGCGCCATCGGCCGACCCGAGCGACGAAGACGAGAGCGAGTTCGCCGCGCTGCTCCGCGCGGTCGCCGAGCGTGTGCCCGGGCTCTCACGCCTGCGCTACACGAGCCCGCACCCCAGGCACCTCGTTCCCTCGCTCATCCGCGCGCACGCGGAGCTCGCGCTCCTGCCCCGCCACGTGCACCTGCCGGTGCAGTCGGGCAGCGACCGCATGCTCAAACGCATGATCCGCCGCTACACGCGCGAGGAGTACCTGCGGCGCATCGACCGGCTGCGCGCGAGCGTGCCCGGGCTCACGCTCTCGACCGACATCATCGTCGGCTTCCCGGGCGAGACCGAGGCCGACTTCGCCGAGACCCTGAGCTTGATCGAGGAGGCGGGCTTCGTGGGTGTCTTCGGCTTCAAGTACTCGGTGAGGCCCTTCACGCCCGCGAAGAAGCTCAGCGACGACGTGAGCGAGGCCGAGAAATCCGAGCGCCTCGCGCGCCTCTTCGAGCTCTCCGAGTCGCTGCTCGCGCGTCACCTCGCCCAGCTCGTCGGCTCCACCGAGGAGGTGCTGCTCGAGGGAGCCTCCAAGCGCGGCGTGAGCGCCGAGGGGCCGGCTGGAACGAACGCCGGGGCTTCGTACTCCGGCCGCACGAGCCGCAACGAGATCGTGCACGTCGACGACCCCGCCTGCGAGGGGCTCGTCGGCCAGGTCGTGCGTGTCACGGTGAAGCGTGCGCTCAAACACTCGCTCGTCGCCGAGCTCGACGACGCCGCGCGCCTGCGTGGTCTCGAGGCGCTCGCGGCGCGCCCCGAGCGCCCTCGGGGCCGGCGCAGCCTGCCGGTCGTCGCGGTGGGGGAGGCCTGAGCGTGGAGAGCCTCCTCGCGATCGACGGCAAGCATCCGGTGCTCGCCGAGGGGGTCTTCGTGGCGCCCAACGCGGTGCTCATCGGCGACGTGCACGTCGACGAGGGCTCGAGCGTGTGGTTCGGCTGCGTCTTGCGCGGCGACGTGGGCGCGATCCGCATCGGCAAGCGCAGCAACGTGCAGGACCTCGCGTGCCTGCACATGACGATGGGCCTCTCGAACGTCACCGTCGGCGACGACGTCACGATCGGCCACGGCGCGATCGTGCACGGCGCGACGATCGAGAGCGGCTGCCTCGTCGGCATGGGCTCGATCCTGCTCGACGGGGTCGTCGTCGGCGAGGGCAGCGTGATCGCCGCCGGCGCGCTCGTGCCGCCGCGCATGATCATCCCGCCGGGCTCGATGGTGAAGGGCAGCCCGGCCAAGATCGTACGCGCCGCGACCGACGAAGAGCGCCGCATGGGCGCGGCCGGCGCAGCCCACTACGTGCTCGGCGCCGCCAAGTACCGCGCGCTCTTCCAGTCCGAACCCGAGACCTAGCGCAGGCTCAGCCGCCCTCGCGAGCGCTCCGAGGCTGGTGAGACCTCCTCGCGATGCTTCGACCATCGCGAGGAGGGCGAGCGAAGCATCGAAGCGCGCTGCAGGCGGATGGGCCTGCTCTCAGCCGCCACCGACACGGGCAGAGCCGTCTCGACGGCTCAGCCCCCACCCACACGGGCAGAGCC
>CALKVW010000115.1 GCA_938004785.1 uncultured Polyangiaceae bacterium
CGCTGCCCGCCTGACGACCAGCGAGCGCCTCGTCGGTGAGCGCGCGCACGTGTGTGAGCAGCGCCGCTTCGGAGAGCACCGGTGCGAGGCTCGACAGAGCCGCGCCGGAGGCCTCGTCGACCTCAGGCGCGGCGGCGCTCGCGCGCTCGGAGCCCTCGGGCACCGGAGGCGCGCCTCCGCAGGCCGAGAGCGCGCAGGTCGCGAACAAGCTCGCGCGCGCGAGCCTCGCTCGAAGACCCGAGGCGGCTCGGCCGTGGAGCATGTCGAGCAGCGTAGCGCGCACTCGAGTCCCGCGTGCCGTTCGGCAGTTCTGCGCCGCGACTCAGCCCTCGTCGAGGATCGGGACCTCGACGCGCGGCGGCGGAGCAGGTTCGTCGCTCGGGCGCGCGGCCCACAAGGCGACGCGGAACGGGAAGAGCTCGGCCTTCATCACGCCGGCTTCGACGGCCGGGTCGGCGTTCATGAACTGGCGCGCCGCCGCTTCGTCGACGGCTCGGAAGATGACGATGCCGAAGGTCGACTCGTCTTTGGTGAGCGTGCGCCCTGCGGCGAAGACGACCCCCGCGTCGCGCGCGGCCTCGAGGAAGGCGAAGTGCGCCTGCGTGGCGAGCATCTCCTCGAGCGTGGGCCCGGTCTCGAGCATGTCGGGGCGCGTGGGCGTGATCCGGTAGAGGAACTCTGCGGCCATGCACCCCATGGGAGCACCGAAGCCCGCCTCGGGTCGACCACCTCGCGCGCCCGCGAGAGCCCCTCCCCGACGCGAGAGGCGCTCGCGCATTGCTTGCTGCTCCGATGTTGTGGCTTCCACCTCGGGCGCATCGACGCTATGCGTCGGGTCGAGGTACAGCCCATGCGAATCACCACGAAGATCTCCGCCTGCACCCTGCTGCTCTCCCTCGTCGCCTGCGCCGACGCAGGCTCCAACACGGCCACCTCGTCCAGCACGGGCGGCGAAGGCGGCTCGGCATCGAGCACCACGGGCCAAGGCGGCAACGCCACGACCACGAGCTCGGGCGAAGGCGGCGGCGCAAGCACCTCGAACGCGGGTGGCGGCGGCGTGGGCGGCGGCGCGGCGGGCGGCGGCGACGTGGGCGGCGGCGGCGTGGGCGGCGGCGGCTCGGGCTGCACGCAGATCACCCTCGCGGATCTCGCGCTCGACGGGATCGACGCCAACGGAGGCTACTACGGCGCCGAGGTGTCACCCAACCTCGGCGGTCCCGACGCGGATGTGTTCGTCGCCCTGTTCTACGGCCCCGGCGCGGGCAGCTTCGACGGCGGGCTGACGGGCAGCTTCGATCTGACCATGAACGGCGACGACAACTTCGCCACGTGCTCGCGCTGTCTGCTCGTCGGAGACGGCGACCGCAGCTACTTCCAGTCCCAGGGCACGCTCGTCATCGAGAGCGACTCACAACAGCTCACCGGCTACCTGAACGCGTCGGTCACGGGCCTGCGCCTCGTCGAGGTCACGATCGATCCGGACACCGCCGCCTCGACGCCCGTCCCGAACGGCGCCTGCCTCGAGATCGCCTCGGCCGACCTCGACGTCGGCGTGGCGCCGCCCGCCGGCTGGACCTGCCCCGCCGGCTACTACGGCGACGGCGACTGCGACTGCGGCTGCGGCGCCACCGACGTCGACTGCGCCGGCGACATGACCGCCGCGGCCTGCCAGTGGTGCATCACCTCAGCAGATGGCGGCTGCAGCGCCTCGGCCACCTGCCCGAGCAACATCGACCCGACCAACAACGCCGTCTGCACGACGCCCTCTGGCCCGCCCGCGGGCTGGACCTGCACCGCGAGCTGGTACGACGACGGCGACTGCGACTGCGGCTGCGGCGTGATCGACGTCGACTGCGCCGGCAACATGGCGGTCGCCGCCTGTCTCTACTGCAACGGCGCCTTCGGCGGGGGCTGCAACAACGGCTCGAGCTGCCCGGGCACGATCGACCCGACCAACAACGCCGTCTGCCTCCCGCTACCCGCGGCGTGGACCTGCGACGCGGAGTACTTCGGTGACGGCCCGTGTGACTGCGCATGCGGCGCCACCGATATCGATTGCGCAGGCGACATGACGATCGCCGCCTGCGACTACTGCAACGGTGCTCTCTACGGTGGCTGCAACAGTTCCGAAACCTGCCCCGGCATCGTGAACCCGACCAACAACGCCGTCTGCAACTGAGCCGAGCCGAGCCGAGCGCGACGCCCGATCGTCGCGCTCGCTCGCTTCGAGCCCCCCACGCGAGGCGCGCCTCCGGTCACCCCGGGCGGCGCGCCTCAGCGCTTCGCCGCCGACTTCTTCTTCGCGGGCGCGGCCTTCTTCTTCGGCTTCGGCGCCGCGCGCTTCGACGCGACCTTCTTCTTCGTCGGCGCGGGCTTCGCTTCGTCGTCGCCCTCGGCCGGCGCGGCGGGCGCCGCGGCCACCAGCTTGCCGCGCTCGACGTCGACGCGCGCACGCAGCCAGCCGAGCGCGCGCTCGAGCTGCACGTCGGCGACCACGTGCCCGACCGGGCGCGTGCTGGCCTCGTGCGGCCAGCCGAGCCGCTTCAGCGCGGCGGCGAGCTCGCGCCCCTTCTTCGCGGTGTCGTCGCGCGAGGCGATGCCGACGAACACCGGCCGGCGGTTCTTCACGCCGCGCGCCGCGCGTTCGCTGCCTTCGGGCGCGCTGCCACCCGCGAACACGGCGTAGCCGTCGACCTCGAGCCGGCCACGCAGCGCGAGCGAGGAGCCGTAGTACGCGCCGTTGGAGAAGCCCATCACGAAGACCTCGTCGAAGGGCTGGCCCTCGCGCGCTTCGACGAGCTTGCGCGCGGCCTGCCAGCTCGCGAGGATCTCGTCTTCGTGCTGCGCGCGCGCCGCTTCGGCGGTCGGCCAGGCGATCTGCGAGGCTTTGCGCCCTGGGCCGATACCCACGCGCCCCTTGGGTGCGAGCACGGCGTAGCCCCAGCGCTGGCCGCCCTGCGCCATGCCGCGCACCATCGCGTGCTGCCAGCCCGAGCCGACGTCGGTGAGCCCGTGCAGGAAGATCACGAGCGTGCGCCGCTGCGCCTTCGCGGGTGCGGGCACGTAGCAGATCTCACCTGGCAGGGTCTCGACGCCGGCGGGGCACCAGGGGTCGGGCGCGAGCTCGGACTTCGGCGCTTCGTCGGCCGCGCCGCCGCGCTCGCCCATCGCCTGTGCCGCGTCGCCCGCCCACGCCGCATCGGGCGCGAAGAGCGCCGAGGCCGCGAACAGGAGCGGAGCGAGCCGGCGAAGCACGGCGCGACCCTAACGAAGCGCGCCGGGGATCGCAAACCCGCGCCTGGCGCACCGAGCCCGCGCTCGGTCGTGCGAGGGCATGACATCCGCTAGGCTCCGGGCGACCCCGGTGAACAAGCCCTACTTCCCCGAGCCACCGAAGCCCGCGGCGCAGTCGCCCTTCCGCGAGCGAGCTCACGGACCCGCGAGCTCGGAGGTCCCCGCCGCCGAGCCCGTCGTCGTGCGCCGGGTGGAGCCGGTCGAAGACCGCTTCGCACCGATCACGCCCACGCCCACGCTGAGGGCGACGAAGCCGGTGAACCCCGCGGCGGCGAGGCTCGCCGCAGAGCGCAACTCGGGCAACCCGAAGGTCGAGGCGATGAGCCCCGAGAGCCGCCGTGAGCTCGCCGACACACTCATCGCCGTCGACAACACACACCGTCCCCTCAGCTGGCGCGCCGGCTTCGCCGCGGCGCTCGTCGGGATCGGCCTCTACGGCGCCCGCTCCTCCTCGTGGGGCGGGGACTACGCGTACCTGCTCCTGCTCGGGGGTCTGGTGCTCGGCGTGCTCGAGTGGCGCGCGTCGCGCGAGCGGCTGGGCCTGTAGCGCGCACCGGGCCTAGGCGCCGAGCTCAGCACCACGATGGTCCCCGCATCCCTGCTCCAACCCGCGCAGCGTCGCCTCGAGTCGGCCTTGCTCATCCGCCCGGGCGAGGCGCGCCGCACCGCGTTGCTGTTCGCGCAGCTGCTCGCCGCCTCGGCGATCTTCATCCTCGGTCGCACGGTGCGCGACACGCTCTTCTTGTCGGTCTTCCCGATGAGCGCGCTGCCCTGGATGTTCGTCGCCTACGGCGCCACGAGCGCGGTCGTCGCGACGGTCTACGCGCGCTACGCCGACCGGCTGCCGCGCCACCGCATGCTCGTCACCACGGTGGCGCTCGGCGCCGCGAGCTACCTCGGCACCTGGGTGCTCGTGCGCGCCGAGCTCGTCTGGGTCCTGCCGATCTTCTACGTCTGGTCGGAGGTCGTCGCGAACCTCTTCCTCGTGCAGTTCTGGACGAGCGCCAACGAGCTCTTCGACCCGCGCGCCGCCAAGCGCCTCTTCGGCGTGATCGGCGCGGCGCGTGTGCTCGGCGTGATCCTGATCGGCACGAGCGCAGGCGCGATCGTCAAGCTCGTCGGCACCGCGCAGCTGCTCTTCGTGCTCGTCGCGCTCATGGTGCTCATGACGCTCGCCGCGCTCGCGCTCCGCCGCGAGCCGCACCCCGAGGGGCCGAGGAGCAGCATCGCGCGCGGCCCGGCGCCGGCCATCACGAAGAACGCCTACGCGCGCGGCCTCGCGCTCATGATCCTGCTGGCCTTCGTCGCGCTCACCGTCGGCGACTACCAGTTCAAGGCCATCGCGCGCTCGACCTACACCGGCGACGATCTCGCGCGCTTCTTCGCGCTCTTCTACGCCGTCGTCGGCGTCGGCTCCTTCGTCTTCCAGATCGTCGTGACGCCTCGGCTCCTGCGTCGCTTCGGGGTCGGCGTGGGCATGAGCGTGATGCCGGCCGTCTTCGGGCTCTCGAGCGCGGCGCTCTTGGGCTGGCCGGTGCTCGGCGTCGCGAGCGTGATGAAGTCGGCCGACAACGGCCTGCAGTACACCGTGCACGAGACCACGCTCCAAGCGCTCTACGTGCCCTTCGCCGCGAACGAGAAGGCCCGCGTGCGCGCGCTGCTCGAGGCGGTCGTCAAACCCGGAGCCTACGGCGTGGGAGGCCTCGTGCTCGCGCTCTTCGCCTCGCGCCTCGACGTCACCGGGCTCGGGGCGCTCACGCTCGGCGTCGTCGCGGCCTGGCTCGGGGTCGTCCCGCTCGTGCGCAGGCGCTATCAGCGCGCGCTCGAGCACACGCTCACCGCGCGCGGAGATCTGGCGCTCGACGCGGAGTTCGTGCTCGACGCGCAAGGGCGCGAGCTGCTCCTGCACGTGGCCGAGTCGGCCGATCCACGCCATGCGCTCGCGGCCTTCGAGCAGCTCGAGGGCGACGACTCACCGCGCCTCGTGCCGGCGATCGAGCGCCTCCTGCGCGAGGGCGACGCCGCCGTGCGCCGCGCGGCCTACGGTTACCTCGCCGCGCTGCCCGGCGCCCCGGCCGAGCTCGCGAAGCGAGGGCTCGAGGATCGCGACCCCGAAGCGCGCGCCGAAGCCGCCAACGCCTACGCGCGTCTCGCCGGTGACGACGCGGTGGAGACGCTGCTGCCCTACGTCGACGATCCCGCCACCGAGGTGCGCAGCGCGGCGCTCGCGGGCCTCCTGCGCGACGGCGGCGTCGAGGGCAGCATCGCTGCGGGCGCCCGCCTCGCGCAGCTGCTCGCGTCCCCCGGTCGCGAGGAGCGCCTCGAGGCCGCGCACGTGCTCGGCGAGCTCGGCCCGGGCGCCTTCCGCCCCGTGGCGCGCCTGCTCGACGACGCCGACGCGGCCGTGCGTCGCGCCGCGCTGCGCGCCTGCTCCAGCGTCGTCGACCCACGCCTCGCCCCGGCCCTCTGCTCCTTGCTCGCCGATCCTTCGTGCCGCAACCGTGCGCGCACGGCGCTCGCCGCGATCGGCCTGCGCATCGTGCCGCTGCTCGTGGAGCGCTTGCGAGATCCGAAGACGCCGCGCGCCGCGAGGCTCGAGATCCCTCGGGTGCTGCGCGGCATCGCCACGCCCGAGTCCTACAAGGCGCTGCGCAGCTTCGTCGACGACCCGGACGGCCACATCCGCCTGCGCGTGTACGCGGCGATGTCCAAGCTGCGCGCCTCGCTCGGCCTCGCGCGCGAGCCGGCCGCGTGGCTCGAGATCCAGCTCCGGCGTGAGCTCGTCGAGGGGCTCGGCATCATGGCGGGCTGGGAGGCGGCGAGAGACCGCTGCGCGACGCCGCTCTTCGTCGATCAAATGCGGCTCTACGAGGCGCGCCTCGTGCGTCGCGTGCTGCGCCTGCTCGAGCTGCGCCACGAGCCCGGCCCGATGCGCCTCTTGCGTCAGACCGTGGAAGACCCGAAGCGCCGCACGAACGCGCTCGAGGCCCTCGACAACGCCGTCGGCACCGCGCTGCGCTCCTTGGTGATGCCGCTCTTCGACGACGCCCCCGCCCGCGACAGGCTCGCCGCCGTGGGCGGACGAGAGCCGCTCTCCGCCGAGGGCTTCCTTCGCAACCGCGCCGCGAGCCCCAACCCCTTCACGGTGCTGCTCCTGCTCGACGCGCTCTCCGCCCACCGCGATCCACTCGCGCCCGAGCTCTCGCAGCGCGCCCTCGGCCACGCCGACCCGCTCGTGCGTGAGGCCGCCGTGCTCGAGCTCGCGCGCGCCTCCGCCGAGGAGCGCGCGGCGCGCGCCTCCGAGGTCGAGCAGCTGCTCGCCGACCCCGACCACATCGTCGCGCGCCTCGCGCGCGCCGAGCTCTCCACCTTGGCACCACGCGAGAAGGAGGCCACCGTGCGCTCCACCGTCGAGAAGATCGTCGTCCTCAAGAGCACCCCCGTCTTCGAGAAGATCGCGAGCGAAGACCTCGCGCCGCTCGCGCGCGTCGCCACCGAGGAGCTCTACCCCGACGGCGCGCGCATCTTCGCCGAGGGCGATCACGGCGACTCGCTCTACGTCGTCGTGCGCGGCAAGGTGCGCATCATCAAGGGCGCCGACACGCTCGCGGAGCTCGGGCCGGGCGAGGCCTTCGGCGAGATGGCCGTGCTCGACGCGGCCCCACGCAGCGGCGACGCGCTCTGCGTCGGCGAGACCGAGGTGCTGCGCATCGGCAGCGAGGAGTTCTACGAGATCCTGCACGAGCAGGTGGAGCTCGCCGAGGGCATCATCCGCATGCTCGTGCGCAGGCTGCGAGGCGCCGCCGCGACGAGCACCGAGGAGCAGCAGCGCAACTCGCTCATCGTCTCCTGAAGAGAGCGCGCCCACCGACGCAGAGAGCCGAGCTCCCTCAGGGGCTCGGCTCCGAACGCAGAGAGCCGAGCTCCCTCAGGGGCTCGGCTCCGAACGCGGAGAGCCGAGCTCCCTCAGGGGGCTCGGCTCTCGTGTGGGCGTGCGCCCGGGGCGGCTTCGACTCAGGCGGAGGCGGCGCTCGGCTGCTGCTCCTCGGCGCTCTCCTCCGGGTAGCCGACCATCTTGCCGAGGTTCGGATCCCAGAGCTTGAGCGAGAAGCACTTGACGATGTCGCTCGGGCGGAGCGTCGTCGTGCCGGGGCTCTGCAGCTCGGGGATCGCCGCCATGGCCTCGGGCAACCGGTAGAAGGGGATGCTCGAGTTGAGGTGGTGCACGTGGTGGTAGCCGATGTTGCCGGTGAACCACTGCATCACGGGGCCCATCGGCATGTAGCTCGACGACTCGAGCGCCGCGCGCGTGTACGTCCACTTGTGGCGCGGCTGCACCGTCATGTCGGGGAAGTTGTGCTGTGCGTAGAAGAGGTAGCCGCCGGCCGCGCAGGCGACCATCAGCGGCAAGAGGTACGCGAAGAAGGCGGTCGCGAAGCCGAACTGCCAGACGAGCAGGCCCGTCATGAGCCAGTTGAAGGCCAGCGCCACGGCCGAGTCCCAGTACTTCTTCACCGACTTCTGCAGCGAGCCGATGCACATGCCGTACATGAAGACGAGCACGTAGCCGAAGAGCACCGTGAGCGGATGCCGCACCGCCTTGTAGCGGAAGCGATCCTTCGCGCTCATCTTCTTCCACATCTCGGTGGTGACCATCGCGAAGGAGCCGATGTGGCTGCCGACGATCTGCGCCGTGTGCGCGTGATGGTAGTTGTGCGTCTCCTTCCACACCGTGGGCGGCGCGAGCACGAGCACGCCATAGGGGTAGAGGATCGCCTTCGCGAGCGTCGAGCCGCGCAGGATCGCGCCGTGCATGAAGTCGTGGTAGAGGATGAACACGCGCACCGTCGTGAGCCCGGCGATCACCGCCGATGCGAGGCGCAGCGACCACCACGACGAGGTGGCAGCCAGAGCGACGCTCGCGGCGAGCACGCCGAGCGCGATGAAGAGGTGGGCCCAGCTCTTGGTGCGATCCTCGCCCGAGTAGGGTCGCGTCGCGTCGATGAGGACCTTGCCTTCGCGCGGGGCGGTCGCTTCTCCCGAACTGCTCTCGACAGGCTTCGAAGCTTCCATGTTCGGGCGGCAAACTGCTCCCATCGGGCCTGGCTGACAAGTTCGATGTTTAGGTTTTCGACACAATTGGTGGCACGGGTCCTGCTTGCGCGAGCCGCGGCAGCGGGCATGTTCTCAGTCATCTCAGATACTTGAGCGACATCGCCTGGGCTCGGTCCCCGCTGGCATCGCTCGGCGCCACCGTCGGCTCCACCGTCGAAGGGCGCGGTCGCTCGGTCGGGAGTCGCCGCAGGCCTGCCCGGAACGCCGAGCGGAACGGACTCGAAGGGCTCGGCGGTCGCCTGCGCACAGGCAGCACCGCTGTCCCACCGATCAGCGCCCGCGCCCGCCGGCTGCTTGGCGCTGCGACGAGGTCGGGCGGTATCCTGAGCCACATGGATGCTTCGTCGCGCAACATCGGCCGAATGAGCTCGTGGCCTCTGGGTCTGTCGACCCTCGCGCTGGGCTTGTCGCTCGCGAGCTCAGGCTGCGTCTCGCCCGAGCGCTGCTTCGACGCGAGCTGCTCAGGAGAGGGCGGCGCCAGCGGGAGCACCACCACGACGACTTCGTCCCAGACAACGGGCGCGGGCGGTGAAGGTCAGGGCGGCGGCACCTCGGGCCCCGCAGTGTGCGGCGACGGCGAGCGTCACCCAGACGAAGCCTGCGACGGCACCGACTTCGGCCCCATCAGCTGCCAGACCCTCGGCTACCCAGGTGGCACGCTCTTCTGCACGGGCGCCTGCACCATCGACGCCTCCACCTGCTCGCTCACCTGCGGCAACGGCGAGCTCGATCCGGGCGAGGTCTGCGACGGCTCGGTGTTCGCGGGCGACGAGTCCTGCAGCACGCTCGTGGTCGGCTCGCCCGGCGGCACGATCGCCTGCAACGCGACCTGCTCCGGCGTCGACACCTCGGGCTGCCAGGCACCACCCGGCTGCGGCGATGGCACCCTCAACGAGGGTGAGCAGTGCGAGGGCTCGAACCTCGGCTCCTTCAGCTGTCAGGCGCTCGGCTTCGCGGGCGGCACGCTGAGCTGCAACGACAACTGCAGCATCAACACCGCGGCGTGCACCACCTGCGGCAACGGCAGCGTGCAGAACGGCGAGCAGTGCGACGGCAGCGCGCTCAACAACCAGACCTGCCAGTCGCTCGGCTTCGGCGGGGGTACGCTCGGCTGTACCTCGAGCTGCAGCTACGACACCTCGGCCTGCACCCAGTGCGGCAACGGCACCGTGAACTCGGGCGAGCAGTGCGACACCGCGAACCTGGGCGGTGCGAGCTGCCAGTCGCTCGGCTTCGCGACCGGTAACCTCGCCTGCACCTCGAGCTGCACCTTCAACACCTCGAGCTGCTCCAACTGCGGCAACGGCACGCTCCAGGCCGGCGAGACCTGCGACGGCTCGAACCTCGCCGGCGCCACCTGCCAGTCGCTCGGCATGGGCTCCGGCACGCTCGCCTGCGGGCCGACCTGCTCTTACAACACCTCGGGCTGCAGCAACTGCGGCAACGGCACCATCCAGGCCGGCGAGCAGTGCGACGGCTCGAACCTCAACGGCGCCACGTGCCAATCGCTGGGCTTCGACGGAGGGACGCTGAGCTGCAACGGCTGCTCCTTCGTGACCTCCGGCTGTCACAAGTGTGGCGACGGCGTCGTCAGCGGCCCCGAGCAGTGCGACGGAGGCAACCTCGCCGGCAAGACCTGCGCGACGCAGGGCTTCTTCATGGGCAACCTCAGCTGCAGCGCGAGCTGCACGCTCGTCACGAGCGGCTGCACCAACTGCGGCAACGGCACGATCCAGTCGGGCGAGCAATGCGACGGCTCGAACCTCAACGGCCAGAGCTGCGGAACCCAGGGCTACTCGGCAGGCATGCTCGGTTGCACCAATTGCAGCTTCAACTACAACAACTGCTCGAGCTGCGGGAACGGCATCGTCGAGGGCAACGAGCTCTGCGACTACGGCAGCGACCCTTGCTGCTCGTTCAACTGCCAGAACTACCAGTCGAACTGCTGCCTGCAGCCCTACGTGCAGGGCAACGCGGTGCCGATCGAGCCTTGCCAGATCCAGTGAGCTGCGCGCCTACGCTGGCGGGGCGCGTGCCGCGCGCCTCGTCGGAGCAGCCGGCGACGCTTCGACGGAGATGAGGTGCGACGAAGGCGACCCCCGAGAGGGAGGTCGCCTTCTTTGCTCTGCACCTGGGAGTCGCGAGGCGACTCACGAAGCGCGAACTCGCTCAGGGTGCCGCGCAGCTCGAGCCACCTGAAGGGCCGAAGCCGAGCACAGTGCACCGCTGCCCGTTCTCGCCGTCACTTCCGGGTAGCACCCCGTTCCCCTGGCCGACACCACCCACGGCTGCCGCACCGACCGAGAGCGTCACGCCGGCCCCCTGGACGGGCGCGGCGCCCTGCGCCGCGATCGCCGCCGTGTGCCCGCCGCGACCACCACCACCGCCGCCTCCCTGACCGCCGATGCCGCCAGCGCCACCGCGGCAAGCGTTGGCCACGTCCACGGGGTTTCCGGTGGTTCCTCCGCTTCCCGGAGCGCCACCGAGAGCGCCCGGCTGGCCGGCGCCGCCGTTCCCACCTGGCCCGGCGTTGCCCGACGACAGCGTGGTGGACTCGAGGGTCACCGTCGCGTTGATCGAGACGAGCGCGAAGCTCGAGCCACCGCTTCCCCCGCCGAGCCCCCCAGCGCCCCCGCAACCGCCAGCCCCACCTGAGCCCCCCGAGGCCGCCGCGATCACGCCCGTGGTGATACCGAGCGAGCAGGTCGTGCTCGTGCCCGAGGAGCCACCGCCGCCGGAACCCCCGGTCGTCCCAGGCGTGCCGGGCTCGGCAGCTGGCGGGGGCGTGTAGCCATCGAAGCCGAGGCTCCCCCAGGCGGTCGTCCCGGCTCCAGGCGCGCCGGCCGGCCCAGCCTGACCGTCGGCGCCGAAGCCCGAGGTGCTGACGCCCGCCAGGCAGGAGCCCGTGCCGCCGCCTCCCCCCGGGGGCGCCGGGTTGGCGCTGCCGCCGTTGTTTCTCGTCGAACCGCCGTTGCCACCTGGACCGCTCATGGTGTCGCCCCCGACGGCGCAGACATTGGTCACGGCCGCTCCACCAGCCTGCCCAGCGACGGTGCAGGTCGTCGCCCGGTTCGCCCCGGGCAGGCCGTTCGCGCCAACCGCGGTGTTCACCATCGGAGCGCTGTCACCGGGAGCGCCCGCCGCAGCGTTGCCCGCGACCAGCCTCGAGCGACGCAGCTGCAGATCGAGCAGCGTGCCCTGGCCGCGATCGGCGATGAGCGCGATGCTCGATGCGCCTGGCGCGACGGCGTCGACGGCGCGGACCTCGATGTCCTCGAGGCGGGTCAGCCCAGAACCCAGGATGCGCAAGGTCGGTGCGTCGGCGACGCCCTCGATGACGGGCACGAGGGAGGCGTCGTAGGTCCACGTGCCGCACGCGAGCCCACCGAAGATCGACGTGCCAGCGCCGATCTGGACGTTGCCCGGGTAGGTGCCATCGCCACAGAGGTAGATGTTGCCGCCGCCGGTCTCGACCAGCGCCGCCGCCGCCGCGAGGCTGGCGAGCGGCGCCGAGGGCGTGCCCGCGGCGGAGTCGTCACCCGAGGTGAGGTCGACGAACAAGCCGCAGCTCGCGTCGAGCGCGGCGGTGCCGAGCTCGGTGAGCTCACAGTTCACGAGCGAACCGCCGCCCTCGCCCCCTTGGCCGCTACCCCCGCCGGTGCTCGAAGAGCTCGACGTCGTGCTGGTGGAGGTCGCCGCGCCCTCGCCTCCCTGGCCACCGCCAGAAGAGCTCGAGCTCGTCGACGAGCTCGAGCTGGTGTCGTCGCCGCAGCCGGGCACGACCAAGGCCGCCGCTGCCACGAGCGCAGCGAGCGCGGCAGACATCGAAACACTCCCCGAGACCCCTACCGCCACCTTGCTTCGCATGCCTCTGCCCTCCTTCGTGGCCGCAGCGGCGGCCGTTGTGGTTTGGGAGCCCCCCGTGGGCGCCCGCCTGTCGTCGCGCGCATGATGGAGCGCGTCGCCATCACCTCGAGTCAGTCGCGCGGGATCGTGACGAGCACGGGCCCCGAGGTCGGCGTGGTGTTGCCGATCCCCAGCTGACCGAAGTTGTTGGCGCCAAAACAGTAGACCTCGGCGCCCGCGGTGAGCACGCAGGTGTGGTTGCCGCCGGGCGCGAAATCGACGACGTTCTGGACATCCAACCTTTTGGTTGGAGTATCGATCGCCTGCGCCGCCGCGGTCGAGACCTGTCCCGAATCGTTCCTTCCCCACAGGAACAGCTCCGAGCCGATCAATGCTCCGCTGGAGGCTGGACCGAGCTTCACGCGATCCACATCTGCCAGTACCGGCTGGGGAGTCGAGATGTTCGCCTGTTGCCCGTGTCCCACTTGAGCGAAGTCGGATGCGCGACCCCAGCAATACAGCTGTTTCGCAGTGGCGATGGCGCAAGAATGCCCGTCTCCCGCCGCCAACGAGGTCGCCTGCAGCCCGCTGATGGGGATGGTCGGGCTCGGCAACTCCAGATTGGTGTCGCTCAGTCCCAGCTGCCCATCGTAGTTCTGGCCCCAACAGTTCACCGAGTTGCCGCTTCGAATCGCGCAACCGTGCGCCTCACCCCGTGCGATGGCGCTCCCACCAGTGAAGAGGCTGGACACGTCCGATGCACTCTGCTGGACCACGAACTGGAACGCTTGTGATCCCCGCAAGAACACACCCTCGTCCCGATACACGGCAACCGCGGTCGCTCCGGAAGACGAAGGCAGCGCCCACGGGAGAGCGTCGACATCGGCGTTCCCCCAGAGGTGGATGGATCCCGAGGTGTCGATGATCGCATTCGCCATGCTGCCGGATGCGAGCCGCGTCGCCCGAACGCCGACAGGCAGACGCACCTTCTGCGGATTCGGCTCTGCGGGGGCCGAGCTGGCCGCGACTTGGCCTAGACCGTTTGACCCCCAACAGAACACGCTGCCGCTCGGCTTGCGCACGCAGGTATGCTCTTCACCGGCGGCGATCTCCACCGGGTCGTTGCACGCGAGCCCGCCATCGATCTCGCTGCATTCGACCACGCATCCTTTGCCGCAGGCGCCGCAGTTCTCTTTGGTGCGCACGTCGACCTCGCAATCGCTCGGGTCGGCGTCGCAGCTCTCGAAGCCGGCTTCGCAGGTGTAGACGCAGGCGCCGTCGACGCACTCGGCGCTCGCGTTCGCGCCGGGGCTGCACTCGGGGGAGCACGCGGCGCCGCCGCTGCCACCGCCACCGCCTTGGCCAGCGCCGCCTCCGCCGGGATCGGTGTTGCAGGCGGCGACCTCGCAGATCTGGAGCGAGCAGCCTGAAGAAGACACGGCGATCGCGCCGAGCGCGGTGAGCCCACCCAGGAGCGCGGCGACCGCCCAGGACGAGCGGCGCGCGGCGAAGGAAACGCGGTTCGAGCGCATCAGAACGTCCCCTTCAGCACGAGGCCCTGCTGATTCGGTCCAGCGACGGGCACGAGCTCGAGCGCCGCCGTGCTCGTCGTCGCCTCGCCTCCCGAGGGCCAGGCCAGGTAGGTGATGAGACCGACCAGCGCCGCGCCGCCGACGACGAAGCCAGCCGCGCCCACGGTCATGAAGCCATTGCGACGGTCGACGCCGTCGAGGGCATCCTGCGGGCAGGTCTCCGGACCACCCGGGCAGCTGACGCCCTCGAGCTCGCTCTCCTCGCCGAGGCCCATCAGGGTGAAGGTGATGCCGAGCCCGGCCCCCACGGCGGTGACACCGCCGAGCGCGAGCGCGGGCCACAGCGGCTTGGAGCTCGCGGGCTCCGACGCTGCGGGAGTCGCGCCTGCCGAGAGGGCCGTCGCCGGGAGCGGCTGCAGCGCGAGCGCAATCTTGGAGCTCGTGCCAGCGGCGAGCTCCACCCTCGCCTCGGCCGCCTCGTAGCCCTCGCGCGAGGCGCGGAAGGCGCGCAGACCCGGATCGACGTAGAGCTCGTCGCGGAGCGGCGCTCGGCCGAGCTCCACGCCGTCGACGCTCAGGGCCGCGCCGTCGACGCTCACGTCGAGGCGCACCGTGGCGATGCTGGCCTTCGCCTCGCCGAGCTTCTGCATGAGCCGCTCGCGCGCCTCGGGGTTGCCCTGCGCGGGGAAGAGCCGGAGGCTGTAGGCGATGTGCTCCGCGGCGTCGCGGTGCTTGCCGAGCTTCAGCTCGACGACGCCCAGGTTGGCGGCGATATCGATGCCCTTCTTGAGGGACCAAGCGTCGAGGTAGAGGCGGTAGGCGCCCTCGATGTCGCCGTCTTCGAAGGCGCGGTTGCCCTTCTGGAAGAGCTCGTCGGCTCGGCCGAGCGCCTCCAGGCTGGGCGTGTCGTCGGCCATCGCCGGAGCTGCGGCGGCGAAGCTCGCGGCTCCGAGCGCCAAGCCCAGCCCGACGCAGAGCACACGCCTCGCGGCACAGACGGGGCGACGTGCGCTCCGGAGACCGGGACCTCGTTCGCTTCGACTCGAGCTCACTTCACTCCCCCTCGTTGTCCACTGGGTGCCGCGGGCTGCGGCGCCGAGAGCCTCCAGGCGAGCGCGCCGACGAGCGCGGTCGCGCCGACGAGCAACACCGCGAGCACGATCCACACCGGCCCTCCCGCGCGTGCGGTTCGCACCCGCACGGACGCCGCGTGCGCGCCCCGCGCTCGGGGCTCCACGGCCAGCGCGAGCGCGTCGAGCGCGCCCCCATCGGGGCCCACCGAGCCCTCTCGTACGCGGCGGATCTTCTGCGTAGGCGCGCGCCGCGGATCGACGCGAGAGACGTCGACCTTCGGACCTCCCGCTTCGCCGGGCACCGCGGAGCGAGGCACGAAGCCCTCGAGCGAGACCTTGCGATCGCTGGCGACCACCGGCTTGCCCGGGGCACGTGCTGCGACGGCATCGCCCGCGCGCTCCTGCGTCGCGGCTGGCGCGGCCGCGCGGTGTGCGGCTTCGAGCTCGGGCGGCGCGAGGTCGCGCACCGTGTCACGGAGCAACCCATCGGGGCCGAGCATGGGCTCGGTCTTTCGATTGCTGCTCATCGCATCCGGGCGCAGGAGCGGCATCGTGCCCCCACGAAGGGGGCGCGACACGGCGTCGGTAGGCCCATCTGGGGTGGCAGCGAGGATCGAGTCGTTCTTGGCCATCGCTTCGCCCCCAGCGGCGCGAGTCATAGCAGCTGATACGGTCGGGCGCGAGATCCCCACCCACGGGATCGCTCTTCAGCGCGCGATCAACATCCACGCGAAGACGGCGATCGCCGCGAGCGAGAGCACGGCCACCCCGACCGCGAGCGCCTCCCAGCGCCGAGCGCGCTCGTAGGATCCGCTGCGATCGGAGCTGTCTCCGATTGGAGACACCCCCGACGGCTCGGGAGGCGCAGCGCTGTCTCCAATCGGAGACAGCCCGGCCTGCTCGGGAGGTGCGGCGCTGTCTCGGATTGGAGACACCTGCTCCGAGCGCGAGCCGGGCCCTCCGCCGGTCGCCAAGCCGTCGATGGATCGTTGCAGCTCCGCGCCCATCGCCTCGGCGTCGGCGGGGCGCTCGTCGGGCCGCTTCGCGAGCGCGCGGAGGATCGCGGCCTCGAGCGGCGCCGGGAGCTCGGCCCAGCGCGAGGGAGGAGGTGGCAGCTCGAAGGCGTGCGCGCGCACCGTCTCGAGCGGGTCGTCGTGAGCGAAGGGCGGCCTCCCGGTGAGGAGCGTGTAGACGACCACGCCCATCGCGTAGAGATCGGCGCGTGCGTCGACCGGCTGGTTGGTGACCTGCTCCGGCGACAGGAAGCCTGGGGTGCCGAGCACCGTGCCGTCGGCCGTCGGCAGCTCGAGCGAATCGACCGCGACCTGGCGATCGCCACGCTCACCGAGCAGCTTGGCGATGCCGAAGTCGAGCACCTTCACCAGAGGCTCGGCGCCGGGTGCTCCATCGCAGAGGAAGAGGTTCTCGAGCTTGACGTCGCGATGCACGACGCCCGCGCGGTGCGCCGCGCCGAGGCCCGAGAGGGCCTGCCTCGCGAGCGCGACGGCGCGCGCGGGAGGCATCGGGCCTCGCTCGGCGAGCTCTGCGGCGAGCGTGCGCCCTCGCAAGAGCTCGGAGGTGACGTAGGCGCGCCCCGATGCGGTGTGGCCGAAGTCGGTGACGGCGAGCAGGTTGGGGTGCGAGAGCTGCGCGAGCGTCTGCGCCTCGAGCCGGAGGCGATCCTCGAGCTCCACCCGCTCGGGCTCGAGCGAGAGCTTCATCACGAGCGGGCGACGCAGGCCTCGATGCTCGACCTCGTAGATGCGCGCCATGCCTCCGTCGGCGATGCGACGGACGGGACGGTAGGGCGTGCCCGAGAGCTCGGCCTCGAGGCTGAGGAGCTCGTCGCTCGTGGCCTCGAAGCCGGGCCTCAGTCGACCGACTCTTCCTCGAGCTGGTTGAGCAGCTCGTCGGCGCGCTCACCCTCGAGCCCGAGGATCTCGGCGAGCTGGTTGATGAGCTCGTTCTCCTCGTCCTGGATCTCGTCGTCGGCGAAGGCGATCGCCGCGGCCAGCGAGAACGCGGCCTCGGTGAGCGCGGGATCCTCCTTGAGGATCGGGGCGATCGCGTCGAGACGCTTGTCGCGGCCGTCGGCCTCGAGGGACTTCTGGCAGGCCTCGAAGAGCTTCTCGATGTGCGCGGAGCGCACGGCGTTGTCGGTGAGGCCGCGCACGGCGCCTCGCAGCACCTCGCGCTCCTCGTCGGCGACGCTCCCATCGGCAGCGATCATGAGGAACATCGCCTCGAACAGCGCCTCGAAGCGCCGCTTGGCGTCGGCGTCGCCCTTGAAGGGGTCGTCGTCGGGCGGGAGCTTGGTGAAGGCGATGCTCGCGGGCTGGCCCACCTCGCGGAAGTGATCGCGGATGCGCTCGAGGGTCTTCGGCTGCAGCTTGATCATGGCGGCGCCATGCTCACGCCTCGCACGCCAAAGGTCAACGAGGGAGCGCCCCTCGCGCTCTCGTTCTCGCGGCGAGCGTCTACTTCACGCCTAGCTCGCGCTGCGTGGTGCCGGACTTGTCGATCCACGAGCGGGCCGAGTACTCGGTCGGCGGCTCCCCGGCGTTCGGGGAGGGTCGCCTGGCGATGACCTCGACCTCGCTCGCGGAGCGCACCTTGACCTCGAACTGCGCGACCAGCGGATCGGCGCGCTCGTCGAAGAAACCGAGGCAGCGCCAGCCCGCGTCGAGCTCGATCACGTCGGGCCGGTAGGGGCCTCGCGCGAGGTGGTCGAGGTCGGCGGGGATGGGCTTCGCCGAGGGGCAGAAGGACCCGCGTGTGCGACGGCGCTCGTGGGCGCGGTCGAGCACGGCCCTCGCGACCGCCTGGGCGCGGTTGGTGTCGTGCTGCACGAGCAGGGCCTCGCCGCAGGACTTCACGTCGCCCTCGCTCATCGCCGAGGGCGGCGCGGCCATCACGGCGCGCGTGGCCTCGACGAGCTTGTCGTAGGAGGTGTTGGCGCCGTTCTTCGCGTTGAAGGCCTCGACGAGGATCGGGCAGGCGGAGTTGGTCGTGAGCTCCGCGTCGGCGCGCGTGCGCATGCGCTTCCAGTAGGGCCCCTCGAGCGCCTCGGCCGCGGCCGAAGCTCGGGCGTCGCTCGCCGAGCCGCGCTCACAGGCAGAGAGCGCCACACACGCGACCAGGCCGAAGCGGCCACACCGAGCGAGCACCGACATCGGGCGCGATTCTACGCGAAGAACGGCGAAACGCCGCCCGACCTCTGTCGAGCGGCGTTCGCGCGTGCCGCCGAGGCGCTCCCCCGAGCGCCCGATGCTGTTGGCCGGCGATGCTGCCGGCCAGCACTGCTGCTGACCAGCGACGCGGCCGGAGCTCAGCCCATGTGCTTGATGATGGCGTCGCCGAACTCCGAGCACTTCACCTCGGTCGCGCCCTGCATGAGGCGGGCGAAATCGTAGGTGACGGTGCCGGCGCCGATCGCGCCGTCCATGCCCTTGATGACGAGGTCGGCCGCCTCGTTCCAGCCGAGGTGGCGCAGCATCATCTCGCCCGAGAGGATCACCGAGCCGGGGTTCACCTTGTCGAGGTTGGCGTACTTCGGCGCGGTGCCGTGCGTCGCCTCGAAGATCGCGTGGCCGGAGACGTAGTTGATGTTGCCGCCCGGGGCGATGCCGATGCCGCCGACCTGCGCCGCGAGCGCGTCGGAGAGGTAGTCGCCGTTGAGGTTCAAGGTCGCGATGACGTCGAACTCCTTGGGGCGCGTGAGCACCTGCTGGAGCGTGATGTCGGCGATCGAGTCCTTGATGCGGAGCATCTTCTTCCACTTGCCCTGGCCGTGCGTGTCCCAGAGCTTGAGCGCCGCCTCGACCTCGTCGCGGAACTCCTTCTGCATGTCGGGCGGGGCCATGTCGTAGCCGGGCTCGACCTGCTTGGCGTTCTCCTCGACCGACAGATCGGGGTTCGCCTCCTTGTTGCCGAGGATCCAGCTCTCGCGATCCGTCACGACCTGGCCGCGGAACTCGCTCGTCGCGAGGGCGTAGCCCCAGTTCTTGAAGGCGCCCTCGGTGAACTTCATGATGTTGCCCTTGTGCACCAGGTTGACGCTCTTGCGTCCGGTGCGGAGGGCGTACTCGATGGCGGCGCGCACGAGGCGCTCGGTGCCCTCGCGGCTCACCGGCTTGATGCCGATGCCGCTCGTGAGCGGGAAGCGGATCTTCTTCACCTTCATCTCGTTCTCGAGGAAGGCGATGACCTTCTTGGCGTCGGCCGACTCGGCCTCCCACTCGATGCCTGCGTAGATGTCCTCGCAGTTCTCGCGGAAGATCACCATGTCGACCGCGCCCGGATCGCGCACCGGAGAGGGCACGCCGGTGAACCAGCGCACGGGGCGCAGGCACACGTAGAGGTCGAGCATCTGTCGGAGGGCCACGTTGAGCGAGCGGATGCCCTTGCCGATCGGCGTCGTGAGCGGGCCCTTGATGCCGACGAGGTACTTTCGGTAGGCCTCGACCGTGCCGTCGGGCAGCCAGTTGCCGAACTCCTTGAACGCCTTCTCACCGGCGTAGACCTCGTACCAGGCGATCTTCTTCTTGCCGCCGTAGGCCTTCTCGACCGCCGCATCGAGCACGCGCACGCTGGCGCGCCAGATGTCGGGGCCGGTGCCGTCGCCTTCGATGAAGGGGACGATCGGCTGATCGGGGACGTTCAAGCTCCCGTCGGAGCTCATCGTGATCGCTTGGCCACTCGTGGGCTGGGGGAAGTCTGCCATGGTCGCGCGGGGGTACCAGACGCACCTGGGCGCGGCAAGCGAAGCCCCGTGAGGCTCGGCCCGGCGCGCTTGGGCAGGCACGGTGGTCGTGGTAGAGGAGCCGCATGCTGGCCCGTCGGCCCACGCCTCGCCGAACCGAACGGCGCCTACGCTCCGCGCTGTGCGGCGCCGTGCTCGCCGGGCTCGCCTCGGCCGGCGCGCTCCTGCTCGCGCCCGCCACCGCCGAGGCCGTCGTGGTCGAGCGCATCGTGGCCGTCGTCGGCGACGACGCCATCTTCCTCTCGGAGCTGCGAGGTCGCGGCAGCCCCTTCCTGCGCCAAATCGTGAAGCAGGTGCCGGGAGGGCCGGAGCGCGCCGCGGCCGAGTCGAAGATGTACCGGGAGCTGCTCGAGCGCATGGTCGAGGAGCTGCTCGAGACGCAGGCCGCGGAGCGCGCCAAGGTGACGGTGAGCTCCGAGGAGATCGACGCGGCGTTCAAGAACATCGCCGGCTCGCAGGGCATGACCGTGGCGCAGCTCTACGACATGACCTTCAAGCGCTCGGGCCTCACCGAGGCGGCCTACCGCGAAGAAATCCGCAGACAGCTGCTCGAAGGCAAGATGCTGAGCCAGCGCGTGCGCGGCCGCATCCGCATCACCGAAGAAGACCTCAAGAACGCCTACAGCCGCTTCCAGCGCGAGGAGCGTGAGCGGCGCGAGTACCGCCCGGCCTGGGTGGTGCTGCGCATCATGCCCGAGTCGAGCGAGCAGGCGATCGCCGAGCGCTTCGCGCTCGCGAAGAACATCGCGGTGCAGGCGCGCGCGGGCGTCGATTTCGCAGAGCTCGCCGCGCAGTTCTCGGACGATACGCAGACGCGCGAGCAGGGAGGAGATCTCGGCATCCGCGCGCCGCAGAAGTCTCCCGCGGCGCAGCAGGGCAAGCGCCCCTACCTCGCGAAGGAGCTCGAGGCGGTGGTGATGCCGCTCGAGGTCGGCGAGGTGAGCGAGCCGGTGCGCGTGGGCGACGCCATCGCCGTGCTCAAGCTGGTCGCCCGGCAGCCCTCGCGCTTCGAGTCCTACGAGGCGGCGAAGCCCGAGCTCACGCAGCGCGTACAGAACGAGATCCTCGCGCGCGAGAAGAGCGCCTGGCTCGAGGACCTCAAGCGACGCACCCACGTGGACGTGCGGCTGTAGTGCCGCTGACCCGGCGACCGGCCGAGCCGGACGAGCCCTTCCCTCCGGAGGACTGCGTCCTCTGCGGCCGCTGCTGCTTCTCCGAACTGCCCGAGTACGTGCGCGTCTTCGGTGTGGATCTCGACCGCATGGACGAGCGCGCGCAGAGCTACACGGTGTTCATCGGCAACCGCTGCTACATGCGCATCGAAGAGGGTCGCTGCGCCGCGCTGCGCTCCGACCCGGACACGGGCAGGCACACCTGCGACATCTACGAGATGCGCTCGGATGTGTGTCGCTCGCTCGAGCGCGGCAGCGGGGCGTGTCGCGGCGAGTGGAGCGAGAAGGCCGCTCGGCCCGAGGCGCGGCTCGTCGCGTTGCGCCGCGCGCGCGGCGGCTGAGGCCCGGAGCGCCCGGGGCCGTCGAAGCTCAAGGCGAAGGGTCCACGCCCGCGTCGATCGTGCGCACGACCTTCATGACGACGTCGACGGTGACGAGCTGCCCGGGGCCGACGTCGACGCGGCGCCGCTCCTCCACCGCCGCCGGGTGACGGAAGACGAGCTCGTGGGCCCCCGGGCGCACCTCGAGCGGCGCGCCGATCGGCGTGAGGTCGACGCGCTCACCGTCGAGGTGGACCTCGGCCCAGGGGCGCGCGAGCACGCGGATGCGCCCGACGCCGTCCGGCGAGCTCGTCTGCCCTCGGCGGGGCGTGGGCTCGCGCGCACCGAAGAAGGCCGTCGCGAGGGCCATGGCGACCGCGATCGCCACCAGACGAGGCGCGAGCGTGGCCGCGAGCCTCGGCGCGGGCTCGAGCGAGGCGCCTCGCCCGAGCTCGATGGCGCCGAGCTCGAGGCGCGCGAGCAGCGCCGAGATCACGGGCTCGATGCCGAGCTCGCGAGACATCGGCTCCAGGTCACGCAGTACCTCGAGCGCACTCGCCGGACGGAGCGCTTCGCTCTTGGCGAGCATGCCGCGGAGCGAGACCTCGAGATCCTCGGCGATCGACCTCGCGAAGCGCAGCCTCGAAGGGCGCCTGGCGATGGGCGGCGGCTCGGCGTGTCGTAGACGCTGCGCGACCTCGGGGCCCGAGCCGGGCTCGAAGGGGTGCTTCCCGGCGAGCAGCTCGTAGCCGATGAGCCCGAGCGCGAAGACGTCGCTCGCCGCGCTGCCCACGCGCCCGAGGATCTGCTCCGGCGCTCGATAGGCGCCGTGCTCGGGCGCGAGCTCCTCCGAGGAGCTCTGACGTCGCGACGACTCCGACGAGCTCGCGTCCGCGACCGAAGCCGGCCAGCGCAGGCCGCGCAGGCGCAGCGACGCGCTGTGCGCACCGAGGTGGCATCGCTCCGGGCAGAGCCCACCGTGCACGACCCCGCGCTGGTGCAAGAGCGCCACGCTGCGCGCGAGCGCGACGAGCAGCGCGAGCGCCTCACTCGGCTCGAGCCCCCCTCGCTTGCGCGCGCGCTCCAGCACCTCGCGCAGACTCGGACCGTCGGGGGCCTGGTAGGCGACCGCGCGCCGCTCGCCGTCCTCGACCAGCTCGATGAACGAGCACACCGCGTCGTGTGGCAAGGTCGACGCCGCGCGCGCCTCCTCCTCGAGCGCGGCGCCGAGCTCGGGGCGCGGCACCACGTGCTCGGCCGTCGTGTGGAGATAGGCCTCGTGGCCGAGCTCGTGTCGCGCGGCCACGGTGACGAAGAGCCCGCGCTGTTCGACGGTCCGGAGGACCGTGTACCGGCCGATGCGCCTGGGCGGCTCGGCGTGCGCCGCCGTCACGTCGGTGCGCCCACGCGCTCGAGCAGGCGCTCGGCGAGCTCGGGCAGGCTCGAAGCCCGAGGCGGCGCGTGCCCGCTCGGGCTCGCCCACCAGAGGCGCTCCACCGTCGCGTCGTCCGAGCTCGTCTCGGTGGCGTCGACGACGGCGAGCTCGACACCGAGCGAGCGCGCGACCTCGGCGAGCTCGCCGAGCGCGGGCTCCGCACCCGAAACCTCGAGCACGACGAGCACCACCTCGTGCTCGGTGTCGCGCAAGAGCTCTGCGCCGCGCGTCGCGACCGCGCGCGCCGCGTCGAAGCTCGGCTCCGGCGAGGTGGTCGCTTCAGGCTCGGGCTCCTCGGATCCGAGCAGGCCGGGCGGCGGCGCTTCGCCTCTCGCGAGCGCGGCCTGCACGGCCTCGAAGACGACCTCCATGGGGAGCTGGGGAGGCGGCCCGGCCAGCGACAGACCCTCGGGGAGGCGAGCTTCGGGCTCCACGAGCTCGACGGCCACCCTGCCCTCGAGGGGCGCGGCCCAGGGGCCCGAGCGCGCGGCGATGCGAAGGCGAGGATCGACGAGCTCGACGACGCGCCGGCCCGAGCGCGCCAGTGCGGAGATCAAGCCCGGCGACGTCGTTGCTCCACCGACGACATGAGGTAGCTCGAGCTCGGACGCCATGGGGACGAGCGACGCGAGCGACGACGGCGTGAAGGCGAACACGGGGCGTTCGCGCAAGGCGAGCATCCGCTCGACCTCGGGCGGCAGCGCGCGCCGCGTGAGCGCCGACGCGAGCTGGTGCATGAGGTCGGGCGCGAGGCCGAGCAAGAGGCCGACCTCCTCGCCGTGCCACTCCCACGCCCCGCCGGGCAGCTCCGCTGCGAGCTCACCCACGAGGCCCTCGTAGTCGCCGATGCGCACGGGCGCGACGAAGGCGTCGTCGACGCCGTCGCGGTACGCGGCCTCGAGCGCCGCGTTCGCGGAGGGCATCACGTCGACGTCGCCGCGCACGATCGCCGCGTAGGCCGCGAGCGTGCGATCCCAGCGCGCCGTGCCGTCGCAGGCCCAGGCTCGACCCATCAACGTGCCGATGACGCCCTTCCGCTCGAGCTTGTCCTCGAGCTCCTCGAGCAGCGGCCAGGCGCTGCGCGCGGGCATGTCGACGCCGTCGAGGATCGCGTGCACGACGACCGGCAGATCGTGGAAGCCGATCGCCTCGACGAGCTCGAGCAGGTCGGAGAAGCGGCCCGCCGCGCTCCGGTCCGAGAGGAGCGCGAAGAGGTGGAAGCGCACCTTCTCGCGCTCCTTGCCGGTGAAGAAGTCCGTCGTCCGACCTTGGCGGAAGAGCGCGTCGCGCAGCAGGGCGTCGATCGCGGGCTCGTCGTCGAAGCCCTGTGTGCGCCTGAGCTCGTCGAGGCGCAGGCGCGGGTCGGCCACCACTGCGAGCGCGCCGAAGCTCGCGAGGCGGCTCGGCCGAAGCCGGCCTGGGTCGGACGCGGAGGAGAGCTCGACGAGCCCCGCGCCCAGGCGCTCGCCCAGCGAGGTGGCCCAGCCGGGGTCGCCGGGCCTCTGGCCGGCGAGCACGCAGATCATCGAGCGCGGCACTGGCTCCGTCATCGCGCGGCAGAATAACGCGCAACCCTCCGCGGAGGCAGGCCTCAGAGGGTGTCGATCGCGATCGTGCGGCGGTCGTCGCCTCGCCTCGCGATCGCGGCGCGCGCGAGCTGGTCGGCGCGCTCGTTGAGCTCGTAGCCCGAGTGCCCGGGCACGTAGACGAGCTCGACCAGGCCGTGGCTCGCGATCGCCGCGCGGATCGCGGCGACCAGCTCGGTGTTCGCCTTGGCCTTCCAGCCACGCGCGAGCACGCCGATGGCGTACTGGCTGTCGGTGTGCACGACGATCGGCGTGCCACGAGGCGCGAGCTCGACCGCGCGCAGCACCGCCGTGAGCTCGGCGACGTTGTTCGTCGACGAGCCGAGGTACTCGCTGATCTCGACGCGCTGCCCGTCGTGTACGACCACGGCGCCGAGCCCAGCCGGCCCGGGGTTGCCCGTGCAGGCACCGTCGGTATACGCGACCACGCGCCCCTCGCCCGGCTCCACGAGCCGCGGCGCGTCTTCGCGGCGCTCGCGCATCGCGCGCCCCGGCCCGGTGCGCGCCGCGCTCTTCGTGTCTCCGTTCGGAGCCGCAGGCGCGCTCGCGGCGCCGCCGTTCGTGCGCGCGCCGGGCGCCTTCGGCTCGGGCTTCGCCGCAGGAGCGCAGGTCTCGTCGGGCAAGAGCTCCGTCGACACCTCGCTCAGGTTCTTCGCCATCGCGTCGTAGCGGCGGCCGTCGCTCGGCTTGTAGCGGATCTCGACCTTGCCGTTCTCCTCGAGGAGACGACCGTCGCCGTGCGCACGGGCGTACACCTTCTGACCACGCAGGCTCGCACGTACCCAGGGCATCAGACGACCACCGCCTCCGTGGAGCGAGGTGCGTAGCCCATGGCGCGGCTCGACGCGAGCGAAGCGCGACGCTGCAGCCGCCAGAGCACGAAGAAGACCGTGTTGAGCACGAACAGCCGGTAGACGAGGAAGAGGTCCGGGCGGCCCACGGCGTTGAAGACGACGAAGCCGAGCATCAACGAGCCCACCCCGAAGAGGGAGCGCCACGCGTCCATGAGCCCACGGTGGTGCGCGCGGTAGATCTCGGCGCTCCGCGGGTCGTGCTCCGGGATGCGGTCGAGCCTCGCCTCGGTGTGCGGATCGAACCAAGCGAGGAAGCGCTGCGTGCGCTCGAGGTAGCTCAGATAGAACGAGTAGACCGCGCGGAGGAGCCAGCCCATCGGCTCTCCGCGCCGCTCGGCCTCGAGCGCTGCGGCGTGGCGAGCCCGCGCGGCGTCGAGGTCCTCGCCCTCGCGGCTGCCCGGCACCGTCCAGCGCATGTACGCGTTCTTGTAGTGATCGTAGGCGAGCGTATGGAAGCTGCTCGTATGCACGGTGGCGAGGCCGGCGAGGAGCACCAAAGCCTGTGCGTAGCCCGGTGAGGGGTACATCTGGGCGATGCGGTAGAGCGTGCCGGCGACCGCCGCCGCGAGCGCGATCGAGTCGGCCGTCCCGTCGAGCATGCGCCCGAGCTCGCTCGAGCTCTTGCGCATGCGCGCGAGCATGCCGTCGGCGCAGTCGACGACCTGCGAGGCGAAGAGCAGCGCAGCGCCCGAGAGCACGACGCCGGGGCTCGACGAGAAGAGGCAGAGCCCACCCGCGACGCCCAGCGCGATCGAGAGCGCCGTGAGCTGGTTCGGGCTGAGCGGCGTGGGCCTGGCGAGCTTGGCGATCACGAAAGCGAGCGGCCGGTGCAGCCAGACGTCGACGTGCTCTTCGACGTCTGCAGCCTTCAAGCTGGCGCGGTACTCGGCGAGCAGACGCATCACGGCGAGCGGGCGTACCACGCGCGCCCGAGCGCTGCCAAGCTGGGGGCCGCGAAGAGATTGCGCTCCCCACCTGCCCCACCGTCGCCTCGAGGTGCGTCGGGGGCTTCTCTCGGCGGCCCGAGCGTCGTAAACGCTCGCCGATGGGCTACGACTCGATCTACCGAGCCGGTTTGTTCGATGGGCAGGTCGCCGTCGTGACCGGCGGGGGCAGCGGCATCGGACTGGTGACCGCGCGTGAGCTCGCAGGGCTCGGCGCGAGCGTGGCGATCTGCGGGCGCAAGCCGGAGAAGATCGAGGCGGCCCTCGCGACCCTGCGCGCCGACGGCGTCGCCCCGAGCAAGCTCTACGGCGCGAGCTGCGACATCCGCGAGCCGGACGCCGTGCACGGCTTCGTCGGGGAGGTGCTCGCGCGCTTCGGCCACGTCGACCTGCTCGTGAACAACGCGGGCGGGCAGTTCCCCTGCGCGGCCGAGCACATGACCCCGAAGGGCTGGGAGGCCGTCGTGAGGAACAACCTCAACGGCACCTTCTACATGACGCGCGAGGTCGGCACGCGTTCGATGATCCCGCGCCGCCGTGGCCGCATCGTGATGATCACCGCGATGGTCGCGCGAGGCTTCCCGGGCATGTCGCACACCGGCGCGGCTCGCGCCGGCGTGGAGAACCTCGTGAAGAGCCTCGCCGTGGAGTGGGCCCAACACGGCATCAAGGTCAACTGCGTCGCGCCCGGCAACAACATCCGCTCGAGCGGCACCGCCCAGTACGGCGACGCCGCGCTCGAGCTCGCGCGCCGCGCGACGCCGCTCAAGCGCCTCGGCACACCCGAGGAGATCGCGCGCGTGATCGTGTTCCTCGGCAGCGACCAGAACGACTTCGTCACCGGCCAGGTCTGGGGCGTCGACGGTGGCCAGCCGCTCTGGGGCGACATCTGGATGATCGCCGACCCGGGCGAAGCCGCGGCGCAGCTCACGCTGCCCGACGGCGACACCGCGCCGAAGCACGGCTGATCCACCGATGACGCGCCTGTGGGCCTGGCTCGTCGAGCAGCGGGATCGTCTCTGGCGCTACTTCGCGTCGGGTGAGCCGAGCTATTGGCACGCCTTCGTGCCGCTGCTCGCGCTGGTGACGGTGCTCTACGCGCGCGTACCCACGACGAACTACATCTTCGACGAGCAAGAGGCGCTGCTCGCGAACCCCTACGTCAACCAGGTCGGCTTCCGCTACGAAGAGGCGATCTACCGCGACTTCTGGGGCCTGCCCCCGAACGGCAGCATCGGCAGCTACCGGCCGATCCCGAACTACCTCTGGCGCGGCCTGGTGGAGCTCGGCGAGCGTGGGCAGTGGCTGCTCGATCGCGAGGCCGCCGCCCCGCTGCGCACGCTGCTCTCGAAGGCGCTCGAACCGGGCGAGCAGCTGCCGACGCTGCAGGAGGTCGCGCGCCGCTCCTTCTTCCAGCACCTCTACAACCTGATCCTGCACGCCGCCGTCGGCGCGGGCTTCGTCGTCTTCGGCTACCGCATGACACGCGACAAGCTGAGCGCCTGGCTCTTCGGCCTCGTGTTCGTCACGGCCGCCATCCTCACCGAGGCGGTCTGCGGCGCCGTCGGCATCGCGGACATCCTGGGGGGACTGGGCGCGATCGCCGCGCTGCTCGCGCTCGGGCTGCGCGCGCACGCGATGCCCTTCGCGGTCTTCCTCGCCGTGCTCTTCGGCCTCTTCTCCAAGGAGAGCGCCATGGTCTGCGTGCCGCTGGTGCCGGTCGCCGCGCTCTTGTTCGCGCCGATCCTGCACCCGCACAGGCCCGCGCGCCTCGCGCGCTCGGGCCTCGCGCTGATGGCGACGATCGCGAGCTTCATCCTCTACGTCGAGCTGCGCAAGCGCTGGTACCCCGCGCCCCTGCCCGAGGAGTTCTCGCAGCCGCTGCCGAGCGACGCCGGCACGCTCTCGCGCCTCGCGCGTGACTTCATGATCTGGATCCACCAGGCCCCGCTGCCGCGCGATCCGCTCAACAACCCGCTCGTCGACGCCCCTCCGGACCTGCGCTTCGGCGGCGCGATGCGCGTCTACGCGCGTGGCCTCACGCAGGTCGTCTTCCCGTGGAACCTCTCGGGCGACTACTCCTTCCCCCAGGAGCCGGTGCCGGAGCGCATGCTCTTCCCCGAGAGCCTGCTCGGCTGGTTCGCGACCGTGATGCCGCTCGGCGCGGGGCTCGGCCTCTTCGGCCTCAGCGTGGCGCGCGAGCGCTACGCCGCCACGGAGCTGCCGCCCGCTCCCGCGGTGTCGAGGCGGAGCTTCGCCCTCGAGCTCGGGCTCGTCGTCCTCACGATCCTCTTCGTCGGCTTCATCGCCCACATCGGCCCGTCGCCGCTCAACGAGGGCCTCGGCGACCCCGACCCGCGCAAGAACATCAACTTCGACCCGGTGGCGCTCGTCGATCTGATGGTGCTCTTCGCGACGGGCGCGCTCGCGCTCGGCGCGCTCACCGAGGCCTGCTGGTCCACGCAGACCCGAGGCTCTCGCGCACCCGAGCTCGCCATCGCCGCGACGGGGCTCGTGTGGCTCGTCGTGTCGTACTTCCCGCACTCGAACCTGCCGGTCTTGCTCCCCACGGTGCGCGCAGAGCGCCTCTGGTACTTCCCGGTGCTCGGCACGACGATGGTGCTCGCGCTGCTCCTTCGCGGCGCATACCGACAGCTCGCCCGACGCGGCTACGCACGCCTGGGCCTCGCCGTGCTCTTGCTCTTCTTCGGCTTCCAGTCGGCGCGCGCCTACTGGCACGCGACCGACTACCGGAACGATCTCGAGTTCTGGAAGGCCACCAAAGACGCCGTTCCGAACAGCGCGAAGGCGCACCTCAACTACTCGGTCATGGAGGGCGCGCGCGGCCGCATGGACATCCGGCTGCTCCACAGCGAGCGCGCGAGGCAGCTCGCGCCCCGCTGGGCGATGGCGCACATCTACACCGGCGACGCGCTCTGCCGCACCGAGCGGCCCGACGAGGCCTGGCCGCACTACGCGACCGGCTTCGCGCTCGGCCCGAACGACAAGGGGCTCATCGCGCTCGCGCTGCAGTGCCTCTTCGACGAGAAGAAGATCACCGAGCACGAGCAAGAGCTGCGCGCGCTCGTCGCCGACCACGAGGGATCCTGGCTCGCGTACCTCGTGCTCGACATCCTCCAGAACGGCGAGCGCCAGGGGGGCGTGGCGCCGGAACATCGCCCGCGCAGCTACAACGAGGGCCCGCGCAAGAGCGCTGCCTCGGGCTCGGACTCTGCGGAAGGCGAGACGGGTGTGCAGGGCTCCGTGGATGGCGGCTCGCCCGAGCGGGGCGCCGGAGGCGCGGCCGCCGTCGACTCGGCGTCGGCGGGTCTTGCGCCGACACCGGATGCCAGCGAGGCTCTCGACGTCGACGCTTCGTCCACAGGGGGTGAACGAAGCGCCGAACCTCGAGCCGAGTAGCCCGAGCGCACGCCGTCTCGAGGCGCGCGTCTCGGTCGACCCGCCTCGAGAGACGTCACGGATCCGACGCAGCTCCTTCGCGCCCCCGCCTCACGGTACGTGAAGGATCTCAGCCGGCACGTGCGTTGCTTATCGAAGCGTTCACCTGGAGGGAATGAACATGAACGAGCACCGAAGCGAGATTGAGGCCCTGCGAGGCGAAGTGGCGCAGGTGGCGAGCCGCCTCGACGCGCTGGTCGCGAAGAGCACGGCAGCGGAGCGTCAGTCGCTGCTGTTGGCGCGCGCAGAGGCGTACACGCTCGCCGACGAGCTCGAGGAGATCCTCCGCCGCGCCGACTCGCTCCGTGGCGCGGCGCTCGCGCGCGCGGCGGGCGACGTGACGCGCGCAGCCTGAGCGGGGCGCGCCGGGTGGGCTTCGCGGGGCCGCTCGGCGCGCGCGGACTGCGTCAGCACCGCACGGAGTGCGCCATGACCGTCGACGGCTTTCGCACCGAGCTCTCGCGGCCCTTCGTCGGCTACGACGATCGGGTCGCGGCGCGCTTCTGGTCGGAGGTCGACGCCGTCAACGCTCGGCTGGGGGTCGTCGTGCGCGGCGTCGAGCGTGTGCCCGAGGGCGGCGCGCTGCTCGTGATGAACCACGCCTTCGGCTGGGACGCGATGCTGCCGATGGCGGCCATCCGAAAGCAGACCGGCAGGCGTGTGTGGGCCCTCGGCGAGCACCTGTGGTGGAAGCTGCCCTTCATGCGTACGCTCGCGGCCCGCGTGGGCACGGTCGACGGCACGCAGGAGCACGCGCAGGAGCTGCTCGAGGCAGGCGAGCTCGTGCTCGTGATGCCTGGCGGCATGCGCGAGGCGCTCAAGCCGGTCGAGCTTCGCTACCGCCTCCTGTGGGGGGAGCGCATGGGCTTCGTGCGCTGCGCACACCGTGCGCGCGTGCCGATCGTACCGATCGCCGCCATCGGCTCCGACGAGCTCTTCGCCTTCGTGGGCGACGCCTATGCGCGCGGCCGCCGCTGGCTCCGCGTCGACTTCCCGCTTCCCCGCCCGACCTGGGCGCGCCCCTGGCAAAAGATGCGCGAGCTCAGCTACTGCATCGGCGAGCCGATCGAGGCGCGCGCGTATCCCGGGGAAGACGAGGCGCACATGCTGCGCCGCGTGCGCAACGAGGTGCGAGGCGCGATCGAGGGCATGATCGACGACGCGCTCGGCGCGCGTGTGCTCGGCTGAACGCGGAGGTGTCCCTGCCCCACGCGGGCGAGCTCGGCCTCCGAGCTCACGCTTCACTTTCCCCAGTCGACGTGAGGTCGCCCGGGCGGCGTGACGTTCGGCATCGCGTGGTAGGTCCGCCGCGCGAGATCCGCGAGCGGCGCGCAGAGGCGCTCGCCGAGATCGGTCGACTCGCCTGGGTCGTCGATCACGTCGAAGCAGTGGTAGGAGCCATCCCACTCGCGCGCCTCGACCTTGAGCGAGCCGAGCATCAGCCCCCAGTTGCGGAAGCCGCACTCCCAGACCCACGAACAGTTCGTGATCGGCACCGGCCCGAGCGTGCGCTCGGGTCGCGTGATCGGGTGACCCGGCATGCGCGCCCGGAACGGCGCCGTGGCCTCGTCGTCCCAGAGGCCCATGAGGTCGAGGATCGTGGGCCCGAGATCCAGGTGCCAGACGAGCTCGTGCTCGGCGCCTCGCAGGCTCTGCTCCTCCGCTTCGCTGAGCGTGCCCGCCGGTGCGTCGACGAAGCCCTGCACGAGGATCTCCTCGTCGTAGAGCGCGCTCGTGTGGCCCATCTGCCAGTGCTCGCGGAAGCTCTCCCCGTGATCGGCGGTGTAGACGATCACCGTGCGTCTGCCCGCTTCGGTCGAACGCACGTGGCGCACGAGCTCGGCCACGGCGAGATCCGAGCGGTAGACGACGTTGCGGTAGTAGTTGAAGAAGTGCTCGTTCTTCTCGGGCGACTTGTCCATCGCGTGCGGGAAGAACGGCGCGAGCTCCTCGTCGTGCACGTAGGGGTAGTGCGGGTTCGAGTAATGCACGACCGCGAAGAAGGGCTCCTCGAGCTCGCCCCACTCCTCCTTCACGCGCCGCGTGAGCAGCTCGTCGTAGGCGCCTGTGTCGAGATCCGCCTCCCTGTCGAGGTGCGTACCCACCGCGCCGCGCGTGAGCGGCAGATCTTGGATGTACTGCCTGGCGTTGCCGAAGATGAGGTTCTGGCTCGTCCAGTAGGCGGTGTCCCAGCCGGCCGCGTGCGCGTACTCCCACAAGAGAGGCGCCGAGTGCAGGCGCTCGCGGCTCTCCGTGGGCGAGAGGCCCGACCACATCGTCGAGATGCTGATCGCCGTCGTCGAGGCGTTGGAGCGCAGCTGCAGCAGGGGAAAGCGTTTCGGCAGGAGCGCGTTCGTGAAGGGGCTCGAGCGATCGCAGCGAGGGTCGTAGGCCGCGCAGATGACGTCGCCGCGCTGGCTCTCCTGCAAGACGAAGAGCACGTTGCGCTTCGCGGCGGGCCGCGAGGCGAGCTCGGGCAGCCTCTCGGGCCTGCGCCGCTGCACCCTGAGATCGGGCGACTCGTTCGTGAGCTCGGCGAGCTCCTTGCCGAGCGCGACCATGCCGTGGATGTAGAGCGCGTCTGGCGGTGAGGCCTGCTTGCCGCGGTAGCTCGTGGGCACGAAGAGGCTCCCGACGATCGCCGCCGGCGCGAGCACGCAGGCCACGGCCCAGCCGATGCGCCCCGGGCGCACGTAGGCCCGCGCGGCGCGCAGCGCGGTCGCGGCCACGACGAGCGCGACCGTGAAATGGAAGATCACGAGCGGGCGCGAGAGCGGCAACGCGCCCACGAGCGAGTCGACGAAGCTACGGGCGTGCAGCTGCGAGTCGACCGAGGCGTGCGTGTTCCACACCGCGAAGAAGGCCGCGCTCGTGCCGTGCACCAGCACGTAGCCCATGAAGAAGAGCCCCGCGTAGAAGCCCGCGACGAGGCCTCGGCGGCGTGAGGCCGCGAAGAGCAAGAGCCCCCAGAGCACGGCGCTCTGGAGCAAGCCGCCCGCGTAGGCCGCGAGGTAGCGAGGCTCGAGCCAGACCAGCGTGGCGCCGCGGCGCAGGATCTCCTCGTAGAGCATCCACGCCATCGGCAAGACGAGCACCAGGAAGGCGACGAAGCGGCGCCGCCTGCGCGAGAGGCGCCTCCGCACCCACGACGAGCCTGGGGCTCGGGCGCCGCGCCTCGCGACCTGTCGCGAGCTGCCCGCCGCCTCGCCCACCGACGAGGCGCCGCCGCCCGGTTCCCCTGCGCTCATCGCGAGACCGGGCGTGCGCCCGGGCGACCGCCGTGCACGCGCTCGGCGAGCTCGACGAGCTCGCCACAGGCCTCCGGCCCGAGATCGTTCTTCTCGAGCGGATCACGCGCGAGGTCGAAGCAATGCCAGGCCGAGTCCCACTCGCGCGCCTCGAGCTTGAGTGTGCCGCGCATCATGCCCCAGCTCTGGAATGCGCAGCCCCAGACGCCGCTGCAGTTCGTGAGCGCGAGCGGCTTCGGCTCGGCGCCAGGGCGCAACCAGCTCTCGCCGGGCATCGCGCTCTTCATCGAGACGATCGCCGGCTCGTCGTGGAGGCCGAGCAGGTCGAGCACCGTCGGCGTCATGTCGGTGTGGAAGCTCGCCCTCGTGCGGCGCGCCTCGAGGTTCCTGCGCTCCTCGTCCGAGAGCGTGCCCTCGGGCGCGTGCACCCAGCCGGGCACGTGGATCTCCTCGTCGTAGATCGAGCCGGTGTGCGCGAGCTGCTCGTGCTCTCGGAAGGCCTCGCCGTGATCGCTCGTGAAGATGGTCACCGTGCGCGCGCCGTAGGGCGCACGCTCGATCGCCTCGAGCAGCCGCCCGAGCGAGCGGTCCTGGAGGTGAATCGCGTTCTTGTAGTGGTTTCGGTAGAGCTCGTTGTCCTGCGGCGCCTTGCTGGGCGACGAGGGCTGGAAAGGCGCGTGCTCCGGATCGACCTTGTAGGGCAGGTGCGTATTGCCCACGTGCACGACGGCGAGGAAGGGCTCGCGCAGCTCGGCCATCTCGGCGAGCGCGCGGTCGACGAGCAGCGCGTCGTCGCCGCCCATGTCGATGTCGGCGTCGGGCTCGAGATCGGTCGCGCCGCACTGGAAGCGCGTCGGCAGGTCCTGCACCCAGAGCCGCGAGTTCGCGAACATCATGTGGTGGCTCGTCCAGTA